>NZ_JCALCE010000038.1:0-50181 GCF_059812195.1 Mycobacterium sp. NGS68 | reverse complement strand
GCTACGTGCAGACCACCGGGTCGCGCGGGCTGCACGTCGTGGCGCCGCTGCGCGGTGACGCCGACTTCGACACCGTCCGGCACTTCGCCCGCGACGTCGCCGAACTGGTGGTCGCCGAGGACCCCGAGCACCGAACCGTGGCGGCCCGCAAGGACAAGCGCGGCGGCCGGGTGTATCTGGACGTGATGCGAAACGCCTACGCGCAGACGGCGGTCGCGCCGTACTCAGTCCGGGCCCGCGCCGGCGCGCCGGTCGCCACCCCGCTGGAGTGGGACGAGTTGGATGCCCGCGGCCTGCGCGCCGACCGGTACACGATCCGCGACATCCCCAAACGGCTGGCGGGGCAACGCGACCCGTGGGCCGACATGTCGCGGCATGCGCGATCCCTGACCGGGCCGCTGCGACGGCTGGCGAAGCTTCGTGCCTGAACTGCCCGACGTGGAAGGCTTCCGCCGCGAGCTTGCCCGCGCCCTGCCCGGCCGCCGCATCGAGCGCGTCGACGTGCGCGATCCCGGCGTGCTGCGCAACACGAAGCCCGCGGTGCTGGGCCGCCAACTGCACGGTCATCGCTTCCGCGACCCCCGCCGGCGCGGCAAGTGGCTGATCCTGCCCACCGACGGCCCGACGCTGTTGATCCACAGCGGGATGACGGGTCACCCGTACTACTGCGCCGACGGCGCGCAGCCTGAAAAGCACGAGCGGCTGGTCCTGACGCTGGATCGCGGCCAACTCCGCTACGCCGACCTGCGCAAACTGCGCGGCGTCTGGCTGGCCGGCGACGACGCCGCGGTCGCCGACCTGATCGGTCCGCAGGGCCCCGACGCGCTGGGCATCGGGCTGCGGGAGCTGCGCGGCGTCCTGTCGGGGCGACGCGGCGCGCTGAAGCCGACGCTGATGGATCAGGCGGTGCTCGCCGGGCTCGGAAACCTGCTGACCGACGAAATCTGCTGGCGCGCCAGGATAAACCCCAAGCGCTCGGTGGCCGACCTGGACACCGACGACGTGAAACGCCTGCACACCGCGACGAGTCGGGTCCTGCGTACCGCCGTGCGACATAGGCGGGTGCCCCGTCTGCCCCATTGGCTCACGGGGGTGCGCGACGACCCCGACCCGCACTGCCCCCGCTGCGGCACCGCCCTGACGACCGGGCGGGTGGGCGGACGCACGTCGTGGTGGTGCCCGCGGTGCCAGGCACGCTAGCGTGCGTCCGCCGATAGCCTTTGCGGGCGAGCCCGCGAGGGTCCTCAAAACGCAGGGCTCACGCGGTATTTCCCCCACATTTGGGGCCGCTCACGCCCGGCACACGCCGCCTACGAATCGTTTTGCGACGAAATCGGCAGGGCGGCAACGTCGCTGACGTTATCGGCGATGTGGGTGCGGTTCGACTCGGTGACGATCCACAGCGCGCCCTTGTCGAGGGAGTCCTGCGCGCCGGCGCCGGGCGCCAGCACCGCCGTCGAACCCGAGGAGAAGGACAGGATCTGCAGCGCCGGGGCGGGCGCCTGCCGGTTCCATCCGCCATCTGTGTGCGTCCACACGCTCGGAGGCTCCAGGGCAGTCAGCCGGCCACCGTCGCAGCGAAAACTCGCGTAGCCGACGCTGAGCGCACCGTGCGCGTCCCACCACAGGCGCGGGACGTTCGAGCGGATCTGGCCCTGGCCGGCCTGCACGCCAGAGGTCTGCGCAACCCCGTCCGCGACACCGCGGATCGTCACCGAAGCCTGATCGCACATGCGCGACGCGTTGGCATACGCCAATTGACCCCCGTCGCGGCTGAACGCCACCCTCGTCAAAGGAGCGCACCCGCTCGTCTTGCCCAGCGCCGAGACCGCGCCGTCGCGCACCAGGTAGAGGTTGTCCGGGCCGAGGCACGTGCCGGGCCTGTGGTCGAGCCTCGCGAACAGCAGGGCCGTCCCGCCGGAGCCGACGAGTCGGGGTTGCAGCACGTCGTTGGGGATCTCGCCGGCGCCGACGTCCGGCGCCGGGAATTGCAGCTTCGTGGCGGGCGACGGGACCGGGTGCTCCGCGCCGAGGTCCAGGCTGGTCAGCTCGCCCGCACCGTTGAGCCAGACGACCGTCGTCCCGCGCGCCGCCGCCACCTTGCCGGCGGCGCCGGGCGTCGCGACGGTCTGGGCCTTGAGCGTCACGAGATCGACGACGCCCAGCTGATCGCCGCCTTCGGCGGCAAAGACAAATCTGCCATCGGCGGTGAACTGCGGCGGAAAGATGTGGAAGAAGTTTCCCTTGGCCCGCGCCACCACTTGTCCGCCCCGGACGAGGCCCAATTCCTGATCCGAGACGTACGCGAAGGCCGCGTCGGGCACCGGCCGGCCGCTTCCGGTACCGCTCGGCGCGCTGGGGTGCGTGCACGCCGCGAGGGGAACCCACGCCACGACCGCGGACAACGCCGCGCGGCCCCACTTTCCCAGCGTGCTCACGAGACGCCCAGCACCGTCAGGGCGCGCCGATACGCCGCTTCGCGCCGGTCTTCGTGCGCGTTGAGTTCGGTCCACGAACCGCCACGCACCCCTTCGGTGATCCGGCGGAACTCTGCGAGTCCCGCATCGCTCAGACCCGCTCGGTCGGCGAGGACGTTCAGGTTCTGACCGTTGGCGGTGAGCTCTGGATTGGTCCAGTACCACGCGGCGATGCGGAAGGCGTTCTCGGGATCGGCTGCCCGTTCGGGCTGACTCTCCAGAAAAGGCATGTTCAGCCGAGGATCGCGGCTCGCGTCACGGTAGTGATTATGCCCGGTCAGCTGGATGGCGCCGCGGCCCTTGTAGCGCGGGCCGTCGCCCGGGTTGACATTGCCCATGTCCGTGCGGCCCTCGTATTCCGAACCGTCGGCGTATTCGGTCAGCGTGTTGAAGCCGTCGGTCTCGACCGACAGCTGGGCCAAAAACGCGGCCGCCCGTTGCGGGGTGTCGATGCCGTACTCCCGCATGGCCTCGTTGAGCTTCTGCTGATACAGCTGCGCCTTCGCCGGGTCGTTCGCGAGTTCCGGAAATATCTGCTTGAGCTGGTCAACCGTCACCAGAGGCGGCGGCGCGGGCGGCGCGCCCCCGACAGGTCGGCCGTTCTCGTCGAGTTGTTGATCGCCGACCGCCGCGCGGATGGCGGCGGCCAGTCCGTCGTCGACGCGTTCCGCCGCCGCCATGATGCCGCGGATCGTCAGGTCGTAGCCCGGCTGCCCTGGCCCTCTCGCTTCGAACGCGAGTGCCTGCTTGGCGTCCTTATTGTTCTCGAACCCGGGCTGGATGGTCACCGTGCCGTCGTCGGCGACGTTGAGGTGTTGGCCCGCCGCGAAGCTGAGCGCGGCCCGCAGGCTGGTCCGGACGGATTCGACGTCGTGCTCGGCGCGGTCCACCGCCGCGGCCACCCGCGCGGACTCCCGCCCGTCACCCTCGATGTCGACGCGGTGCCGGTTCATCGACTGGTGAAATGCCTGCCCGGCGTCACCGCCCCAGTCGGCCAGCGTGTTCTGCACCCGCTGCAGGTGGGTGCCGAAGTCGGCGAACGTCTGCTCGCGGGTCTTGACGATGCGGAAGACGTCATAGATGGCGGCCGGGTCCCAGCGCAGGATGTCGGGGATCGTCAGGGTTACCAACGGTTTCCCCGCGTGGGAGTCGTCACGACGAGAGGTTCTGCTGTGAATCCCGCTCCGTCGAGGCGAAGCGCTTCGCGGCCGAGGCCATCGATTCGCCCGTCGCCGCGGTGCGGACGCGGTGGTGCTGGTGGCGGGACTCCCAATGCGTCGACAGCTCCTGCAGCGCCTGCTGCGAGGACCCGACCCAGCCCGCGGACGCTTCGGTGATCCCGGTCTCGTGGCTCACGAATTGCCGATCCGCGTCCGCGATCGCATACCCCGTTTGGCGTGCGCCCCTCGCTACCTCCTCGGGATTGACCCGCACCCGATCCGCCACGACGCACGCCCCCTTTGCCACGGTGTCCAACTTCGATCCGACACCTACCGTAGGGTGCCGCGAGTGGTTATACGACGGTCATGCGCAAGGTCATCGCCGCTGCCCTAGCAGGGCGTCCAAGTCGGCGATCGCGCGCAAGGTGTCGTTGAGGTGAGTGCAGGTGCTGGTGCCGACGAATTCGCCGCGGACCCGCTCTCGCAACTCGGTGAGGCTCATGCCGCGGACCCGCGCGGCGCTTCCGATGGCACCGGGGCATTCCTGCCACGGCAGCACCCGCACCTCGGCCTTCACCGAGGTGATGGTCCGCGTCGGATCGTCCACCGTCCCGGTGACCGTGTACTCGTGCACGATCGTCTCGACGCCGTCGTCGTCCATGTGAGAGTCCCGGAAGTGCGCGTCGAACCCCACCGTCTCGGCGTCCACCGGCCACGCGTCGAGCCGGCGGAACCTGCGCATCCCGCGCGGCCTCAGCGGCTCGGCGTCGTGCAGGCCGTCCAGCGGCGGCGCCACCGGCCCGCGGCCGGTCGGAATCACGTCGTGTCGGCGGGCGTAGTCGATCAGCGACGCGTCCGGCGCGAAACCCGCGCAGATCCCAGCCATCCGGTCCGCGACACCGGCCGGCATCTTCTGCTCGACGCCCAGGACGATCGCCGTGTGCTGGGTGCCGTACCCGGACACCAGCGACGCGCCGACCCAGTCGTCGAGTAGCAGGTGCAGCAGGCTCGCTTTTCGTGCTTCGTCGGGCAGCAACGCGCCGACCTTCGACCGGAAACCGGGGCCGACGCGACAGCCCCGCAGCGCGTCGAGACGGCCGTCCGGCGGCGTGCAGCCGATGTCGTCGATGACGAAATTGAGCAACCGCGCGTCGACGCGGATCTCGCCGAGCACCTCGACGCCGTCTGCCCCCGTCGCGTCACGGGCCCGGAGGTCGACGACGGAGCCGCGCGCCGCGTCGGGGTGGGTGTCGATGGTGCTGGTACGACGCAGCCGACCCGCCACCAGCGGCGACGCCCCTTCGACGGGCCGCCTCGGCCCCAGGATGTCCGTGACGAACGGCATCCCTCAGACGGTACGCGCGAGCGTAACGTGGCCGCGATTCCGACCGCCGAGTTTCGCAGTGCCGTTACGCTCGCGAATCGTCGGTTCCCGCCTAGGGCTTCCACCCGGTCGCGTCGGCCCACTCCCAGGCCCGCCGGTAGGCGTCGAGGAACCACGGCTCCTTGGCGGTGACGTAGCGGATGAGGTCACCACCGCCGCTGGCGTCGGCGGCTCGCTTGACCTCCAGATAGTCTTCGCGCACACCGGGATTGGCCTTGAGCCAATCGACGAACAGCAGCGCGAACTGCTGGTTGGGCCACCCGGCCACCCGGATGTGCACATTCGTCGGCCGACCGGGATCGGCTGAGGCGTGAATGCGTTTGTGCCACAACGCCGGATCGTCGCTGTGGTCGAGGCCGGCGGCGGTGCTGCGGGCGTCGGTCTTGGCAGCGTCCTGGGTGATGTGTTCCAGCCGCGGATAGCCGGCGGTCAGCAGAGGTTCGACGAGTTCGTCTGCCACATCGAGGGATTCGACGGTCACCTGGATGTCGATGACGTCCTTGGCGTCGAGTTCCGGCACGGCCGTGGAGCCGATGTGGTCCACCCGCAATGCCCGATGCCCGCAGCAGGTCTTCAATCGGTTCACGATCCGCAGCGCCTGATCCGGCCAGGACGGGTCGGCCGCCACCACCCTGGCCGCCGCGCGGGCGGGCTGTCGCTCGGTCAGGTTGTGGGCGAACGGCAGGATCCGGTTGTACCAGACGTCGCGGGCCTTCTCGACCAACTCCTCCTGGGTGCCCGAGTTGTCCAGCCAGATATCGGCGACGGCACGGCGCTGCTCGTCGGTGGCCTGCGCGGCGATTCGGGCGCGGGCGTCCTCCTCGGTCATGCCGCGGACCTCGGTCAGCCGCCGCAACCGCACATCCACGTCGGCGTGCACGATGACGACGAGCGGGAACAGCGGCGCCATCCCCGACTCGACCAACAGCGGAATGTCTTCCACCACAACGGCATCCTCGGATACCGCCGCGATGATCTCCGAGCGTCGTTTGGCGACCAGCGGGTGGACGATGCCGTTGAGCTTCTTGCGTTCCTCCTCGTCGGCGAAAGCCTTGGCGGCCAACGCCGGCCGATTCAGCGCGCCGTCGGGCAGCAGGATGTCCTCGCCGAAGGCGTCGACCAGCGACGCCAGCCCTTCGGTGCCCGGTTCGACCACCTCACGGGAGATGACGTCGCCATCGACGATGATCCCGCCGCATTGCTCGAACGTGGCGGACAGCGCCGACTTGCCGGCACCGATGCCGCCCGTCAGCCCGATGCGCAGCATCCGCGCAGATCAGGCGTTGCCGGCGAGCTTTTCCCGCAGCGCGGCCAGCTGGGCGTCGCTGGCCAGCGACCCCCCTGCCGACTTCTCCGAGGAGCTGCTGCTGGACGACGACTGACCGCCACCACCGTGGTCCGCGGCCTCCGCGGCGGCGAACTTCTCCATCTGCGCGGTGTGCATCTTGTGCCGGCGCTCGGCCTCCGCGTAGCGGGCCTCCCACTCGTTGCGCTGGGCGTCGAAACCTTCCATCCACTCGTTGGTCTCCGCGTCGAAGCCCTCGGGGAAGATGTAGTTGCCCTGCTCGTCGTAGCTGTCGGCCATGCCGTACTTGGCGGGGTCGAACTCGTCGGTGTAGTCCTCGTTGGCCTGCTTGAGGCTCAGCGAGATCCGGCGCCGCTCCAGGTCGATGTCGATGACCTTGACCATCGCGTCGTCGCCGACGGCAACCACCTGGTCCGGCACCTCGACGTGACGCTCGGCCAGCTCGGAGATGTGCACCAGGCCCTCGATGCCCTCCTCGACGCGGACGAACGCGCCGAACGGCACCAGCTTGGTGACCTTGCCCGGCACGATCTGGCCGATCGCGTGGGTGCGGGCGAAGTGCCGCCACGGGTCTTCCTGAGTGGCCTTCAGCGACAGCGAAACCCGCTCGCGGTCCATGTCGACGTCGAGCACCTCGACGGTGACCTCGTCGCCCACCTGCACCACCTCGGACGGGTGGTCGATGTGCTTCCAGGACAGCTCGGAAACGTGCACCAGGCCGTCCACCCCGCCCAGGTCGACGAACGCGCCGAAGTTGACGATCGAGGAGACCACACCCTTGCGGATGGTGCCCTTCTGCAGCTGGTTGAGGAACTCGCTGCGCACCTCGGACTGGGTCTGCTCCAGCCAGGCGCGGCGGCTCAACACCACGTTGTTGCGGTTCTTGTCCAGCTCGATGATCTTGGCCTCGATCTCCTTGCCGATGTACGGCTGCAGATCGCGGACCCGGCGCATCTCGACCAGCGACGCCGGCAGGAAGCCGCGCAGGCCGATGTCGAGGATCAGGCCGCCCTTGACGACCTCGATGACGGTGCCCTTGACGGCCTCGTCCTTCGCCTTGAGCGCCTCGATGGTGCCCCAGGCGCGCTCGTACTGCGCGCGCTTCTTGGACAGGATCAGGCGGCCCTCTTTGTCCTCCTTGGTGAGAACCAGGGCCTCGACCTCGTCGCCGACGGAAACGACCTCGTTGGGGTCGACATCGTGCTTGATCGAGAGTTCGCGGGCGGGGATGACCCCTTCGGTCTTGTAGCCGATGTCGAGGAGCACCTCGTCCCGGTCCACTTTGACTATCGTGCCTTCGACGATGTCGCCATCGTTGAAGTACTTGATCGTTTTGTCTATTGCAGCAAGAAAGTCCTCGCTGGTGCCTATGTCGTTGACGGCTACTTGCGGCGAGGTGACGGTGGGACTCGGCATATTGTTGGGTTGCTCCGGACAGGGTTCATCGTAGGGACAATTCGGGATTGCCTATTGAGGCTACTCGACGGGCCCTAGCTGGCCAAACTCACCCCTTCCGGGTGCGCCCCACGGAATCCGACACCAGCCCGCCCGGCATCAGCCACTGGTCCGGCTCGCGGTTGATGAACTGCGCGAGCGCGTCGGCGACCTCCTGCGACGTCTCCTGCACGGCATCCCTGACGTTCTGCTCGCTACCGTCGGCCGGGATGGCGACGCAGATCGGCGGCCCGAATACGGGTTCGCGCTGGTGTTTGTGCTGGAAGACGGCACCGGGGACGATCAGCGCTCCGGTGCGCAGGGCCAGCAGCGCCGGTCCCGGACCGACCGGGCGCTTGACTCCCGCCAGGTCGACCTGAATGGCCTTACTTGTGCCACCCTGCGCGCTCTCTCGGGCCCGGAAATAGTCGCCGGCCACCGCGACGATCCGGCCACGGCGCAGGGCGTCCGCCATGGCCGCGGTGATGCTGGCTCCCCCGGTGCGATCGACCGTGATGAGTTCCAGCTGCGCTTTCTGCGCGCCGCGGCTGATCACCCACTGCATCAGGGCGCGCTGCCGGTTGGCGACGACGGTGGTCGGCAGACCGTTGAGCGCGAGCACGATCGGCAGCGCCGCGTACGAGCCGAGGTGCGGGAACGCGACGATGGCGCCCACACCGGCGGACCGGCCGGCGTCGAGGGCGGCGTGGATGGGCGATGGGTCGGCGATCCGGAAGCGCCGCAGCGCCGCGGCGCGCGTGGTGCCGAGGAACCAGATCGCGTCGTTGGCGTTGCGGACCAGGGCCCGGTACATCGCCTGGACCGGCCGCCACTTGCGTGGGGAGAACTGCGCCGTCGGGTCCACGTTGTCGCGGAAATCCTGCAGCACATTCAGATGCTGGGCGCGGCCCCGCCAGTAGACGAGCCGGGCGAGCACGGCCAGCACCGCGTCGGCGGCGGGCGCCGGCAGCAGCCCGAACAGCTTGGAGAACAGCACCAGCGGGTACCGCACGAACGGCTTGCGCTCGGCCGCCTCCGACATGCTAGTGCGCCGCCGCGTCCCAGCTACGTCCGTAGCCGACCGACACCTCGAGCGGCACGTCCAGCGGGTAGGCGCCGCCCATCTTCTCGCGGACCAGCTCCTCGAGTCGGTCACGCTCGCCCGGCGCGACCTCGAAGAGCAGCTCGTCGTGGACCTGAAGCAACATGCGCGACGCCAGGTTGGCCGCCTTGATCGCCTTGTCGACCTCGATCATCGCCACCTTGATGATGTCGGCGGCGCTGCCCTGGATCGGGGCGTTGAGCGCCGCCCGCTCGGCGGCCTCGCGCACCTGGCGGTTGGAGCTGTCCAGTTCCGGCAGGTAGCGCCGCCGGCCCAGCACGGTGGAGGTGTAGCCGTCCTTGCGGGCCTGCTCGACGACGTCCATCAGGTAGTCCCGCACCCCGCCGAATCGGGCGAAGTACTGGTCCATCTGCTCCTTGGCCTCTTCGGTGGAGATCTTGAGCTGGGCGGACAACCCGTAGGCGCTCAGCCCGTAGGCCAGCCCGTACGACATCGCCTTGACCCGGCGCCGCAGCTCGCCGGTGACCTCCTCGATGGGCACGCCGAACGCGCGCGACGCGACGAAGGAGTGCAGGTCCTCTCCGGTGTTGAAGGCTTCGATCAGGCCCTCGTCGCGGGACAGGTGCGCCATGATCCGCATCTCGATCTGGCTGTAGTCGGCGGTCATCAGCTCGGCGAAGTCGCTGTCGTTGGAGCCCGTGCCGACCACGAACGCGTCGCGGATCCGCCGGCCCGCGTCGGTGCGGATCGGGATGTTCTGCAGATTCGGCTCGGTGGACGAAAGCCGGCCCGTCGCGGCGATGGTCTGGTTGAACGTGGTGTGGATCCGGCCGTCGCCGGCCACCGAGTTCAGCAGCCCGTCGACGGTGACCTTCAGCCGGGTGACGTCGCGGTGGGTCAGCAGATGCTGCAGGAACGGGTGTCCGGTCTTGTCGAACAGCGATTGCAGGGCGTCCGCGTCGGTGGTGTAGCCGGTCTTGGTGCGCTTGGTCTTCGGCATCCCGAGCTCGTCGAACAGCACAACCTGCAGCTGCTTTGGTGAGCCCAGGTTGATCTGCTTGCCGATCACGGCGTACGCGGCCTCGGCCGCGTCGCGGATCTGGTCGCCGAAGTGGCTCTGCAGCTCGGTGAGCATCCGCAGGTCGACGGCGATGCCGGCGCGTTCCATCTCCGACAGCACCTGCTGCACGGGCAGCTCCATGTCGCCGAGCAGCGCCGTGGAGTCGATGCGGGCCAGTTCCTCGTCCAGCGCGTCGGCCAGGTCCACGACCGCGCGGGCCCGCAGGATGGTGGTCTGCACGGCCTGCTCGTCCACGCCGCCCGCCTCATCCAGGTCGTCGAGCAGCGAAAGCTGTTGTTGTTCAGCCGTTTCCGCGCGCAGCTCGCGGCGCAGGTAGCGCAGCGACAGGTCGTCGAGGGTGAAGCTGCGCTGGCCGGGACGCACCAGGTAGGCGGCCAGCGCGGTGTCGGAGGTGACGCCGCCCAGCGTCCAGCCGCGGCCGGCGAGGTCGTGCATGGCCAGCTTCGCCTCGTGCAGGGCCTTGGGCTTGTCGGGGTCTGCCAGCCAGGCGGCCAGCGCGGCGTCGTCATCGGGGGTCAGCGTCGCGGTGTCGAGGTATGCGCCGTCGCCGTCGGCCGCCGCAATGGCCAGCGCGGTGGCGTCGCCGTCGTGCGGCAGGTGGGTGCCGACGACGGCCAGCCCGGCGCGGCGCCCGTCGCTGGCGTGTTCGGCCAGCCACTGCCTGACCGCGCCGGGTTCCACAGCGCCGCCGCGGACGTCGAACCCCTCGTCCACCTCGGGCTCGACGGCGGCCAGCGTGTCGAACAGCCGGTCCCGCAGCACCCGGAACTCGAGGTCGTCGAAGAGCCGGTGGATCTGGTCGCGGTCCCAGGGCTGCAGCCGCAGCGTGTCCGGGGTCTGCGCCAGCGGCACGTCCTTGACCAGGTCGGTCAGCTCGCGGTTGCGCACCACGTTGGCCAGATTCGCCCGCAGCGCGTCGCCCACCTTGCCGCGCACCGACTCGACGTTGTCGACCAGTTCCTGCAGCGAGCCGTACTCGACGATCCACTTGGACGCGGTCTTCTCCCCCACTCCGGGAATGCCGGGCAGGTTGTCGCTGGGATCGCCGCGCAGCGCGGCGAAGTCCGGGTACTGCTTGGGCGTCAGGCCGTACTTTTCGACGACGGCGTCCGGTGTGAAACGGGTCAGTTCGCTGACGCCCTTGCGCGGGTAGAGCACCGTCACGTCGTCGCTCACCAGCTGCAACGAGTCCCGGTCCCCGGTGACGACCAGCACCCGGTAGCCCTCGTTCTCGGCCTGGGTGGCCAGCGTGGCGATGATGTCGTCGGCCTCGAACCCCGCCTCCGCCAGCACCGTGATGCCCAGCGCCCCAAGCACTTCCTTAGTGATGTCGATCTGGCCGCGGAACTCGTCCGGCGTCGACGAGCGATTCGCCTTGTACTCCGGGTAGCGCTCCGAGCGGAACGTCTGCCGCGACACGTCGAACGCGGCCGCGATGTGTGTGGGCCCCTCGTCGCGCAGCAGGTTGATCAGCATCGCGGTGAAGCCGTAGACCGCGTTGGTGGTCAGGCCGCCGCGGGTCTTGAAGTTCTCCGCCGGCAGCGCGTAGAACGCGCGGAACGCCAACGAGTTGCCGTCCAGGAGCATCAGCGTCGGCTTGGCTTGATCTCCGCCATCAGGGGCGCCTTGTTCCGCCTTGCCGGCGGCGGTCCTGGCTGGGCTCACGGCCATAACTCTAGGCATCGCCGCCGACATCGCCGCAGCCGCTCATTTCCCCCGCGGCGGGAGCTAACTGGAACACGTTTCAGTTTTTCCGCGGTGATGAGTAATCTGGCGTGGTGACAGAAGCTCTCGAGAAGGCCCAGCCTGCGATCGAAGGCTGGTTCGCCGCCGACGACGCCGGAAAACCGCACCTGATCGGCAGCAAATGCCCCCAGTGCGGCACCTACGTATTTCCGCCCCGCGAGAACAACTGCCCCAACCCGGCATGCGACAGCGACTCACTAGAGTCCGTCGCGTTGTCGACCCGCGGGAAGCTGTGGAGCTATACCGAGAACCGCTACCCGCCACCGGCGCCGTATCCGGCCCCGGACCCGTTCGAACCGTTCGCGATCGCCGCCGTGGAGCTGGCTGACGAGGGCCTGATCGTGCTGGGCAAGGTGGTCGAGGGCACGCTGGCCGCGGACCTGAAGGTCGGCATGGAGATGGAGCTGACGACGATGCCGCTGTTCGTCGACGCCGACGGTGTGCAGCGGATGGTGCACGCCTGGAGGATCGCCTGATGAGCCCCGAACCGCTGTACATCCTTGGCGCCGGCATGCACCCCTGGGGCAAGTGGGGCCGGGACTTCACCGAATACGGCGTGGTCGCCGCGCGGGCCGCGCTGCGCGAGGCGGGCCTGGACTGGCGTCAGATCCAGCTGGTCGCCGGGGCCGACACGATTCGCAACGGCTACCCCGGCTTCATCGCCGGGTCGACCTTTGCGCAGAAGCTGGGCTGGAATGGCGTGCCGGTCAGCTCCAGCTACGCCGCGTGTGCCAGCGGGTCGCAGGCGCTGCAGAGTGCCCGAGCGCAGATCCTGGCCGGCTTCTGCGACGTCGCGCTGGTGATCGGCGCGGACACCACGCCGAAGGGCGCGTTCGCGCCGGTCGGCGGGGAACGCAAGAACGACCCCGACTGGCAGCGGTTCCACCTGATCGGCGCGATGAACCCGGTGTACTTCGCTCTGCTGGCGCGGCGCCGGATGGACCTGTACGGTGCGACCGTGGAGGACTTCGCGCAGGTGAAGGTGAAGAACTCACAGCACGGCCTGCAGAACCCGAATGCGCGCTACCACAAGGAATCCTCGGTCGACGACGTGCTGGCCAGTCCGGTGGTCGCCGACCCGCTGCATCAGCTCGACATCTGCGCAACCTCCGACGGCGCGGCCGCGCTTGTGGTGGCGAGCGCGGAGTTCGCCCGTAAGCAGCTCGGCTCCCTGGATGGCGTGCCGTCGGTGCGCGCGGTCAGCACCGTCACCCCGCAATACCCGCAGCACCTGCCCGAATTGCCCGACATCGCAACGGATTCCACCGCCGCTGTGGCCGCGCCGGAGCGGGTGTTCAAGGACCAGATCCTGGATGCGGCGTATGCCGAGGCGGGCATCGGGCCTGAAGACGTGAGCCTGGCCGAGGTCTACGACCTGTCGACCGCTCTGGAGCTCGACTGGTACGAGCACCTGGGGCTGTGCCCCAAGGGCGAGGGCGAGGCGCTGCTGCGGTCCGGGGCCACGGCGCTGGGGGGTCGCGTGCCGGTCAACCCATCCGGCGGCCTGGCGTGCTTCGGCGAGGCCATCCCCGCGCAGGCGATCGCCCAAGTCTGCGAGTTGACCTGGCAGCTGCGCGGGCAAGCCACCGGGCGTCAGGTGGAGGGTGCGACCGTCGGCGTCACCGCGAACCAGGGGCTGTTCGGGCACGGGTCGTCGGTGATCGTGGCGCGCTAAGTGTGGTTCTGCTGCGTCCCGGGCTTTGACTCTGCGGCGACTGCGAACTTGTGCGAGTAACCCCCACGCTCACCGCAGAGCCAATCGCGGAGCGCCCGCCCCGGGCTTTGAGTCTGCGGTGACTGCGAACTTGTGCGAGTAACCCCCACGCTCACCGCAGAGCCAATCGCGCCGCGCGCCGGCGCGTCGGCGTTACTCCGCGGGGTCGGACAGCGTCTCGAGGACGATTTCGGCGACCCGCTTCATCGTCGTGCGCCGGTCCATGGCCGCCCGCTGTATCCACTTGAACGCCTCGGGCTCGGTCATGGCCTGCTTGGCCTGCAGCAGGCCCTTGGCCCGTTCCACCAGCTTGCGGGTCTCCAGCCGATCGGACAGCGTCGCTACTTCGTGTTCCAGCGCGCTGAGCTCTGCGAACCGGCTGACGGCCAGCTCGATCGCCGGGATCAGGTCGCTGATGGTGAACGGCTTGACAAGGTAGGCCATCGCTCCCGCGTCGCGGGCACGTTCGACCAGATCGCGTTGGCTGAACGCGGTGAGCACCACGATGGGGGCGATGCGCTTGCTGGCGATCTCCGACGCGGCGTCGATGCCGTCGCGGCGGGGCATCTTCACGTCCATGATCACCAAATCGGGCTTATGCTGCTCGGCCAGCTCGACGGCTTCCTGCCCGTCGCCGGCCTCGCCGACGATGTCATACCCCTCCTCTCGGAGCATCTCAGCGAGGTCCAGTCGAATGAGCGCTTCGTCTTCAGCGATCAGGACCCGACGCGGCGGAATGGCGTCGGCGTCGGTCGTTGAGCCGGTCATGACGGACATTGTGTCGTGAGCGCCTGTGACCAGCGAGCGCGGGGGTACGGATCTGCTGTGGTCGGCAAGCTCCTCTAAGGTATGGAGGCCGGTACAACCCGGATGGGCCCTCGTATCCCAACTGGCAGAGGAAACGGATTCAAAACCCGTACAGTGTGAGTTCGAATCTCACCGAGGGCACCAGAAAGACCAGCTCAGAGCGGATTATTGACCGACACGCTTAAGTGCGACCCGTCCGCAGTCCGCACACAGTCCGCAGGAACGGTCTAGGATGCGGACTATGACGACCCCGAAACGCAGCATTCGCGCAGGTGTAGAGGACCGCTGGCACCGGCCGGCCCGGCGCGGCGAGCAGGTCAATTGGCCCGCCGACCAGGCAGGCGGCCCGGTGTGGTGTGTTGATCCGAAACACACGAAAACGCCCGGAACGGGCAAAACGGTCTGCACCGTTCGCCACGGGCAGGGTAAGCGCTGGCTTGCCCGATGGGTCGACCATAAGGGCAAGGAAACGACCGAGGCATACGAGAAGCGCGCCGACGCCGAGCGGCGCTGCGACGCCGAGAAGACGGCACTAAACACTGGCACTTACGCAGACCCGCGCCTATCGGCGGTTGATTTCGGGACCGTCGCGGAGGCGTGGCTTAAGACCAAAGAGGCCGCTAAGCGGGCACCTAAGACCGTCGCCGGGTACCGAGGATTGCTAGACGTGGTGATCTTGCCCGAGTGGAAAGATGAGCGGCTTAGAGACATCGACCACGAGCGCATACAGACGTGGATCGCGCGACTATCCACCGACCCGGCAGCGCGCACACGTAAACGAAAGAGCGACCCGGATGCAGGACTGTCCCCCGCGCGGGTAGTCCAGACTCACCAGATCGTCCACCAGGTGTTCGCCTACGCCATGCGGAGCGGATACCTTGCGACTAATCCGGCAGATGAAATCACCTTGCCGAGCAAGCCGCAAAGCAAGGATTTGGCGCTGACACACGAGCAGGTGCGCCAACTCGCGAATGAGACCGCGAACGCCGAGGCGTCGGTACGACACCGCGCCGACACGGCCCGGCCGGGCATACCGCCAGAAGCTCTCGCCACGATGGTCCGCGTGCTGGCGTACAGCGGCCTAAGGGTTGGCGAGTGCGCCGCGCTGCGCGTCGGAGACGTGGACGCCGAGCGCCGTCGAATCATGGTCTCCAAGTCGATTACCGGCGTGCGCGGCCGGGGACGGATCGAGGGAGACACTAAGACGCACCAGAAGCGCTCCGTGCCTATCCTGACGGCGGCGCTGGCCGACGAACTTAAGCGCCTTGTGAAGGGGCGGGACAGCTCCGAGTTCCTGTTTCCCGGCCCGGACGGCGGCTCTATGACAGTTGGTTGGTTCCGGGTTCGGTTCGACAAAGCAACGGCCAAGCTCGGCTTAGAGGGCGTTACGCCGCACACGCTGAGGCACACGGCCGGATCACTGGCGTTGTCTGAGGGTGCCTCCGTGGTTACTACGTCGAAGCTGCTCGGTCACCGGAATGTCTCGACTACGGCCAACATCTACAGCCACATGATTGACGGCGATTGGGACCGGCTTGCGGCGGCGATGGATAAGGCGACGCAAGCAACGGACGCCTAGAGCCGTCTCACATTCTGGGACGGTGGAGTGCCGTGGAGAGCCGTGGAGAGAATGGTCGAACGAGTTTTCGACTATCTCGACAACTTGTCACCCCAACCCGGTAAAGTGTTAATCACTGGTGGACGCATACAGCATCGGACATCGAACGCGTCCAGTTCGCGCAATCTCGCGCGGGTAGCCCTAACGGCGGGGGCTTATTTTGCGCTGCCGAAAGCACGAAGGAACCAACGTGTCCGATTCAGAGATCATTTACGCAGATGAGGTCGCCAAACTGCTCCGTCGCAGCTTAGACACCGTTCGTTACTGGGACCGTATTGGCAAGGTGTTGCCGCCGTCTTACAAGTTGGGCCGTCGTCGGTATTGGCGTCGCTCCGAGATTGAAGCTCTCATTCCTCGCTGAATAGGTGTGGAATGGTGGCTAATTGTGAATCAAAGCAAGTTTCTGTTATCTGCGTCACAAGAGCGGGAGCTAAGTGCAAAATCGCGGGGGCTAAAAGCTATTATGGTATTACGACAAACTAGATGGGTGGAGTCTCCGCAACTTGCCGGGGTACGTCACCCATGAGCAACGCACGCAAGAAGCGCGCGGACATAGCCGACGCTCCCGGATGGCAACTCAACGAAGATGCCGACGTTTTCCATCGTGGCCACAAAGTTAAGCCGCGTGGTCGAGGCGTCCCACTTGTCGATCTAGGCCCAGAATATCTGGGGGCCGTGAAGCCCGCTTACGGCGACGGCAGTACCGAACGGTTCCTAGACGAGATCATGGCGTGGACGTATCACGGCCCGCCGCCGATTCGCGCACACAAATATGTACACGTTATCCATTTTGACGGCGACTGGAATAACTGTGGCGCGGACAATATCGCGTGGGCCGTGGACCCTGAATGGTCGGAACTTGAGATGCGCTCCAACATGAGGCAAGTCCACACGGGCGCAGTGAAGGTTAGACGAATGGGCGAATTTGAGTTCGTACCGATTGATGACGGCAAGCCAGGTCAACGGCGTTCCACACACATTATGGAGCCGCCACAGAACAGGGTGCAAGATTGGGACGCGCTGTATGGTGAATACAAACTTCAAGCCTGAAAGCGGGCTTTAGATGCCAGCCATCCGATTCCTTAAAGTCGCAGATGAATGGACGTACAGGATCAAATTCAGCTACTACGACGCAACGGCGGTCGAGATTATCAAGCACGTGGTTCCGTCACATGCGCGTAGCTGGTCACCGAGAAACAAAGAATGGACTGTGAAACACGGCCATGCGCGCAGCGTTGCCGCCACACTTACCGCCGCCGGCTTCCGGGTGAGCGGAATCAACGTCGATCAGGAGAACGACCAATGAGAGATACAGGCGTGTTGAACGTACACCCGGAGGGATTCGAGTTCCTCATAGATGAAACGCGGACGATGGTAGGGGTTAAAGCATTGCTGAATGATGGCAGCTTTTCGCCGACCGTTAAGAGCATCCTTATCCCGCTTGCTGCGGAAGATGCGTACCGCGTTGGGTCTATGCTCGTGGCCCATGCCGATTTCCTTACGGGGCGCGAACCGCGCAAATGGGAAAAGTAACGGCACTGAGAGCGCCGTACAGACCCGAACACCCGCCGCCATTTATACAACCTCCGGCGGTGGGTGTTCATTCACATATGGGCCAGTAAAGGTCACTAAACGGGGAAACAATTGATAGCAGTAATACAACACACCGGCGGGTACACGCTAACCCGGAACGGGGAACCGTTAGCGACCGTGACAGCCGACGAACTAAGCGAGCTTAGAGGGCAACTAACGGGCGCGTCTGAACTTAACGACCGGTACACGACAGCCACTCCGGCTAAGGCCCGGCTTATGCGATGGGTTAAGCCGAGCACCGACTAAACGCGCAGGAGCTTAAGTGATCCGTATTCCAGCCAGCGACGGCGGACCCGACTACGCGCTACTACTTAACGGACCCAACCTCGTCTTAAGCCGTAACTCCAAGAAAACCGGCCGGTACAACAGCATCAGCATGTTGCCGGGTGACGTAGTAACCATCTGTAACCAATTAATCGACCAACTAGAACAGGACAAACAAACTAATGACTAACACCGTAATCTCTCCCGACAGCTACGACTTTCTTCTGAGCGAAGGGGACGACAAGACACTGATCGGTCTTAAGGTGAACACCGCTCAGGGCAGCATCACTATCCCTATGACTAGCGAGGATTCGTTTGTCGTTGGCCGGATGCTTGTCGCTCACTCTGACTTCGTTGAGCAGCGGCCGGTGCGCAGGTGGGCCGCTGGCATCGCACCAATCAGCTAAGTGCAGCGCCCATGTATCGGCTGCGGGTGCCTAATCGCCAACGGGTCCAGGTGCTCACCGTGCAAACCCAAGCCACGACCAACACCCCGCCGCAAGGGACGAACAGCGACGGACTGGACATGGCGCAAGGTGTCGGCGGCTCAGCGTAAGCGGGTGCCGTTCTGCGAGCTACGGCTATGGTGCTGCACCGGCCGCGCCGATACCACCGACCACATTGTGCCGCCGGGTGAAGCGCCCGAGCTGGTACATGAGCTGCTTAACCTCCGGTCGGCTTGCCGCGCCTGTAACGGCGCGCGCGGTAACCGTTGCACCGACGCTGAGCGTCAACAAGTGCGAGACGCCATTAAGGCACGCGACGACCGGCGCGGGCGCTACTACGTGTCACTTCACGAATAGCGCGATGATGTTGCCGAGCGCGCCGAGCACCGCGCCGCTACCGATCAACACCGGCCCGCGACTGCGCTGCCACTTTGTCTCGGCGTGCTCAAGTATCGTGACGCCGCCACCCGTCTCTCGTACGTAGGTGGTAACGGTCAGAAATATGCCTAGAACCTCAACGATCACGGCCACGACGTAAATCGCCAAGAGCACGAATGTCATGCGGGCAGACGCTACGGCAACGGTCTGATAAGAACCCGCAGCGGTGACGGTGGGCGGCAGAGCGCCATCCCCCGACAGCAACTCCACCGCCCACCTACAGCGGCTCCATCCCCCGATGGAAGCGCTGCTGGCCGCTCCCAACCACGGGAATATGTGCGGCCAATTGTCAAGGTAGCTGCGCGAGGCCAGTTCCCAACACGGTCTAAAGTCTGCATTGTGCCTGATTTAGCGCCATGACCTGCAGAAACACCGAGAAATTGATCTGAGCAGCGCCGCGATTCGGCGGCCAGACACCAGGGGGATGGTCCCCGAAGCGGTCGCGCCTCCCCTCGAACAGCCAGCACAGGGCCGATTACTCTCGCCGCCGCCCGAGCGACCGGAAGAGCCGGGTCCAGTTCCGCTCCTTATAGCGGTAATAGGCCAAGCGACGTTGTTTGTCTATTTTTTGCGTAACGTCGATGAGCTTATCGACGCTGGCACGCGTGGTCTCAAGCGAGTCCTTCAGTTTATTCTCAGCATCGTATCGCTTTCGGTATGACTCTTGTTCGGTTAGGTCCTCAATCACTCCCGGCGGCATTTTTGCCATTCTTAGCATTGTCCAATTTATGTCGTTCTTCAACAAATTTGACTTTAAAAGACTGACATATCTTGGAGCAGGAGAAATTATACCTTCTGATATGGGGATAAGGCGATCTCTGGCTTCGCTCAATATTGCAGGAATGTCCTTCGGCAGATCGCCAGCGTTCTTTAATTTATATAACGCGCTACTAATCTCAGGCTTTACCGCAAAGAGAATCTCTAGAAGGTCATTACGCAGTTTCGATTGCCGAACACGCACCGGCTCTTTTGTCGACCGCCAAAGGTTGTACAGGCCAAGCGCAAGACCGCAGACACCTGCCAATTGGTATACGGCAGTTAAGTGCAACATTGTTAGGAGTTTACTTTGAGGGCTGGCCCGAAACGGGCCGTTGATGACAGTGTGTTGCCGTTTCGGCCACGGTCGAGCGGCTCGACGCGGTTCGCCGCGTTCTGCGAAAAATTCGTCATTGTGCCCAAGGGCACTGGCTCCGGCGGACCGTTGAAGTTGCGGCCGTGGCAGCGAGCATTGGTCGGGTCGGTGCTCGATGCCGAGACGCAGCCCCGCGTCGCCGGGTGGTGTCTGCCGCGAGGGCAAGGCAAGTCCACGCTCGTGGCCGCACTCGCCTTGTACGAGCTGATGACCGGCGGCGACGGCGCGACCGTGATCGTGGCCGCCGTGGATGAGCGCCAGGCGGGCATCGTGTTCGGTGTCGCGGCGCGGATGGTGGAGCTAAGCCCGGAGCTACAGAGCCGTGTGCAGGTGTTTAAGGACCGTTTGGTAGTGCCGTCGCGGGGCGCGTCGTTTACGTGCTTACCGGCGTCACCGGCCGCACTTGAGGGTTTGGATTACACGCTGGCAATCGTTGACGAGATCGGCCGCGTGTTGATCGAAACGTGGGAAGTGATCGCACTAGCGCAGGGTAAGCGGGAACGCTCGACGCTGATCGGCATTGGCACGCCGGGACCGAGCGAGGACAACGTTTTAGCGCGGCTCCGTGCTTATTCGCTTGAGCATCCCGAGGACGAATCACAGGTGTATGTCGAGCACAGCGCTGCCGGTTTTGAGGATCACGCGGCCGATTGCGAACACTGTTGGGAGCTGGCGAATCCGGCCTTAGACGACTACCTGCACCGCGACGCGTTGCGGGCGCTGTTGCCGCCGAAGTCGACTGAGGCGCACTTTAGGCGAGCCAGGCTTTGCCAGTTCGTCGGGCCGATGGAAAACGCGCTTGTCACTGCTGAGATGTGGGACGACTTGTGCACCGGCTACGGCATCCCGGACGGTGCCGAAGTGGTGCTTGCTGTCGATGCAAGCCTGAAGGACGACAGCACGGCAATCGTTGTCGGCACTGTGGCTAAGGTGCCGGATTTCGACAGGGCGGCGGTGTGGGTTAATCCCGGTGATGACGCGTGGCGGGTGCCCGTGCTCGACGTGGAGCAAGCGATTAGAGACGCGTGTGAGCGGTGGAAGGTGCGCGAGGTCGCGTACGACCCGTATCTGTTTACGCGCTCTGCGCAGATACTCGCGGCTGAAGGGTTGCCGATGGTGGAGTTTCGGCAGTCGCCAGAACGCCAAACCCGAGCGACTAACGATCTGCGTAGCGCGCTGGTTAATGGGCAATTGGCGCATTCGGGTGATGAGTTTTTGCGTAGGCATGTGCTTGCGGCGACGGTGGTGGAGACGGATAAGGGTATTCGCATTGCGAAAGCCGGCCGCAGTAAGCACGCACCGAAGATTGACTTGTGTACTGCGTTGATGATGGCGCATTCTCGCGCTACGTGGTTGGCGTCGCAGGCTAAGCCGCGTAAGCGAACCGTATCGTTCGCCTAACTGAATACAGAAAGACAACTGAATAAATGAGTTCTGATCTACTTGTGGAGCTTTTGCAGGCGCTCGACGCGCCGCAGCACCACTACGCCAATCTTGAGCGGTACGCGTCCGGGCGGCAAAAGCTGGCATATTTAAGCCCAGAGGCGAGGATCGCTTTACCGGCGCTAAACCGGATCGTCAGCAACATTCCCGGCCTTGCCGTGACCAGCCTTGCCGAGCGGCTCCGCATTACCGGCTTTAAGGGTGCTGATCTGTGGGCCGATTGGCTAGCCAACGATCTTGACCAGACCAGCCAGATTTTGCACCGCGAAGCGCTGACGCTCGGCGATTCGTACGTGATCTGTTGGGCGCGGCCCGATGGTTCACCGCTGGTAACCGTGGAGAGCGCCAAGCAAGTCGCGGTGATCCGCGACCCGGCGACGCGCGAGATTACGAGCGCGGTGAAGCGCTGGACGACTAAGACGACAACCGAGGCGTGGCTTTATCTGCCGACTGAGCTTCAGCACTGGCGCGCCAACACGGTAGGCGCGGCGACGGCGGCATTCGAGCTTGTCGAGACGCTGGATAACCCGCTCGGCGTGGTGCCGGTTGTGGGGTTCTGTAATCAGCATTCGATTCTTGGACGCGGTAATAGTGAGATTGACGATTTGATTCCGCTCGTGGACGGGTTGAATGCGACCCTTGCCGGGCTTGCGGTAGCGCAGGAATACACGGCCCGGCCGCGCCGCTGGGCTACCGGCATCGAGCTTGTCGAGCGGCCGAAGCTGGACGACGCCGGTAATCCGGTGCTCGACGGTGACGGGCAGCCGGTCTTGGAGACGGTGAACCCGATTCCCGAGGGCAACCGGGCCATGCTGTCGGAGAACGAACAGGCGAAGTTCGGGCAGCTCGACGGCGCGGACCTTGCGGGCTACGAGAACGCGGTGAACATTTGGCTCGGTCAAATCATGGCCGTGTCCGCGCTCCCGGCGCATTTTGTTGGAATCACCACAGAGAACCCGTCAAGCGCCGAGGCATTGCGGGCCAGTGAAGCATCGTTGACCGCCCGCGCCGAGGCACGGCAAGCAGTATTTGGCCGCTCGTGGGAGCGGGTGGCGAAACTCATGGTGGTTATCCGCGATGGCGTGGCCGTGGATGCGGTGGACGTAAATGTGCAATGGTGCGATCCGTCGTCACGCTCGACTAGTGCGGATGCCGATGCAGTGACCAAACTTGTGCAGGCGGGCATTCTGTCCAAATCCGGTGCACTGAGGAAACTCGGCTACTCCGCTGATGAGATCGAACAGGAACGCCAGGACACCGAGCTAGATGCTCAGGCTGGCGCTAACCCGGAAGTTTCAGTTGCTTACCGCAAGTACGCGGCAATGCTGCTTAACGACGACAAGACGAAGGGCAATATTTAAATGGATGACACGACGCGGCCCGATGCCGCAAATGACGCGCCCATTAACACGCAGAGCGGCGAAACGGGCGCAGGCAATACGAATACTGCTGACGCGGCAGAAAATGCGCCAGGCGCGCAATCAAACGCAAATGCGGACGAATCTGCTGGTGACACATTCCCGCGTTCTTATGTTGAGGAACTGCGCAAGGAGTCCGCCGGGTACCGCGACCGTGCTAAGCAGGCTGAGGAACGTGCCGACGCACTGGCTAGGCAGCTACACCGCGAGGTTGTTAAGGCTACGGCGCGTTTGGAGAATCCCGAAGATTTGCCATACGACGCCGAACACTTAGACGACGCCGACAAGCTGGCCGCTGCGCTCGATGCGCTGCTTACCGACCGGCCTTATCTCAAAGCGCGCAAGGTAACCGGCGACGCCGGCCAGGGCAATCGCGGCGACTCGGCTACCGGCGGGGTAAACCTGCTCGGGCTGTTGCGGGGCGACCGCTAACGCGCCAGACGCGCACAAACCTAAACCCGCCCCGGTGGCGGGCATAACTGAATAAACAACTTAATAAGGAATAACTGAATATGACAATTGCAACTCCGTCGAATAACTCGACGCTGATTGCTTCGCAGGTACAACAGCTACTTGTGCAGCCGCTTGAGCAGGCTTCTTCTTTTCTAAGTGCCGGCCCAATCATTATCGACTCTAATCAGCCGGTTCGGATTCCGCGCATTGCCAGCGGAGTTACTGCTGGATTCGTTAGTGCAGGTTCGCTAATCGCGGATAGCAGCGTGACGTTCGATGAGGTCACCGCGTTGCCGTCTACGCTTAAGAGCCTCAAGGTTTGGTGCCCGTTGAGCAACGAACTTATCCGGGGCGCTGCGGTTACTGGACTGGATTCCATTGTGAAGGCCCGTCTTGTGACCGACGTTAGTAACGCTCTCGACGCATCCCTGTGGGACGGCGACGGCAGCTCGAACACCGTTAAGGGTGTGCTGCGCCAGTCGGGTATCGCTACCGGCACGCTCGACTTGACGGACCCTGACAGCCTGATTGACGCGATGGCGACCGCGCAGGGCAACCACGTTGCGGCGTCGCACTGGGTGATGACTTCCGCGAGTTTCGCAGCGCTGCGCAAGCTGAAGGTTGGCGAAGACGACGCGCGGTACATCTTTGACCCGTCAACGATTCAGAACGGGACGGCTTTCCAGCTGTTTGGGCTGCCGGTGATTATCTCGGATACGGCTATTCCGGCTGTGTCGACTAAGAATCGTGTGGCGCTGGTGGACTTCAGCAAGGTCGCCGTTGTCCGGGACACCGACGCGCAGGTATTCATCGCTGACCAGACGCTTGCGAATTACGACACGGTGGCTATCCGTGTGACTCTGCGTATGGACGTGGCGCTGTTGCAGGCTAAGGCCGTCACGCTGCTGACC
The DNA here is from genome assembly GCF_059812195.1 of Mycobacterium sp. NGS68. Classification (NCBI taxonomy): domain Bacteria; kingdom Bacillati; phylum Actinomycetota; class Actinomycetes; order Mycobacteriales; family Mycobacteriaceae; genus Mycobacterium; species Mycobacterium sp. NGS68. Next base: position 26,293 of record NZ_JCALCE010000038.1, on the reverse strand, counting down.
GAGGCTTAATTGTGGCGGCACCGACAACGGATGACGTGTCCGCTCTGTTGGGCAAGGCTGTCGACGCCGGGCAGGCTACGGCCGTGCTCGGCGTCGTCTCCGCGATGGCGTCGAGCTACACACGCGGCGAGGGATTCACGGCGGGGGAACCGAACGACGACGTTCGCGCCGTGATCCTCACCGCAGCGGTGCGGTTGCTGACGGACACGTCTCAAATCACCGCAGGGCGACAAATGGGGCCGTTTCAGATCAACTACCGCGCCGGGTTCGACGGCTGGTCGACGGCCGAGCTAGCGGTACTGAACCGGTATCGCGTACGCGCCTGTTAGCTTGACGGACTTTAGATTTGCCGCACATAGGAAGTGCGGTAAGCGGTAAGGCACCCGTGGTCAAACTCTTCAAAGGAGGGACCCCGCTTACGGAACGGGCGGGTGTCACCTATCGCAACCCGCCGGGGCAACGATGCTTCGGTGGGCGCAAACAAACATTGACGACTGACTGACGGTTGGTAGTCACCGAAGTTTGCGGCTTAACGAAACGGGCCGGGCTTACGCGGCGGGTAGCTTCCCTGCACACACGCGCAAGCCCGACCCAACTCCTTATTCGGTGTGGGGCGTCGGGTGGTGAGGACTTAGGAAACCTCACCGCCCGGCGCTCACCGCTCTAAAGCTCAACCGTGATCGGCGCACCGTCTGACACGGTGTCGTCATCGAACACGGTCCCGGCCGGATAGACGAGCTCGACAACGCGGCCGTTGGTCCGGTATCGGCTGACGCCGTTGGCCGACTGCCGCCAGGGCGCGAAGTCAAGCGCGGGTGCTTTCACTCTGTGCCTCCTGATGTTGGCCCGGCTAGGTGTTGCGGGCGCTAAACACGGATCGTACGGCCGATGTGTCGAAACATGTTGCAAGACAGCGAAAGTCGTACATGGCGTGTACGCGGCGGCCCCGCTCGGCCAGTCCGCGCCAGTCCGCACGCAGTCCGCACGGCACCAACCAGCGGCCACCGACGCCCACCGGTGACGGCAAGAGAAAACTGGCACTGAGCTGCTACTTCACTCCCCCAACCACCAATCTCCACAATTCGGCACCAATACCCGCGACCTGCGGTTTTGCTGTCAGTACGATTTCAAAACCCGTACAGTGTGAGTTCGAATCTCACCGAGGGCACCACAAGTGTGCAGTCGACTGGCTCCGCCGCCGTGGCGGTGTTCGTTCCTGGTTCTTTACTTCGGTTCCGGATATTCGCCCCGCGCGACTGTAAATGGCTCTTTTAACCGCCCGGATATTTAAGCACTCTGATTAGTTTGGTAGCTGATAACGGGAAATTTAAACGTAACCCAGCGACTCGTCGGTAACATTACCGCCTAGTAATATGCCGCCCGGCGTCCGTCCTTCAACTTCTGGCACATCAGTCACATTGCGACACACCCGCAAACCCCTGGGCCGCGCAGACGGACCCCCGGTGCCAGCAATCAACTGAAGCGTCCAAATCTCGGCCCTTAGAAGTGCATCTGCCTCCGCGAGTCATCTCTCAGCAAATCCTTGCGGCAACCATCGTCGCGATCGACAGTATCTCCTGGTCCCCAAACGTCACGATCCAGCAATGATGAAGAGAAATTGACATAGCCTGTAAATTAACTTCTTAGCAAGCGGTACTATTGTTACCACTCGGGTTATTGTGATACAGATCACAATATTTCCCTAACGGCCCCGTAAATACTCCGCCCCGCATACAGTCCCCCCGTCGGATTCGGGACCGGCGTCATCCAGTTAGGGGAAATCGAGTGTCTTCCTACGTAATCGCAGCAACTGAAGCTTTGACCAACGCGTCGGCCGACTTGAGTGGAATCGGAGAGGCACTGCAGCGGGCCACAGCGGCGGCGGCTCCCGCCACGACGGGGATCGCACCACTTGCGTCGGATGAGGTGTCGGCGGCGATTACGCGGTTGTTCGGCGGCTACGGGCAGGACTTTCAGGCGTTGAGCGCGCGCTCGGCGCTGCTGCATTCCCAGTTTGTGCAGCTGTTGAACTCGAGCGGGTCGGCCTATGCCGGGGCTGAGGCGGCGGCCAGTTCGGACCTGTTGACCACGCTGGTCGACCTGGCGCAGCCGTTCGGGATTCTGTCGCCCGTCAGGGCAATAACGGGGCGTTCGTTGTTCGTCAACGGCGGCAACGGCACGGCCGGTACGGGTGCCGCCGGTCAAGATGGCGGTTGGTTGATCGGTAACGGCGGCAACGGTGGCTCGGGCACCAGCGGCGTCGCCTCGGGCACCGGTGGCGGCAACGGCGGTGCCGGCGGGCAGGCGGGCCTGTGGGGCGCCGGCGGCGCCGGCGGCGAAGGCGGCGAAGGCGGTGCTGGTAAGGCGGGCGGCACCGGCGGGGCCGGCGGCGCGAACGGCTTCATCGGCGGGGGCGGCGGTTCCGGCGGCGCAGGCGGCGCCGGCGGAACTGGCGGCGCAGGAGCCGACAACTCCGGCCAAACCGGCGGCGTCGGCGGTACCGGCGGGGCCGGTGGAGCGAACCGTCAACTGTTCTCGCTGAACGGGACTGGCGGGACCGGCGGGGCCGGCGGCACCGGCGGCGTCGGCGGTTCAGGCGTGCCCGGGGTGGCGGGCGGCGCGTCCGCCCTTGACGGTGGAACAGGCGGCGTCGGCGGTTCCGGCGGCGCAGGTGGCGCCAACCATTCATGGCTTGGCGGCACCGCCGGCAACGGCGGGGTCGGCGGAATCGGTGGCGGGGGCGGCGTCGGCGGTCTCGGCGCTACCGGCGCCCAGGGATCCGGCCTTGTCGGCGGCGACGGCGGGACCGGCGGTACCGGCGGTGGCGCCGGCCTTGGTGGCGCCGCTGGTGCGAACTCCGCGCTGCTCTTTGGCAACAACGGCAGCGCCGGCCACAACGGCACCGGTGGCGACGGCGGCATAGGTGGGCGCGGCGGCAACGGCGCCATCGGCGACGCGGGAACCGGCGACGGCGGCAACGCCGGTAACGGCGCCACGGCCGGCGCGGGCGGCAAGGGCGGCGCGGGCGGCGCCGGAATCGGCGGCATCGGCGGCGGCGACGGCGGCAAGGGCGGCGACGGCGGCACCGGCGGCGACGGCGGTCGCGGCGCCGACGGCGTGCTCAACACCGGCGGCGACGGCGGCGACGGCGGCACCGGCGGGAAGGCCGGGGCGGCCGGGTCCGGCACAGACGGCGGGAGCAATGGCACCACGGGTACCACCGGCACCGGCGGGAAGGGCGGCGACGGCGGCAACGGCGGCGTGGACGCCGCCGGCCTCGCGCAGGCAGGCGGCACGGGCGGTACCGGCGGCACCGGCGGCACTGCCATTCCGGGTGCCGCGTACGGCAGCGGTGGCGCCGGCGGCACCGGCGGCACCGGCGCGGCCGCCGGCCTGGGCGCAACGGGTGGTATTGGCGGCACGGGCGGCGCCGGCGCGGCCGGCACTAGCACCGCTGCCGGACAGGGCGGCGGCGGTGGCGGCGGTGGCGGCGGCGCCACTGTCCAAAGCACCAACAGCGGGAGCGCCAGCGGTACCGCGAACGGCGGCCACGGTGGCGAGGGTGGTGCTGGCACCTCGAGCGCGGCCGGCGGCGACGGCGGCACTGGTGGCGACGCGGCGATCACGGCCGACGGCACGGGCAGCGTCGCCAGCGGCACCGCGACCGGCGGCCGGGGCGGCGCCGGCGGCACATCGGGCGCCACCGGCGGCGACGGTGGTGCGGCGACCATCAGCGCGGCCAACGGCGGGTCGGCGACCGGCGTGGGTGATGGCGCCACCGGTGGCGCTGGTGGGGCCGGTGTCAACGGTGGCACCGGTGGTGCCGGCGGTGCGGGCACCATCTCCGGCAACTACGCGGGCGACGTCATCAAGGGCACCGCCACCGGCGGTGCGGGTGGGCTCGGTGACGCCGGCACCGGCGGTGCGGGCGGCGACGGCTCCGTCGACGCCACCACCCCCGAAAACGCCGGAGTCCCCGACTCCACCAACGCCATCGTCACCGGCACCGGCACCGGTGGGGCCGGGGGCAGCGGCACCAACGGCGGCGTCGGCGGCAAGGGCGGCCTCGGCGAGGTCACCGCCCATAAGGACGGCATCGCCACCGGCACCGCGACCGGTGGTGACGGCGGCAACGCCTCCGACGCCGCCAGCGTGGGTGGCGAAGGCGGTAACGCGTGGGTGCAGGCCGGCTATGTCGACGGTCTGGGCATGGATGGCGGTAACCACCTCGGTGGTACCGCTCAGGGCACCGCCACCGCCGGCGACGGTGGCAACGCCAGCGGCGGCGGCGTCGCGGGTGACGGCGGGAACGCCCTGGTCATGGGGGCCGGCACCGCCGGTTCCTCCACCGGCAGCATCGCCACCGGTGGCCAAGGTGGCGCGGCGATCACCGTCGGCGCCAACGGCGGTGACGGTGGTTTCGCCTCCGTCACCGGCCTGTACGGCAGCGTCACCAACAGCACCTCGACCGCCGGCGACGGCGGCATCGGGAACGGCGGCAACGGCGGCAACGGCGGCGACGCGTGGAACATCGTCGCCGACGGATTCGGCGGTCCGCTGGGCTCGACCATCACCAACGGCACCGCGATCGGCGGGGACGGCGGCGACGGCGGCACGAACAACACCACCAGCGCCGGCATCGCGCACGGTGGTGACGGCGGCAACGGCGGCTGGGGCAACGTCCTGGTCAGCAACGGCCAGCAGTCCAGCAGCGCCACCGGCCAGGGCGGGGATGGTGGCAACGGCGGCAACGGCGGCACCTACGTCGACGCGGTGCACACCGGCGACGGCGGCAACGGCGGTAACGGCGGTGGCAACGTCTTCCAGCCCGCCGGCGGCACGGGCGGTGCCGGCGGTGACGGCGGCGAGGGTGGCACCGGATCCCTCGGCGGCGACGGCGGCAACGGCGGCGCCGGCACCGGTGCCGATGGCAGGGGCGGCGCCGGCGGCCAGGGCGGTGCCGGCGGCACCTACGTCGACCCGGCCCACACCGGCGACGGCGGCGACGGCGGCGACGGCGGCGCAGCCAGCATCACCGGCACCAACGGCGGCACCGCCACCGGCAGCGCACACGGCGGCGGCGGCGGCGACGGCTTCAGCGGCGATGGCGCCGGCAATGCCGGCGGCGACGGCGGGGACGGCGGCGCGGCCACCATCAAGGCCGACGGAGCAAACAGCGTCGCCAGCGGGATCGCGACCGGCGGCGAAGGCGCCAACGGCGGCGACCACGCCGCCACCGGCGGCGGCGGCGGGGCCGCCACCCTCAGCGCCGCCAGCGGCGGCCACGCCGGCGGCGTCGCTTCCGGCGGTGATGGTGGTGCCGCCAGCACCGGCGGCACCGGCGGCGACGGCGGCGCGGCCACCATCAGCGCGGCCGACGGCGGCACCGCCAGCACCGTCACGTCCGGCACCGGCGCCACCGGTGGCGACGGCGGGGCCGGCCAGGACGGCGGCACCGGTGGGGCCGGCGGGGCCGCCACCATCACCGCATCGGCCGCCGGAAGCACGGCCAGCGGCACCGCCACCGGCGGCACCGGCGGCCTCGGGGATGCGGGCACCGGTGGCGCTGGCGGCGCCGGCGACATCGCCGCCACGGCCGCCGGAAGCACGGCCAGCGGCACCGCCACCGGCGGCGTCGGTGGTGCCGGCACCAACGGCGGCACCGGCGGCGCGGGTGCCCAGGGTGGGGTCTTTGCCCAGCGCACCGGCAGCGAGGCCATCGGCACCGGCATCGGCGGTGGCGGCGGCGCCGGCACCGGCGCCGGCAGCACCGGCGGCAACGGTGGCAGCGGCGGGATCCAGACCGGTTTCTACGCCGGCGGCGCCAACAGCACCGCCAGCGGCTACGCCCTCGGCGGCACCGGCGGCGCCGGAACCACCAGCGGCCACGGCGGTGCCGGCGGCCAGGCCGTCGTGCTGGCCACCGGCAACAACTCCACGGCCACCGGCAGCACCTACGGTGGCGACGGCGGTGCGGGCTCCAACAGCGGCACCGGCGGGGCCGGGGGCCTTGGGCAGGTCGTGACGATGGGCACCGGAACTCAAGCCAGCGGCACCGCCACCGGCGGCGACGGCGGCACCGGCAGCGGCAACAGCGTCACGGGCGGCGCCGGCGGCAAGGCCGCAGTCAGTGCAGGTCAGTCCTCCGGTGCGGGCGCCAATGGCGTCGCCCAGGGCACCGCGACCGGCGGTGACGGCGGCGCGGGCCAGAATGGCGTCAACGGCGGCAAGGGTGGCACGGGCAGCATCTCGACCAAGGGTGCCAACGACTCCATCACGGGCGGCACCGCGACCGGCGGCGACGGCGCGACCGGCGTCGACGGCAACGTCGGGTCGCTCTACACCAGTTTGGGCACGATCACCGACAGCTCCGCGGTCGCTGGCAACGCTGCTGCCGGGGCGGTCGGTGGCGGCGCCACCATCAGCGTCACCGGGGGCTTGGGCAGCGCCGTCAACAGCACCCACGTCACCGGCGGCGACGCCGGGGCGGGTCACGCCGGTGCCAACGCGACGGTGACCGACAGCGGCGGCGCCACCGTCTCGAACACCACCGTGACCGGCGGCAACAGCTCCGACACCGCTCTCGGTGGCAGTGCCACCGTCACGGCCACTGGCGTCAACAGCTCCATCGCCAACGCGTCCGCCATCGGCGGTAACGCCGGTGCGGGCGACGCCAACGGCGGCGTCGGCGGCGCGGGTGGTGCGGCCAGCCTCACGGCGAGCAGCGGCGGGACCGTCAGCGGGGCCGCATCCGGCGGCGACGGCGGGGCCGGCACCGGGTCCGGCAGCACCGGCGGTGCCGGCGGCGCGGGCAGCATCAGCGCCGCGCACGGCGGGTCGGCGACCGGCCTGGGCACCGGCGCCAGCGGCGGCGACGGCGGGGCCGGCAGCAACGGCGGCACCGGTGGTGCCGGCGGGGCGGGCACCATTTCGGGCAACTATGCCGGTGACGTGATCAAGGGCACCGCCACCGGCGGCCAGGGCGGGCTCGGTGATGCCGGGACCGGCGGTGCCGGTGGTGACGGCTCGGTCGACGCCACCACCCCCGAATCCGCCTCGGTTCCCGACTCCACCAACGCCACCGTGACCGGCAGCGGCATCGGCGGGGCCGGTGGCAGCGGGACCAACGGCGGCGTCGGCGGGAAGGGCGGCCTGGGCGAGGTCACTGCCCACCAGAACGGCACCGCCACCGGCACCGCGACCGGCGGCGACGGCGGCGACGCCTCTGACGCCAGCGTGGGCGGTGACGGCGGTAACGCCTGGGTGCAGGCCGGCCTCGTCGACGGCGTCGGCGCCGACGGCGGGATCCACCTCGGCGGCACCGCCAGCGGCACCGCGACCGCCGGCGACGGTGGCAACGCCAGCGGCGGAGGCACAGCCGGAGACGGTGGTGACGCCCTGGTGTTGGGCGCCGGCACCGGCGGCTCCTCGACCGGCAACACGTCCACGGGTGGAGGCGGCGGCGGCGCGACAGCCGCCGGGGCCACCGGCGGCGACGGCGGCTTCGCCTCCAACGCCGGCCTGTACGGCAGCGTCACCAACAGCACGGCAACCGCCGGTGACGGCGGCGTCGGCAACGGCGGCAACGGCGGCGACGGCGGCAACGCCTGGAACATCGTGGCCGACGGATACGGCGGCGCGCTGGGCTCGACCATCACCAACGGCACCGCGATCGGCGGGGACGGCGGCAACGGCGGCACCAACAACACCACCAGCGCCGGCACCGCGCACGGCGGTGACGGCGGCGACGGCGGCTGGGGCAACGTGCTCGTCGCCAACGGCCAGCAGTCCACCGGCGCCACCGGCACCGGCGGCGACGGCGGCAACGGCGGCAACGCCGGCACCTACGTCGACGCCGTCCACAACGGCAACGGCGGCAACGGCGGTGACGGCGGCAGCAACACCTTCCAGCCCACCGGCGGCACCGGCGGCGACGGCGGCGACGGCGGCAAGGGTGGCACCGGATCCCTCGGCGGCGACGGCGGCAACGGCGGCGCAGGCGGCGGGACCGACGGCGTCGGCGGGGCCGGCGGCAACGGCGGCAACGGCGGCACCTACGTCGACGCCACCCACACCGGCGACGGCGGCGCCGGCGGCGACGGCGGCGCAGGCACCGTGACCGGCACCAACGGCGGCACCGCCAGCGGCAGCGCCCACGGCGGTGGCGGCGGGGACGGCGCGGCCGGCGACACCAGCGGCAATAGCGGCGGCGCCGGCGGGGACGGCGGCGCGGCCACCATCACGGCTAACGCATCTGGCAGCAACGCCAGCGGCAGCGCGATCGGTGGCGAAGGCGCCAACGGCGGCGACCACGGCGCCACCGGCGGTAACGGTGGAGCGGGCAGCATTTCAGCCACGGGCGCCAACAGCACCGCACAGGGCACCGCGACCGGCGGGGCCGGCGCGGCAGGGCTGAACAGCGTCAACGGCGGCAACGGCGGTGCCGGCACCATCACGGCCGCGGGTGCGGGCGACTCCATCACCGGCGGCACCGCCACCGGTGGTAACGGCGCCAGCGGGATCAACGGCAACGCCGGGAGCCTGTCCACCAATGGAGGCTCCATCACCGGCAGCTCCGCGATCGCCGGGCACAGTACCGCCGGGGCCGTCGGCGGCGCCGCCAGCATCAACGTCACCGGCGGCTCGGTCAGCGGCACACAGGCCACCGGCGGCGACGCCGGGTCTGGTAAGGCCGGCGGAAACGCGACGGTGACCGACAGCGGTGGCGGCACCGTCTCGAACAGCACCGCCACCGGCGGCAAGGGCTCCGACAGCGCCGTCGGCGGCAATGCCAATATCACGAACAGCGGCGGCTCCATCACCAGTTCGTCTGCGACCGGCGGTTACGCCGGGGCGGGCGACGCCAACGGCGGCGTCGGCGCCAAGGGTGGTAACGGCAACATCACGGTGAGCCTCGGCGGCACCGTCACCAACGGCACAGCCCAGGGTGGTGCCGGCGGCGGTGGTACCGACGGCGGTCACGGCGGCAACGGCGCTAACGGCAACCTCACGGTGAGTGCCGGCAGCAGCAGCGGCGGAACCGCCACCGGCGGCGCAGGCGGCGCCGGCAGCAACGGCGGAACCGGCGGTAACGGTGGCATCGGCACCGTCACCGCCACGGCCAACGGCGCCACAGCCAGCGGTACGGGTAAAGGCGGGACCGGCGGGATCGGCGACGGCTCCGGCAGCACCGGCGGTAACGGCGGTAACGGCACCATTTCTGCCACGGCTGCCGACAGTTCAGCCAGCGGCACCTCAACCGGAGGTGGCGGTGGTAAGGGCGAAAGCGGCGGTCACGGCGGTAACGGTGGTAACGGCCTGATTACCGCAACGGCCACCGACAGCACGGCGAGCGGCACGGCGACCGGCGGTGTCGGCGGGGCCGGAAGCAACGGCGGTACCGGTGGTGCCGGTGCCGCGGGTTCGATCGCCGCTCAGCGGACCGGTAGCGAGGCCACCAGCACCGGTAGTGGCGCCGTCGGTGGTGCCGGCGGCTCGGCCGACGGTTCCGGCAGTGTCGGCGGTACCGGCGGCAGCGGCTCGATTCAGACCGGCTTCTACGCTGGCGGCGTCAACAGCACCGCCACCGGGTCCGCCCTGGGCGGTGCCGGCGGTGCCGCGACGACCGCCGGCCACGGGGGCGCCGGCGGCCAGGCCACCGTGCTCGCCACCGGCGATAACTCCACGGCCACCGGCAGCACGTTCGGCGGCGACGGTGGTGCTGGCTCCAACAGCGGCACCGGCGGTGCGGGCGCGCTCGGGCAGGTAGTAACGCTGGGCGCCGGAACCGAAGCCAGCGGCACCGCCACCGGCGGCGACGGCGGCAGCGGCACCGGCAGCGGCATCACGGGTGGCGCCGGCGGCCGCGGCATCGTCAGCGCGGGCCTGCAGTCCGGTGCCGTCGGTAACAGCACCGCCGAGGGCAACGCAACCGGCGGTGACGGCGGAGCGGGCCAGGGCGGCGTCAACGGCGGCGCCGGTGGTGACGGCACCATCTCGGTCAAGGGCCTCAACGACTCCATCACCGGCGGCACCGCGACCGGCGGCGACGGTGTGACCGGGGTGGCCGGCAACGCCGGGTCGCTGCACACCTCGGGAGGCACCATCACCGACAGCTCCGCGGTCGCCGGCCACAGCGCAGCCGGGGCCGTCGGCGGCGGCGCCAGCATCGACGCCAGCGGCGGTAGCGAGGTCAGCGGCACCCAGGCCACCGGTGGCAACGCCGGGGCGGGCCACGCCGGTGCCACCGCGACGGTGACCGCCAGCACCGGCTCCGCCATCTCGGACACCATCGTGACCGGCGGAAACAGCTCCGACACCGCTCTCGGTGGCAGTGCCACCGCCACGGCCAGCGGCGCCAGCACCATCGGCAATGCGTCGGCCATTGGCGGTAACGCCGGTGCCGGCGACACCAACGGCGGCGTCGGCGGGGCTGGCGGTGCGGCCAGCCTCACCGCCAGCGGTGGCGGGACCGTCAGCGGCCCGGCTCAAGGCGGCGACGGCGGGGCCGGCACCAACGGCGGCACCGGCGGGGCCGGTGGAGCGGGCGACATCACCGCGACCGGTGCTCAGGCGACTGCCGTCGCCACGGGTAACGGCGCCCTCGGCGGTAACGGCGGCAACGGCAGCACCGGCGGCACCGGCGGTGCCGGCGGTGCGGGCTCTATTGAATCCAGCGCGAACGGCTTTGCCGGCGGTAGCGCGACGGGCGGTCACGGCGGCAGCGCCACCGGTGCGGGCAGTACCGGCGGTGCCGGTGCGTGGGCGGAGGTCCAGTCGGGCTACTCGGCCAGCACCCCCACCACCGGCGGGCACGCCGAGGGTCTCGCGCAGGGCGGCGACGGCGGCGACGCCACCGTGGCCGGGGCCCATGGCGGCGACGGCGGCGCCGGACTGTTGCTGGCCTCCGGGCCCACCGGTGTCGCTGAGGGCAGCGCCATCGGCGGCGACGGCGGCGCGGGCAATGCGGCCGGGGCCACCGGCGGCGCCGGCGGGTTCTCCAACGTCGCCGGGTTGAACGCCAGCATCACCAACAGCCACGCGACCTCCGGTGACGGCGGCGACGGCAACGGCGGCAACGGCGGCAAGGGTGGCGACGGCTGGATCCAGGGTTATGACCCGTCAGGCGCCGCAGGCACGCAGATCACGGGCGCCACCTCCACCGGTGGCGACGGCGGCAACGGCGGCCTCAACGGCACCAACGGCGCGATCGGCGGCGCCGGTGGCGGCGGCGGCAACAGCACCTTCTGGCAGTCCGGCGGCCAGACCTCCACCAACGGGGTCAACGCCGGCGGCGCGGGCGGCAACGGCGGCAACGGCGGTGACGGGGTCGGCAGCAACGGCGGCGCGGGCGGCGCCGGCGGCATCGGCGGCACCACCGCAGGAAACATCGGCATCGGCGGTGACGGCGGCGACGGCGGCACCGGTGGCACCAACGGCGGCGTGGGCGGTCAGGGCGGCGCAGGCGGCAACGGCTACGGCACGCCCGGCAGCGGCACCGCCACCGGCGGTGACGGCGGTGACGGCGGCGTCGGCGGCAACGCCCATAACGGCGGCAAGGGCGGTGCCGGCGGCCTAGGCACCATCACCGCCACCAACAACGGTGTCGTCATCTCCACCAGCTCCGCGACCGGCGGCGACGGCGGCACCGGCGGTGCGGGCAACGCCACCACCGCCGGCGGCGCGGGCGGCGCCGGCGGAACCTCCACCATCTCCGCCGACGGAACCGGCAGCCAAGCCAGCGGCCCCGCACAGGGCGGCCAGGGCGGTGACGGCGGCACCAACGGCGCCACCGGCGGCGCCGGCGGGGCCGGCAACATCACCGCCACTGGCGGCGGTCACGCCACCGCCACCGCCACCGGGGCTCTCGGTGGTGAGGGTGGCAACGGCATCAACGGCGGCACCGGCGGCAACGGCGGAGACGCTAACATCAACGCCACTGCCACCGGCAGCTCGGCCAGCGGCGACGCGACCGGCGGTCACGGCGGCCTCGGCGACGCCGGTACCGGCGGCGCCGGCGGCGAGGGCAAGATCTTGGCCTCCGCCACCGCCAGCACCGCCACTGGGACCACCACGGGCGGTGACGGCGGCGCCGGCACCAACGGTGGCACCGGTGGCGCGGGCGCGCAGGGTGGGGTCTTTGCCCAGCGCGTCGGTAGCCAGGCCCTCGGCACCGGCATTGGAGGCGGCGGCGGATCCGCCGACGGCGCCAGCAGCACCGGCGGTAAGGGCGGCGGCGGCTGGATCCAGACCGGCTACTACGCCGGCGGCGCCAACAGCATTGCCAGCGGGTACGCCCTCGGCGGTGCCGGCGGCGGCGCGAACACCGGCGGCCACGGCGGCGTCGGTGGCGGGTCTGTGGTGCTGGCCACCGGCGACTACTCCTCGGCCACCGGCAGCACGTACGGCGGCGACGGCGGTGCAGGCTACAGCGGCGGAACCGGCGGCAAAGGCGGGCTCGGGCAGGTGGTGACGCTGGGCGCCGGTACCTCCACGACCGCCACCACGGCCAGCGGCACCGCCACCGGCGGTGACGGCGGCAGCGGTACCGGTGCCAGCGTCACGGGCGGCAACGGCGGCCAAGGCGTCATCAGCACGGGGCCCGCCGCTGGCACTGTCACCACCAGCACCGCCCAGGGCACAGTGACCGGCGGTCACGGCGGGGCAGGCCAGGGCGGCGTCAACGGCGGTAGCGCGGGTTCAGGCAACCTCTCGACCAAGGGTGTCGGCGACTCCATCACCAACAGCACCGCAATCGGCGGCGACGGCTACACCGGCGGCCAGGGCACCACCAGCCAGATCACCACCAACGGCGGCACGGTCACCGACAGCAGCGTCACGTCCGGCGCCAGCACCGCCGGGGCCGCCGGTGGCGGCGCCAGCATCAACGTCACCGGGGGCTCGGGCAGCAGCGTCAGCGGCACCCACCTCACCGGCGGCGACGCCGGGCCCACCAAAGCGGGCGGTGGCGCGTCCGCGACGGCCAGCACCGGTGGCCACATCTCGGACAGCACCGCGACCGGCGGAAACGCCTCCGCCACCGCTGCCGGCGGTAGTGCCAGTCTCACGGCCACCGGCACCGGCAGCTCCGTCAGCACCAGCTCTGCGGCTGGCGGCAACGGTGGTGCCGGCGGGTCCGGATTCGGCGCGGGCGGTGCCGGTGGCGCCGGCACCGTGTCGGCGACCGGGGGCAGCACCATCATCGGCAGCCACGCGACCGGCGGTACCGGCGGCGGCGGCGGCACCAATGGCACCGGCACCGCGGTCGGCGGCACCGGCGGTGCCGGCGGCACCGGCCTGCTCAGCGTCAACAACGGCGGCACCTTCACCAACCAGACCGCGACCGGCGGCCCGGGCGGCACCGGCGGAAACGGCAGCACCCCCGGCGCAGGCGGCACCGGCATCGGTGGCACGGGTGGTGTCGGCGGCACCGGCGGCAAGCTCAACGTCGGAGGCGGTACGGGCGGCATCGGCGGCGTCGGCGGCAACGCCGGACCGACCGGGGCGCCGGGTGGCACCGGGGCGCCCGGTACGAACGACCCCGCGTAGCAACGACGCCCGCCGGGCGGCGCCTCACACGACCTGCAGTCCGGCGGGAATCCTCTCCGGGTCGCGCCAGAAGGCGTCGCGGACGAAACGCTGGAACAGGTCGGGCGGCAGCAACGTGTCGCGCGGTTCGGCCTTGACTGTGCGCCGCACGGTGTGCAGCCCTGGCGTACCGGCGCGCTCGTCGAATTCCGTGACGTCATACTCGACACGGTCGAAGTCGTGCTCGAACGCGGGCTCGCCGATGAATGCGTAGACGGCCTGCATCGCTTTGGCCGGGTCGGTCGTCAGCGTTTCGTACTGCAGCAACAACAACCGGTCCCGTTGCGCACCGTGGCACGCCTGCCGTAGGGCGTCGTAGGGGCCGCCCACCATGCCTTCGGGTTCGACCACTTGTTGGGCACGGCTGTAGACCGTGCCACCGGCGCTGTAGTTGAAGATCGACGACGGGGTGAAGATGTTCTGCTGCACCAGCCGCTCGATGCTGTCCACCACCCAGGGCAATTCGCGCACGCAGGCAATTACTTTCGCGTCCGGGAACAGCCGCACGATCGCCGGCATCCAGCCGCACCAGGCGCGGTTCGTGTCGAAAATGACCTCGGCGGTGGCGTCGGCGTAGAAGTTGCTGAACAGCCCACGCAGGATGCGCTGGCGCTTGGCGTCGTCGATGAATATCGAAAACTCGTTGCGCGCGCTCATGGCGTCCAGCAGGGCGCCGAACAGGCCGGCCAACGGACCCGACATTCCCGCCTGGAACCGCGGGTTCTGGCGCAGCAGCGCGGCCAGCAGAGTCGAGCCGGACCGCGGCAGGCCCGAGATGAAATGGATGGCTGCCATGGCACGCTCCCTGACCTACCGCCCGCTCGGCTGCATCGACCGATCGCAGATGAGCATAGTGGCCCCTGCAACGGCGTTGTTTCGACCGCACCGACGCCGTCAATCCCCGCGGTATACGCAACCAGGAGGCGCTGATGAACGGCAGCAGCCCACCATTCGACCACCGCCCGGGATATCCCGAGGAGGCCGCCGAACAGGCGGACCGCATAGTGCAACGGACGGAGCAGAGACGGCGGAAGAAGATGGCGTCGCAGCGATCCGCGGCCGAGAGCTTCGACAAGTCCGCAAGCGGCCACGACCGACTCGCCAAATCCTATGATTCCCTGGCCAATCGAAACCAGTACGGGGCCGACTACCGCGGGCACGCGGACCTTCACCGCAAGTACGCCGCCGAAGACCGCTATCTTGCCCAGCGGCTGCGCGACATGGCCGAACCTGGGGCGGAGGAGCGGCCCCGCCCCGCCGAAGATGCGTAAACATGCAGCTGAGCGGTTAGGCTTGCACACGTGGCGGCCAAAAAATGCGTGGCCACGAAAAAGTGGTCGGATAGCTCAGAGCAGCGCCCGGACTGCGTCGCCGCGGTTCGGGAACAAACCCGCGCCCGCAGCCAGCACTACGCCGAGAGCGTCTCGCGGCGCCAGCGCATCCTGAACATCGCCGCCTGGCTGGCCGTGATGGTCAGCGTCAGCTTTATCGCCATGCAGCTGTTGATCGGCGCATGGCTGTGGCAGGTCGTTTCGATCAACATCGTCGGCGCGCTGACATTTGCGTTCGTACCGATGCTGCAACGCTTCGGCGAACTGGTAGCCCCACTGACGTTCATCGCCGCGTCCTATATCACCGTGTTCGCGAGCTGCTGGGACGTGGGCACCGGGTCCGGCGCCCAGTTCTTCTTCCTCATCGGCGCCTGCCTCGTGGTGCTGTTGCTGGGCATCGAACACATCGTCCTGGCCAGCTTCCTGGCGGCGATCGCAGCCGGCCTGGTCATCGCGACCGAGTTCATCGTGCCGCGCACCACCGGGCTGCAGCCTGCCTGGGCCCAGTCGCTGGGCTTCGTCATCACGACCGTGTCCGCCGTCGTCGTGGTGGTGGTGACGGTGTGGTTCGCCCTGCGCGACACCGCGCGCGCCGAGGAGGCGATGGAGTCCGAGTACGACCGCTCGGAGGCGCTGCTGGCCAACATGCTGCCGGCCAGCATCGCGGAACGGCTCAAGGACCCCGAACGCAAGGTCATCGCCGATAAGTACGACGACGCGTCGGTGCTGTTCGCCGACATCGTCGGGTTCACTGAGCGCGCGAGCAGCACCCCGCCGGCCGAGCTGGTGCGGTTCCTGGACAGGCTCTACAGCGCGTTCGACGCCCTCGTCGACAAGCACGGGCTGGAGAAGATCAAGGTCAGCGGCGACTCCTACATGGTGGTCAGCGGGGTGCCGCGCCCACGCCCCGACCACGTCGCCGCGCTGGCCGACTTCGCGCTCGAAATGGCCGACGTCGCAGCGGGATTGACGGGCCCGCATGGCCAGGCGGTCCCGATTCGGATCGGTATGGCCGACGGTCCCGTGGTCGCCGGCGTGGTCGGTTCCCGCCGGTTCTTCTACGACGTGTGGGGCGACGCGGTCAACGTCGCCTCCCGGATGGAGTCCACCGACTCGGTGGGCCGCATCCAGGTGCCCGAGACGGTCTACGACCGTCTGAAGGACGACTTCCTGCTGCAGGCGCGCGGCCAGATCGACGTCAAGGGCAAGGGTGTCATGCGCACCTGGTATCTGGTCGGCCGCAAGCCGGCCGAAGAAGTCACCGACATACGGGTCGAGGAAGCCGACACCGCCCACGTCTAGTGGCGATCGCAAGCGCGGCGCAGCCGGGTCGCCACCATCAGGAAATCGGAGCGAGATTTTCGCAGCCAGCTCACCTTCGGCGAGCGGAAACGAGGCGCGTCAAGGGCCATCAGGCCCTATGCCGGAACCACCACATGCGCCACACTGGTTTCCATGGAAACTTCACCCGTTCCAACCATGTTGCCCCATCTGTGGAAGTCCACACTGATCTCCGGACTCCTCACCCTGGGCCTGGGCGTCGCCATCTTGATCTGGCCGCAGCGATCGATCCTGGCCGCAGCCATCCTCTTCGGCGCGTACTTGCTGGTCACCGGGCTCTGGCAGGTTGCCTTCGCGTTCGGCCTGCACGTCTCTGCGGGCGGACGGGTCCTGCTGTTCATCAGCGGGGCGGCCTCGCTGGTGCTGGCGTTCCTGGCGTTTCGCCACTTCGGCAAGGGTGACGAGGCGACCGCCGTCTACCTGCTGGCGATCTGGATCGGCATCGGCTTTATCTTCCGCGGTGTGGCGACGTCGGTGTCGGCGATCAGCGACCCCACCCTGCCGGGCCGCGGTTGGGAGATCTTCGTCGGTGTGATGAGCCTGATCGCGGGAATGATCATGCTGGGTTCGCCATTCACCAGCCTCGTGATCCTGTTCTGGCTGGCCGGCTTCTGGCTGGTGGCCATCGGCACGTTCGAGATCGTGTCGTCGTTCGGAATCCGCAAGGCGTCCAAGTCGCTCGGGGACGCCCTGTCGCGAGTCAGGGACGCCTGACTCGTAGCGCCGCCCTCCGGTAACTACTACACTCTGTCGTAGCAGACTAACCTCCCTGCAGCCCCCTGGAGATGACAGACATGAATGTCGTCGACGTTTCACGCTGGCAATTCGGCATCACGACCGTCTACCACTTCATCTTCGTGCCCCTCACCATCGGCCTGGCTCCCCTGCTCGCGATCATGCAGACCGCTTGGGTCGCCACCGGAAACGTTGCCTGGTATCGCCTTACCAAGTTTTTCGGCAAGTTGTTCCTGATCAACTTCGCCATCGGCGTGGCCACCGGCATCGTGCAGGAATTCCAGTTCGGCATGAACTGGAGCGAATATTCGCGGTTCGTCGGCGACGTGTTCGGGGCGCCGCTGGCCATGGAGGGCCTGCTCGCTTTCTTCTTCGAATCCACCTTCCTGGGGTTGTGGATCTTCGGCTGGAGCCGACTCCCCCGACTGATCCACCTGGCGTGCATCTGGATCGTCGCGATCTCAGTCAACGTGTCCGCGTTCTTCATCATCTCGGCCAACTCGTTCATGCAGCATCCGGTGGGCGTGCACTACAACCCCACGACCAAGCGCGCCGAATTGAACGACATCGGGGCGTTGCTCACCAACAACACCGGGCTGACCGCGTTCGGCCACACCGTCACTGGCGCAGTGCTCACCGCGGGCACGTTCGTCGCGGCCGTCAGCGCATGGTGGCTGGTCCGGTCGCAGAACAGCACCGATGACGGCACCCGGGCGATGTACCGCCCGGCGACCATCCTGGGCTGCCTGGTCGCGCTGCTCGCCACCGCCGGCCTGTTCTTCTCCGGTGACCACCAGGGCAAGCTGATGTTCCAGCAGCAGCCGATGAAGATGGCGTCGGCGGAATCGTTGTGCGACACCCAAACCGACCCCGACTTCTCCATCCTGACCGTCGGAAGGCACAACAACTGCGACGCCGTCACGCGCGTGATCGAGGTGCCGTATGTGTTGCCCTTCCTCGCCGAGGGCAAGTTCGAGGGTGTCAAATTGCCGGGCGTGCGCGATATCCAGCGCGATTACGAGCTGCGATTCGGCCCGAACGACTACCGCCCCAACCTGTTTGTCACCTACTGGTCCTTCCGCATAATGATCGGGCTGCTGGCGATTCCGGTGCTGTTCGCGCTGCTCGCGCTGTGGCTGACCCGCGGCGGACGGATCCCGAATCAGCGCTGGTTCAGCTGGTTCGCGTTGCTCACGATTCCCGCCCCGTTCCTGGCCAACAGCGCCGGCTGGGTGTTTACCGAAATGGGCCGCCAGCCATGGATTGTCGCGCCGAATCCCACCGGCGACCCGAACGTCCACCTCACCGTGGCCGAAGGGGTGTCCCATCACGCGTCGGGCATCGTCATCACCTCGCTGGTCACGTTCACGCTGATCTACGCCGTGCTCGCGGTCGTCTGGTTCTTCCTACTCAAGCGCTACATCGTCGAAGGGCCGCTGGAACATGACGCCGAACCGGCCCCGCCCCGCGCACCCGACGACGACGAAGTCGCGCCGTTGTCGTTCGCATACTGAGAAAGGAGCTGACCGATGGGACTCCAAGAGTTGTGGTTCGGTGTGATCGGGCTGCTCTTCGCCGGTTTCTTCTTCCTCGAAGGCTTCGACTTCGGCGTAGGCATGCTGATGGAGCCCCTCGCCCGGGTGGGCTCCGGCGACCCGGAACTCCAACGCCGCGCCACGCTGAACACCATCGGTCCCGTCTGGGACGGCAACGAGGTCTGGCTGATCACCGCGGGCGCGGCGATGTTCGCCGCCTTTCCCGGCTGGTACGCCACGGTCTTTTCCACGCTCTACCTGCCGCTGCTGGCGATCCTGTTCGGCATGATCGTGCGGGTCGTGTCCATCGAATGGCGCGGCAAGATCGACGACACGAAGTGGCGGGGTTGGGCCGACTTCGGCATCGCGGCCGGATCCTGGCTGCCTGCCCTGCTGTGGGGGGTGGCGTTCTCGATCTTGGTGCACGGGCTGCCCGTCGACGCCAACGGCCAGGTCAACCTGTCGATTGGTGACGTGCTCAACGCCTACACGCTGCTGGGCGGATTGGCGACCACCGGGCTGTTCCTGCTCTACGGCGCGGTGTTCCTGGCGCTCAAGACCTCCGGCACCATCCGCGACGACGCCTACCGGATCGCCGTGTGGCTGTCCCTTCCGGTGACGGTATTGGTTGCCGGCTTTGGCCTTTGGACCCAGCTGGCGTACGGCAAGGACTGGACATGGCTGGTGCTCGGCGCCGCAGTGGTGGCCCAGTTGGGAGCGGTGTTCCTGGTGTGGCGGCGCGCATCCGACGGCTGGGCGTTCGTCTGTACCGCCGTGGTAGTAGTGGCCGTCGTCGTCCTCTTGTTCGGTGCGCTGTATCCCAACCTGGTGCACTCGTCGCTGAATAGCCAGTGGAATCTGACCATCTACAACGCGTCGTCGACGCCCTACACGCTCAAGATCATGACCTGGGTGACCGCGATCATGGCCCCGCTGACAGTGGTCTACCAGGCCTGGACGTATTGGGTGTTCCGGCAACGCATTTCGGCCGAGCGCATACCGCCGCCGATCGGCCTGGCCAGGCGTAACTCCTGAGCGCTAAGGGATCCCGGGCTCCCCTGGACCCGCGACTGTGGGGGGCGTCGACGGCGTTGCGCCGCTACCTAATCGCCGCGGTGGCGTGTGGTGTGGTCGTCTCCGGGTGTGCCATCGGTTCGGCGATCGTCCTCGCGAGCGTCGTCGCGCGCGTCGTCGGCGATCCCTCGACCCGCGACCCCCGCCACTATGCTCTGCCGCTGTCGATCCTGTTGGCGCTGTGGGCGATCCGGGCGGCGACGGCCTGGCTGCAGGCCCGCCTCGGCCAGCGCGGCGCCAGCGCGGTGATTGCCGACCTCAACGGTCAGGTGCTCGCGGCGGTAACCGCCCGGGAGCCCCGTCAACTGACCGCCGAGCGTGACGCGGCCGCGGTGGTGGTCACCCGCGGTCTCGACGGCCTGCGCCCCTACTTCACCGGCTACCTGCCCACCCTGCTGTTGGCCGCGATCCTGACCCCGGCCACCGTCGCCGTGATCGCCTGCTATGACCTGAAATCCACGGTGATCGTGGTGATCACGCTGCCACTGATACCGATCTTCATGGTGCTGATCGGGCTGGCCACCGCGGAGCGATCGGCCGCCGCGCTGCAAGCCATGACAACGCTGCAGGCGCGCCTGCTGGACCTGATCGCCGGTATCCCGACGCTGCGGGCGCTGGGTCGTGCTTTCGGCCCGGAGCGGCGCATCGCCGAACTCGGTGCCGCGCACCGGCGTTCGGCGATGGCCACACTGCGGATCGCCTTCCTGTCCGCTCTGGTGCTGGAATTGCTGGCGACGCTGGGGGTCGCGCTGGTTGCGGTGAGCATCGGCCTGCGCCTGGTGTTCGGCGAAATGAGCCTGACGACCGGCTTGACCGTGCTGCTGCTGGCGCCGGATGTGTACTGGCCGCTGCGCCGCATCGGCGTGGAATTCCATGCCGCCCAGGACGGCAGGGCCGCGGCGGACAAGGCTTTCGCGCTGATCGGCGAGCCTTGCGTGTCAGAGCCCGGCCAGCGGACCGTCACGGCCCGCGGCGCGGTCATCCGCATCGAAAACCTCAGCGTCGCAGGGCGAGACGGCGCCGCGCCGGATGATCTGACCGCGCAGCTCGAACCCGGCCGGGTGACCGTGCTGACGGGACGAAACGGTGCCGGCAAGAGCACGACGCTGCAGGCGATCGCGGGGCTCACGGCGCCGTCGTCCGGGCGGGTCAGCGTGGCCGGTGCGGATGTCCGAGACCTGGCGCCCGAGGCGTGGTGGCGGCAGCTGTCCTGGCTGCCGCAACGCCCGGTCCTGGTCCCGGGAACCGTGCGCGAGAACCTATTGCTGCTCGGCGATCTCGATGACCTGGACGGCGCTTGCGCGGCCGCCGGTTTCGACACGGTGCTGGCCGGGCTGCCCGACGGGCTGGACACCGCGCTGGGTCGCGGCGGCGTGGGCCTGTCGCTCGGCCAGCGGCAACGCCTGGGCCTGGCCCGCGCGTTGGGCTCGACGGCGCCCGTCTTGCTGCTCGACGAACCCACCGCGCACCTGGATGCCGCCGCCGAAGACAGGGTGCTGCGCGCGGTCGTCGAGCGCGCCCGCGCCGGCGCGACGGTGGTGGTCGTCGGGCATCGCGAACCCGTCGTCGCAATCGGGGACCGCGTCGTCGAGGTCGTCTGCAGCGGTGATCGCTATGCGCCGGTCTGAAGCCGTGCTGGGCCTGCTGCGGCCGCGTCTCCCCCGCCTGTTCGCCGCGATCGCGCTGGGGGTGCTGTCGCTGGGCAGCGCGCTGGCGCTGGCCGGGGTGTCGGCGTGGCTGATCACCCGGGCCTGGCAGATGCCGCCGGTGCTGGATCTGTCCGTCGCGGTCGTGGCGGTGCGGACGTTCGCGATCTCGCGGGGCGTGCTGCACTACTGCGAGCGGCTGGCCACCCACGACACCGCCCTACGCGCGGCCGGCACCGCTCGTGCGACGATCTATACCCGGCTCTCCCGCGGACCGGCGTCGGCCTCCGTCCGGTTGCCCAGCGGCGAGCTCGTGGCTCGCGTCGGCGCCGACGTCGACGCGCTGGCCGACGTGCTGGTGCGCGCCGTGGTGCCGATCGCGGTCGCGGGCGTGCTTTCCGTGGCGGCGACGGTCGTCGTGGCGGTGATCTCTCTGCCGGCCGCAGCGGTGCTGGCGCTGTCTCTGGTCGTCGCCGGCGGCGTGGCGCCCTGGTTCGCCGGCCGGGCCGCGTCCGCGCAGGAAGCGATTGCCCGGCAACATCATTCCGAGCGCGACACGGCGGCGATGATCGCCCTCGAGCACGCGCCGGAGCTTCGGGTCGCCGGCGCCCTGCCCGGTGTGATCGCCGAATCGCAACGGCGCCAACGCGCCTGGGGAGACGCTCTGGACGCCGCCGCCCGACCGGCCGCCCTCGCCGAGGCCATGCCCACCGCGGCGATCGGGATCAGCGTGCTCGGCGCGGTGATCGCCGGCATCGCGATGGCATCCACCGTCGCCCCCACCACGCTCGCGGTCCTGATGCTGTTGCCGCTGTCCGCGTTCGAGGCGACGGGCCCGTTGCCCGCCGCCGCCGTTGCGCTGACGCGGGCACGGATTGCGGCGCGTCGGCTGCTCGACCTGGTTCCGCCGGGCCAGCCCTTGCCCACGCGACCGGTGCCCGGCGGGACCGGCCGGTTGTCGGCCGGAACGCTCGACCTGCCGGCGGGCGCGCGCCTCGCGGTCACCGGGCCCAGCGGCGCCGGAAAGACCACGCTGCTGATGACGCTCGCCGGGCTGCTGCCGCCCTCGCACGGGCGCGTGACGCTGGACGGAACCGACCTGGACCAGTTCGACGATGCCGAACTACACAGTGCTGTCAGCTTTTTCGCCGAGGACGCGCACCTCTTCGCCACCACCGTCCGCGACAATCTGCTGGTAGCCCGCGGCGACTGCGGCGACGACGACCTGGTCGCGGCCCTGACTGCCGTCGGCCTCGGCGCGTGGCTGGCCAGCCTGCCCGAGGGCCTGTCGACGGTGTTGACCGGCGGCGCCCAGGCGGTGTCCGCCGGCCAGCGCCGGCGGTTGCTGCTGGCCCGCGCGGTGATTTCGCCGGCCCGCGTCGTGCTGCTCGACGAACCGACCGAGCACCTCGACCGCGGCGACGCCGAGCCGATCCTGCGTGACCTGCTGGGCCCCGGTCCCGGCCTGTTTGCGGCGGACCGGACCGTGGTCGTCGCAACCCATCACCTGCCCGACGGCCTTAGTTGTGCGGAGGTCACGATCGACCGCCGAGCAGTCCCCCGCAAGCGGGAGGTGCCCCCAGCAAAAGCCCCCGACACGCTGAGGAATTAGGGGCTGTTGCGTCTGCTCGGCGCCTATCGCTTGGCGGGGAAATACTTCAGCACGCCCTCCTGCATCACGGTCGCGACGGCCTGCCCCGAGCGATCGAAGAAGTGCCCGGTGCCCAGCCCGCGTGAATCCGCCGCCACCGGCGACGTCGTCGAATACAGCACCCAGTCATTGAAATTGACCTGCCGGTGCAACCACACGGAGTGGTTCGCGGACGCGGCGAAGATGCGGTCGAATCCCCACGACAACCCATGTTTGGTGATCACCGAGTCCAGCACGGTGGTGTCCGAGGAGTACAGCATGGTCGCGGTGTGCAGCACCGGGTCGTCGGGCACGGCGCCTAGCGCCTTGAGCCAAACCCGGTTGTGGGCAAGGCGATCGCCCTTGTCGCGCATCACCCAGGCCGGGTCGTTGGTGTAGCGCCATTCGACCGGCTGCAGCGCGTTGACGAAGTGCGGCACGGTCTTTTCGTAGCCGCGCAACAGCTCGCCGATGGTCGGCAGCAGGTACGGGTCTGGCACCTCGGGCGGGTCGACGGCGTGTTCCAGCCCGGGGCCGCCGGACATGTAGGCGATCAGCGCCGACGACAGCAGCACCCCGTCCTGCACCGCGTCCACGCGCCGGTTGGCGAAGCGCCGCTCGTCGCGCAGCCCAACCACGTGGTATTCGATGTCCTTTGCGGTGTCGCCGCCGTTGATGAAGTGCACCGAGACGGCACTGGGCGGCAGGTCGTCGCGGGTCAGGCTGCGGGTGGCCGCGACGAACGACTGCGACACCAGCAGGCCGCCGAAGGTGCGCATCGGGTTCTTGCTGGGGTGGGAGCCGATGAAGCGGTCGTCAGCGACGCGCTTGAGGTCCAGTACCGCAAGCAGTTCCTCGAAGTCGGTCAACTAGACGTCGTCCTCGCCGATCCGGTGCACGTGGATCAGGTTGGTCGACCCCACCGTCCCGGGCGGCGCGCCGGCGACGATCACCACCAGGTCGCCGCGCTTATAGCGGCCGAGTTCCAGCAGCGACTTGTCGACCTGGCGGATCATGCCGTCTGTCGACTTCATGTGCGGGACGATGAACGTCTCGGTGCCCCACGTCATGGCCAGCTGGCTGCGCACCTCGGGCAGATCGGTGAAGGCCAGCAGCGGCAGCGGGGTGTGCAGGCGCGCCAGCCGGCGCACGGTGTCGCCCGACTGGGTGAACGCGACCAGGGCCTTGGCGTCCAGTCGCTCGCCGATGTCGCGGGCGGCGTAGGAGATCACGCCGCGCTTGGTGCGCGGCACATGCGTCAAAGGCGGTGCGGCCGTCGAGTTTTCCTCGACCGCGCAGACGATTCGCGACATGGTCCGCACGGCGGCCAGCGGGTACTTGCCCACCGACGTCTCGCCGGACAGCATCAGCGCGTCGGCGCCGTCGAGCACCGCGTTGGCGACGTCGGAGGCCTCCGCGCGGGTCGGCCGCGAGTTCTCGATCATCGAGTCCAGCATCTGGGTCGCGACGATGACGGGTTTCGCGTTCTCCCTGGCCATCTGGATGGCCCGCTTCTGCACCAGCGGAACCTCTTCCAACGGCAACTCCACGCCGAGGTCGCCGCGGGCCACCATGATGGCGTCGAATGCCAGCACGATGGCTTCCAGATTGTCGATGGCTTCGGGTTTTTCCAGCTTCGCGATCACCGGGACCCGCCGCCCCACCTGATCCATCACCTCGTGCACCAGCTCGACGTCCGACGGCGAGCGCACGAACGACAGCGCGACCAGATCGACCCCGATCGTCAGTGCGAACGTGAGATCCTCGATGTCTTTTTGCGACAGCGCCGGCGCGGTCACGTTCATCCCTGGCAACGACAGGCCCTTGTTGTTGCTGACTGGGCCGCCCTCGGTGACCGTGCAGACCACGTCGTTGCCGTCGATGGCGTCGACCACCAGGCCCACCTTGCCGTCGTCGACCAGCACCCGGTCGCCCACCTCGGCGTCCTCGGCCAGCTTCTTGTACGTTGTCGACACCCGGTCGTGGGTGCCGTCGCAGTCCGCGACGGTGATCCGCACCGTTTCCCCGTCAGCCCAGTAGGTGGGACCCGCGGCGAAGCGGCCCAGCCGGATCTTGGGACCCTGCAGGTCGGCGAGCACGCCGACGGCGCGACCGGTGACGTCCGATGCGGACCGCACCCGCTCGTAGACGGTTTTGTGATCCGCGTAGTCGCCGTGGCTGAAGTTCATTCGGGCGACGTCCATTCCGGCCTCGACCAGCGCCAGGATCGCCTCCTCGGACTGGGATGCAGGGCCAAGGGTGCAGACGATTTTTCCGCGTCGCGTCACGGCGATCCAGCATAGTCGCGCTGGGTTGCCGTTGGGTTGAGTCGCAGTTAGCGGCGGGTCAGCCGCTGAGAATGGTCGGGACGAGCGGGAAGCCGGGGAGGTTGCGCAGCACCGTCCACACGACCGTCAGCACCACGATCGTCACCACCGCCGGTATCGGCTGCGTGGGACGGCCTTGTCGGCGTCGCATCAGGATCCATCCCGCCAACAGCGGGAGGCCGACCAACGCGAAGACATTGTCGTTGATGCTGGCGAGCAGATCGCCGTGCAGCAGGTCGTGGGTCATCCGGAGGCCGCCGCAGAACGGGCAGTTCCAGCCGGTGAGCATCTTGAACGGACACAGCGGATAGGCCGAATGCGGCTTGTGGGGGTCGACGACACCGATGTACGCGAGCGCGCCTGCCAGCAATACACCCGTGCCTACCGCTGTGTAGACACGGACGCGGCGCCCCGTGTCCGCCTGGCTTCTCGGCGGTTGCGGCGACGACGGATTTGTCACCGTTTCAGCATGCCAGACGGGCAGGGGTTCGGCGGCGGGCGTCTATTCCCTCGCCGGACGTGAAGCCACTGCGAAAAAGCCCGCACTTTTTCGTAGTGGCTTCACGTCGGGCGCAGCCAGTTTCGCCCTAACGGCCCGGCCGCGACCTGAGATTCCGCAATCGTTGCCGCCAGCGCTCCCGGGGGGTATTCGCCGGTGTGACGAGCGGTATCGGGGGCTCGGCCGCCTCCGGCTTGCCGGCCTCAGGCTCCGTAGCCTCAGGCTCGAGGACCTCGGACTCAGCCGCTTCTGGTTCCGCAACCTCAGGCTCGACGACCTCGGACTCAGCGGCTTCAGGCTCCGCGACCTCAGGCTCGGAGGCTTCAGGCTCAGCGGCTTCAGGCTCCGCGACCTCAGCCTCGGGCTCCGCGGCTTGTTCGTCAACGGCTTCCGGCTCCGCGATCTCAGGCTCGGCCGCTTCCGATTCGACGGCCTCCGGCTGGGCTGCTTCCGGCTCGCTGATCGCCGGCTCAGCGGCGTCTGGTTCCGCTGCCTCAGGCTCCTCGGCTTCGGCCGCTTCTGGTTCCGCAACCTCAGGCTCGACGACCTCGGACTCAGCGGCTTCAGACTCCGCAACCTCAGGCTCGA
>NZ_JCALCE010000037.1:0-51217 GCF_059812195.1 Mycobacterium sp. NGS68 | reverse complement strand
TCGTGCTCGGACACATCCAGCAGATCCACCGACGACAACCGCCGCCCCGGATCCCCCGTCATCGCCACCAACACCCGACACAACCGCCCGATCAACGCCTCGATGCTCACCGCGTCGAACACGTCGGTACGGAATTCCGCCATCACGCCGATCCCGGCGGGCTCGCCGTCGTCGCCGAAGCGTTCGGCCAGCGAGAACGACAGGTCCATGCGGGCCGTCTGGGTGTCGACCGGCAACGGCGTGACGTCGAGTCCACCCAGGGTCAGGCCGGCGGCGAGGTCGGACTGCCCGGGCATGTTCTGCCAGCCCAGCAGGACCTGGATCAGCGGATGACGGGTCAGGCTTCGGGTGGGGTTTAGCCGCTCGACGAGCAGCTCGAAGGGCACGTCCTGGTGCTCGTAGGCGGCGAGGCTGCGCCGCCGGACCTGCGCCAGCAGCTCCGCGAAGCTGGGGTCGCCGGCCAGGTCGACCCGCAGCACCAGGGTGTTGACGAAGAAGCCGACCAGGTCGTCCAGGGCGGGATCGCGCCGGCCGGCGATCGGGAAGCCGACGGCCACCTCGCTGGTGGCGCTGACCTTGGACAGCAGCGCGGCGAAGGCGGCCTGGACCACCATGAAGCTGGTCGCGTTGTGCTCGCGGGCCACCCGGCGGACGTGCTGCTGCAGCTCCGCCGGCCAGTCCACGGTGGTGCGGGCGCCGCGGTGATCGGCGACCGGCGGGTAGGGCCGGTCGGTGGGCAGTTGCAGCTGTTCGGGCATGTCGGCCAGGGCTTGCTCCCAGTAGGCCAGCTGCTCCGTCAGGTCCCCGAACTGGGCGCGTTGCCAGAGCGTGTAGTCGACGTACTGCACCGGCAGCGCGGCCCATCCGGGCGCCTGCCCGGCACAGCGGCTGGCGTAGGCGATGCCGATGTCGCGCACCAGCAGGTTGATCGACCAGCCGTCGGCGGCGATGTGGTGCACGACGGCCACCAGCACGTGTTCGTCGTCGGCGACGCGGAAAAGCCTGGCCTGCAAAGGGATCTGGTTGGCGAGGTCGAACGCGTAGCGCACCGTGTCGGCGAGGGCCTCGTCCAGCCGGCTGGCCGGCCAGCCGGTGGCGTCGACGACGTCCCAGCCGAAGTCGGCCCGCTCGGGTGGGAGCACGACCTGCTGCGGCACGCCGTCGGTCGCGGTGAACACCGTGCGCAGGCTGTCGTGGCGGCCCACCACGTCGGCCAGCGCCGCGCCCAGCGCTGCGACATCGAGGACATCCCCTCGCTGGCGCAGCCGCAGCGCCGCGGCGATGTTGTACACCGGTGACGGGCCCTGCAATTGGTCGACGAACCACAGCCGGCTCTGCGCGAACGACAACGGCACCACGTCGGGATGCGCGCCGGCCACCAAGGGCTCCGGCCGGCGCGCATCCCCGCCGATGCGGGGCGCCAACTGCGCGATCGTGGGCGCCTCGAACACCGCGCGCACCGAAAGGTCGCAATCCAGGCTGGCGTTCACCGCCGCGATCAGGCGCATCGCCGACAGCGATTCGCCACCCAGGTCGAAGAACGAGTCGTCGACCCCGACCCGGTCCAGCCCCAGCACGCGGGCGTAGATGCCCGCCAGGATCTCCTCGACCGCGTTGGCCGGGGCGCGATATGCCCCGGCGTCGCCGTACTCGGGGGCCGGCAGCGCCTTGCGGTCGAGCTTGCCCGACGACGTCAACGGGAACTCGTCGAGCACCACGATGTGCGACGGGACCATATATTCGGGCAATCGCGCGCTCAGCCGCTGCCGCACCGCCGCGATCTTGGCGTTGGCGTGCGGGTCGTTGGCGTAAGCGCCGCGCCCCTGCGGCAGGTATAGGCCGGTCAAGGCGTCGTCCACGCCCGGCGCCAGGAAGACCGCGTCCACCGTGCCGGCCCGCGCACCCCAGGTCACGGCCACGCGGTAGCCCGCGGCCTCGCCCAGGCGGTAGAGCTCCTCGGGCGTGGCCGCGGCCTGATCCGGCGTAGCCAGCCCGCGTTCGGCGTGCACGTCGGCGATCACCCCGGCCCGCGGGATGCCGGCGACGCGGACCGCGGCGGGCCGCTCGGATGCCAGCCGGGAGCCCACCTCACCGAGACCGGACCACTGCCACACCGGCGCGTCCGCCACCGACCGCACCGACGTGGGGTCCTTGTGGACGACGACGTCGTAGCGGTAGCGGTTCAGCTCGTTGTCGCCCGACCCGCGCTTGACCTGGATGTCGACGCCGGCCACCCCCGGCCGGTCGACCGCCAAGGCACTGAAAAACTCTGGCGCCAAGAGCAATTCGGGTTCACCGAGCAGCGCGTGCTGGACCCGGCGACGGATCTCGGCCGAGTCGGCGCCCTGCGAGCGCGCGAGCGCGACGCCGGTCAGCAGCGCGGCCTGCAGGGTGTGGTTGCGGACGTCGCCGATGAACAGCGCCCCGCCCGGCGCCAGCAGGCCCAGCGCGGTGTCGATGACCTCGGCCAGGTACTCCGCGTTCGGGAAGTACTGGACCACCGAGTTCAGCACGATCGTGTCGAAGCCCCCGCGCGACAGCCCACCGACGACGTGCGCGGGCTGGGCCACCAACTCGACCCGATCCCGCCACGGCAGCGGCGCCAGCGCACGCGCCAGGTTCTCGATCGTCACCGCCGACACATCGGTGGCCACATAACGCTCGCAGTGCGGCGCGACCTGCGACAACACCAGCCCCGAGCCCGCGCCGATCTCCAGCACCCGCCGCGGCCCCAGCGCCAAAATCCGCTCCACCGTGGCCGCGCGCCACTCCTGCATCTGCTCGAGCGGAATCGGCGCCCCGGTGTAACTGCTGTTCCAGCCCCGGAAATCCTGGCCGAACTCCACGTCGCCGGCGGCAGCGCCGTACAGGTCGTCGTACACGTGCTGCCACTGCCCGACGATCTCGGCGTCCTGGTCGTCAGTGTCGGCGGTGTCGTCGGGTCCCGCCGTGCGGTCCAGCGTGATGTAGGCGACGAGGTGGGCGCCGGCCGGTCCGTCATGCACGATCGCGGCGGCCCGGCCGACCTGCGGGCAGGCCAGCAGCGCGCTCTCGATCTCGCCCAGTTCGACGCGCTGGCCGCGCAGCTTGATCTGGGTGTCGGCGCGGCCCAGGTACTCCAGCGCGCCGTCGGGGGTCCAGCGCACCAGGTCGCCGCTGCGGTACATGCGCTCGCCCGACGAGAACGGGTTCGCGACGAACCGTTCGGCGGTCAGGTCCACCCGGCCCAGGTAGCCGAGCGCCACCGCGGGCCCCGCTACGTACAGCTCAGCGATCACCCCCGCCGGGGCCGGGTTCAGCCAGCCGTCGAGCACCAGCGCGCACACCCCGGGGATCGGCGCGCCGATGCGCACCGGCGCTCCGGCCGTCAGGGGCGCGCAGGTGGCCCAGATCGTGGCCTCGCTGGGGCCGTAGCCGTTGCACATGCGACGCCCCGGCGCCCACTGGGCAACCAGCTCCGGCGGGCAGGCCTCGCCGGCAGCGAGCAGCGCCGTCAGCCCGTCCAGCCGAGCCGGATCCAGCGACGCCAGCACCGTCGGGGTCAGCACCGCGGCGCTCACCCGGTGTTCGGCGAGCAGTGCCGTCAGCGCCTCGCCGGCGTAGCGGCCCGCGGGCGCCACCACCAGCGCCGTCCCCGACCCCACGGCCCACAACATCTCGAAGACCGACGCGTCGAACGTCGGCGAGGCCACCATCAGCACCCGCGAGTCCGCGCCTAACCCGAACACGTCGCGCTGCGCCGCGGCCACCCCGAGCAGGCCGGCGTGGCTGACCGCCACGCCCTTGGGTGTCCCGGTGGACCCGGACGTGAAGATCACGTAGGCGGTGTTGTCCGGTTCCGGGGCCGAGGGCCGCTCGGCGCGCCCGGCTGTGAGGTCCAGGCCGTCGACCCGCAGCACGGGACGCGGGCCGGCCGCGACCAGGGCGGCCGGGGTTGGATTGCCGCGGGTCAGCACGCACACCGCGGCCACCGCGTCCAGCACCGCGCCGATCCGCTCGACGGGATGGTCCGGATCCAGCGGCACGTATACGCCGCCGGCCTTGGCCACCGCCCACCACGCGATCACCAGCTCGGCGCAGCGGTCCATCGCGACGCCCACGGCGCGCTCCGCGCCCACGCCGGCCTCGATCAGCAGCCGCGCCAGTCGCGTCGAACGGTCGTCCAGCTCGCGATACGACAGCTCCCGCGCGCCGTCGATGACGGCCACCGCGTCGGGGTCGGCGGCCACGGCCGCCGCCAGCAACTGCGGCGCCACCCCCACCGGCGCCGACACTCCCGCGCCGGACCACTGCGACAGCAACCGCTCGCGGTCGCCGGGATCGAGCAGGTCCACCGCCGACAGCCGCCGGGTGGGACCGCCGGCCATGGCCGCGAGCACGCGCCGCAGCCGCTCGGTCAGCGCCGCGACGCCGTCGGCGTCGAACACGTCGGTGTCGTATTCGAGGCGCAGGACGATCTCACGGCCCGGCAGGGCCTCGGCGGTCAGCGGGTAGTGGTTGTATTCGCGGTTGCTGAACCCACTGATCGCCAATCCGTCTTGGCTGGATGGGCCCAATGGCGTCCCGGTGTCGATCGGGTAGTTCTCGTAGACGAAAAGAGTGTCGAAAAGCCGCTCGTGCCCGCTGACGCGGTGGATGTCGGGCAGCGCCAGGTGCTGGTGCTCCAGGGTGTCGTTGTGGGCGTTCTGCAGCTGGTCCAGCAGGTCCGCGGTGGTGGTGGCGGCCGCGATGCTCGCCCGCACCGGCACGACGTTGATCAGCAGGCCGACCATCGATTCCGCGTCGGCGACCTCCAGCTGGGCCACCCGCGACCGTGCGGTGCCGAACGCGACGTCGCGGTGGCCGGTCAGCGAGGTCAGCAGCACCGCCCACGCGCCCTGCAGCACCGTGCTGAGGGTGGTGTGGCAGGAGCGGGCCAGGTCGCCGAGCGCCCGGCTGGTCCGCTCGGGCACGCGCACCTCGGCGAAGCCGCGGCGGCCCCGCCCCAGCCGGTCCTCGGGCCGGTCCTGCGGCCCGACCAGCGTCGGCGTGTCGAAGCCGGCCAGCACGTCGCGCCACGCCGCGCGGGCGGCGTCGACGTCGCGGTCGGCCAGCCAGGTGAAGAACGTCCGGTAGGACGCCGCCGCGGGCAGCCGTTGCCCGTAGTAGCCGGCGAAGATTTCGCGCAGCAGGATCGGCATCGACCAGCCGTCGAGCACGATGTGGTGGTTGGTCAGCACCAACCGGTGCCGGTCTTCGGCCACGCGGACCAGCGCGACCCGGAACGCCTGCTGGCCGGCCAGGTCGCAGACCGCGGCGCGCTCGTCGGCGCAGAGCCGCTGGATGCGGTCTTCGTCCGGAATTGCGGTGAAGTCCAAGTACCGCCACTCGACGGCGGGGTCCGCGGGGATGACCTGCACCGGCTCGTCGAACTGCGCGCAGAAGCGGGCCGCCAGGTGGGGATGCCGCCCGATGACCGCGCGCACGGCGTCGTGCAGGCGGTCCGGGTCGAGGACCCCGGTCACGGTGAAATCCAGCTGCACGGCGTACATGTCGTCGCTGGCCTGCGCGGTGCTGGCGTGGAACAGCAGGCCCTGCTGCAGCGGCGTCAGGGGCAGCACGTCGGCGACCGGTTGCTGCTCTTGCAGCTCGTCGAGCTGCGGCTGCGTGAGGCGGGCGGGCGCGATGTCCGATGGTGTCAGCCCGCCGCCGCCGCGCCGGACGTGGGCGCAGATGCCGGTGAGGGCCTCGAACCACAGTCGGCTCAGCCGGGCGACCTGCGCCTCGTCCAGCGCCGACGGCGCCCACGTCCAGTCCGCGTGCAGGCGCGGCCCGAGCTCGGTGTCCAGGGCGCCGGCGTTGAGTTCCATCGTGTGCGCCAGCGGCATCGGTATCGCCGCGGCGGCGCGGGTGAGCGCCAGGCTCTCGGGGCAGAATCGCCAACCCTCGGCCGGCAGGTCCGCCACCGCGCCGAGCCGCCCGAGGTAGTTGAAGCCGATCGCCGGGTCCGGCCCGGCCAGGTCGACGTGGTCGTTGAGGTAGCGCAGCGCCCCGTAGGTCTGCGGGTGCGGCACGGCACGCAGCTGTTCCTTCGCGTCCTTGACCGCGGCTCCGAGCGCCGGGTCACCGGCGACCACCTGGGTCCAGCGCAGCCCGTTCACGCTCAGCGCCACCGGGTATTTGGTGGTGAACCACCCCACCGTGTGCGACAGGTCGACGTCCGGCGCCAGCTCCTCGTGGCGGCCGTGGCCTTCGACGTCGACGCCGACGGGCGCATTGGCGCCGGAGAACTCCGCCCACGCCAGGCCGAACGCGATCAGCAGAATGTCCTGCACCCCCGCGTGGAACGCCGCGGGCACCTCACCCAACAGCATCCGGGCGGTCTCGGCGTCGTCGAGCGTCAGCGACAGGCGCCCGGCGTCGGCGTAAGTGTCTGAGGTGCGCGGCAGCGCGGGGGCGGGCTGCGTGACCCGCTTCCAGTCGTCCGCGCGCGCCACGACTTCCGGCCGGTGCGCGTGCTCGACCAGCAGCGACGCCCACCGCTGGAACGACGTCCCCGCGCTCGGCAGGGCCACCGGCTGGCCGCCGCGATGCTGGGCCCAGGCGACGTTGACGTCCTGCAGCAGAATCCACCACGACACCGCGTCCACGGCCACGTGGTGGATCACCAGCGCGAGCCGACCCGTGTCGGCGGCCCACAGCGCGCTCACCATCACCCCGGCGGCCGGGTCGAGCCGCGACCGCGCCGCGATCAGCGCCTCGTCGGACAGGTCGGCGACCGCGTGCAGGCACGCGCGGGCGTCCACTGAGCCCGGCTCGGGGACGGTGAACCCTTCCTCAATCCGCAGCCGCAGCATGGCGTGCCGGTCGAGCAGCGCCTGCAGCACCACCACCACGTCGTCCTGGGTGGTCCCCGCCGGCGCCTGCAGCAGCATCGCCTGGTTGAACTGGTCCACCGGCCCGGGCACTTCCTGCAGCCACCGCATGATCGGGGTCGCGGCGACGGGCCCGACGCCCTCGTCGGCCGGGCCGGCCGCACCCTGGGCTCCGCCGGCGCGCTCGACCACCCGGGCCAGCCGGGCCACGGTCTGCTCGACGAACACGTCCCGCGGCCGGCACGTCAGACCCGCTGCCCGCGCCCGCGCCGCCAGCTGCATGGACAGGATGCTGTCGCCGCCGAGTTCGAAGAAGGAGTCGTCCACGCCGACCCGGTCCAGGCCTAGCACCTGCGCGTAGATGGTGGCCAGGGTTTCCTCGACCGCGTTGGCCGGGGGGCGGTAGGCGGCGGTGACGTACTCCGGGGCGGGCAGCGCGCGGGTGTCGAGCTTGCCGTTGGGCGTCAGCGGCAGCGCGTCCAGGGCGATGACGGCGGCGGGTACCAGGTACGACGGCAGCCGCTCGGCCAGCGCGGCGCGCGCCTGGGCCGGGTCCAGTCCCTCGGTGGCACGGGTCACGTACCCGATCAGCCGCTTGTCGCCGGGGCGGTCCTCGCGGGCGACGACCACCGCCTGCTGCACGCCGTCCACGGCCGCCAGGGCGGCCTGGATCTCGCCGAGTTCGATGCGATACCCGCGGACCTTGACCTGCTCGTCGGCGCGGCCCAGATAGTCCAGCTGGCCGTCGTCGCGCCACCGCACCAGGTCGCCGGTGCGGTACATCCGCTGTCCGGCCGGGCCGTAGGGGCAGGGCACGAACCGCGACGCGGTCAGACCGGGGCGCCGCAGATACCCGACGCCGACGCCGCTGCCGGCTACGTACAGCTCGCCGACCACGCCGACCGGCACCGGCCGCAGCCATCCGTCGAGCACGAACAGCCCCGCCCCCGACACCGGCGACCCGATCGGCGGGGCGCCCGCGCCCGGGGTCAGCGCGGCGCTGATGGCCACACACATGGTCGTCTCGGTCGGTCCGTACGCGTTGACCATCGCCCGCCCGGGCGCGAGGCGGTCGACCACCTCGGGCGGGCAGGCCTCGCCGGCCATCACCAGCGTCATCGACTCCAGACCCGCCGTCGGCAACGCCGCCACCGCCGACGGGGTCTGGGTCAGCACCGTGACTCCCTCGGCCAGCAGCATGTCGTGGAAGTCCTGCGGGGAGCCGGCGACGGATTCGGGGATCACCACCACTCGCCCCCCGCCCAGCAGCGGCGCCAGGATCTCCCATACCGAGACGTCGAAGGCCAGCGAGTGGCTGTGCGCCCAGACCCCCGTCGGCGGCAGGTCCCCGTCCAGCGACGCCAACAGCGCGGTCACGTTGCCGTGTGTCAGCGCCACGCCCTTCGGGGTTCCGGTGGTGCCCGACGTGTAGATCAGGTAGGCCAGGTCGTCGGGGGTCGGCCCGGCGGATGGCGCGGTGAGCGCCGTGGCGGGCGCGGTGTCGTGGACATCGATGACGGGCACGCCGTGGCCGTCGAGCCGGCCGGCCAGCTCCGCGGTGGTGACGACGGCCCGCGGCGCGGCGTCGCCGAGCACGAACGCGATCCGCGCCGGCGGCACCGTCGGGTCGATCGGCAGGTAGGCCGCGCCCGTCTTCAGCACCGCCAGGATCGCCACGACCGCGTCGGCGGAGCGGGGCAGCAGCAACGCCACGCAGTGCCCCGCGCCCACGCCGCGACTGGCCAGCAGGTGCGCCAGCCGGTTGGCCGCCTCGTCGAGCTCGCGATACGTCAGCGTCCCGCCCGCGCCGCCGACCGCCACCGCCTCGGGAGTCAGCGCCGCCTGGGCGCCGAACAGCACCGGAATCGACACCGCCACCGCGGGGCTGTCGAGCGCGGCGCGATTGCCGACGTCGTGCAGCAGCGCCCGCTCGGCGCCGTCCAGCACCTCGACCGATGACAGCCGGCGACCCGGATCGGCGGCCATCGCCGCCAGCAGCCGCTCCAGCCGGATCGCGATTTCGGTGACGTCGAAATTCGAAAACGGCTGACCCTCACCCAATGTGCTCAGCAAAAGCTCGTCGCCGATTCCGGAGAAGATCAACCCGAAGCCGCCGGCGAGGCCGGAAATCAATGACGCCGACGCGTCGACACCGCCGAAGGGCACGGTAAATGCGGACGGCAGGAAATCGACGACGACCCGGTTAGCCGACTCGCCGGGCAGCGCCTTTCGCTCCAACGCCCGCACCGGAAATCGCTGGTGTTGCAGCGCTTCCCGGATCCGCGCGTCCACATATTCGCAAAAGCCGGCAATCGGTGATTCCGGCGCAATCCGCAGCACCAGCGGCACCACGCCGGCGACCATCCCGGGCAGCGTCTTCAATTGCGGAAGCACTCGCCGACTCACCGGAAAGTCGAGCACGATCTCCGGGCCGTCGGCGCACCAGCCGCGCACCAGCAGCGCGCACGCCGCGGTGATGACCGACGACCGCGGCACCTTCCACGCCTGACACAACCGCTCGACCCGTTGCAGGACAACGGGATCCAGCCGAACCGGCGCGGAATGCCGGTACGGGTCGGCTTCGCCCGGGGCGTCCGGCAGGCGGTAGCCGGAGCCACCGTCGGGCGGCAGGTTCGCCGACCAATAGGACTGGTCCTCGAGATATTCGGCGGAGGTTTCGTATTCCGATTCGCATTCGACCAGGTCCGACAGCGAGCCGAAATAGGCGGGTGGCACCGGCGCGCCGGAAACAATGGCGGAGTAGACCGAGGCGGCTCGATGGCAGACCAGCGCCAGGCCGGATCCGTCCATGACGATGTGGTGGCAGCACGCAAACAAATGGAATTCGTCGAAGCCGGTCTGGAATATCGCGAATTTGAACAGCGGTTCGCTCAACGGCATTGGCGTGCGCTGGATCGACGCCGCGGCCTCGCGCGCTTCGCGCACGGGGTCGTCCGAACTGCTCAAATCGTAAAGGGGCAGCTCGATATCCGGGTTGTCCAGCGGTCGCTGGAAAACCTGGCCGTCTGCCTCGAAGAAAACCGCGCGCGCCGGTTCGGCCTCCCCGATGACGCGCCGGATCGCCCATTCCAGGGCGTCCCGGTCCACCGTCCCTTCGATCTTCACGAACAGGCCGAGCTGCCACTGCGCGCCCGGGCCACCCGCTTCCTGCGCAAGCCAGATGTCCAGCTGCGCACGCGTCACCGGCAAAACCCGGTCGCCCAACTCCATCCGTCTCCCCACTCGAGCCCGGCTAACCGATCAGGCTTCCGCCAATCTGTCGCGCAGACTCTTCGGGCGTATGTCGGGCCAGTTCTGTTCGATGTAGTCCAGGCACGCGGTGCGGTCCGCCTCGCCGTGTACGACTCGCCAGCCGGACGGGACGTCGGCGAAGGTCGGCCACAGGCTGTGCTGCTCTTCGTCGTTGATCAACACGAAGAAGCTTCCGTTGTCGTCATCGAACGGATTTACGGTCATGGGTCCCCCCCAGAGACGGATGGCTTGGACTGGTGGCTGATCAGTACCCGAATACTTCCCCCGCCAGGTTTAACCTCCCTGAGCCGTTTCAAACCTTCGTATCTCCTGTAAACGAGAGCGGGCGTGTCGCGGTTCAACGCCGTGCTCAGACAGGCATTCGGAGCCGGCGCCGGCTTGGACGGGCCGACTTCAGCGTGGCATCGCAGAGATGCGGAAACCGTTCTCACGCAGGCGATACCGGCCCGCGGCTTGTCCGTCGCTTGTCCGTCGCTTGTCCAGGGCACGGTTTACTTATGTATTGGCTGTGCGCGTGGCGCCAAGGGCAGACACGGGTGCGCGTCGGGCGTATTGTGAGGCCCCTCAGCGGCCGTCCGGTTCCGGCCATATATTGCCCACAGAGTCAATTTACGGTGTGCGCCAACGAAACTGGACGTTTGTGCCACAACTGCGCCCGAGCGGTGCGGCCGCTAGAGCACGCTGAGCAGCAGGCTCGGGTAGTCGGTGATCAGGCCGTCGACGCCGTAGGCAATTTGCCGGCGCATGGCCGCAGCGTCGTTGACGGTCCACGGAATGACCTTGAGCCCCAACGCGTGTGCCCGATCCACGAATGCTTTGTCAATCAGCGTGTACCGCGGCGAAAGAATCCCGGCGCCCACCGTCATGGCGCCGACGATCGGATCGCCGACCACCGCGGGGTCGACACCGGCCAGCCACGGCGAATCGGGGGTCCAGGTGTCGTCATCCCACAAGGCCACCAAGGGGATCGACGGTTCGGCCAGACGCACCAACGGCAGCGTTCGCCAGT
Organism: Mycobacterium sp. NGS68; assembly: GCF_059812195.1. Lineage (NCBI taxonomy): Bacteria > Bacillati > Actinomycetota > Actinomycetes > Mycobacteriales > Mycobacteriaceae > Mycobacterium > Mycobacterium sp. NGS68. The sequence continues at coordinate 40,081 of NZ_JCALCE010000037.1, read as the reverse complement.
CGAAGCTCTGGATCTCCACCCGGTCGATCTTGCCCGCGGCGCGGACCGCGGCCAGTATCACGTCGACGAACTCCTGCGGCTCGGCCGAGACACCCGGCGTGTCCGCGGCCACCTTGGTCTCGATGTTGTAGCGCACGCCGGAGTGCCGGGAGTCGGCGAGTTGGAACACCTGCGGCAGGGTCGCTATCTTGTTGCCCCACACCACTTCCGCATGCGGAAACTCACTGCTCGGTTTGCCGCAGTCCAGGGTGCGGATCTGCGCCACGGTGAGCTGATGCACGAGCTTGCCGACGTACGGATACGTCGGGTCACCGGCCGACGCCGGGCCGGTGTCGGAACACTGCCCCGCCTCGATCACCGGGTCGTGCCACACCAGCGGCTGCCCGTCCTTGGTGATGTTGATGTCGAGTTCCAGTGTGGTGAAGCCGATTTCGATGGCCTTCGCGAAGGCTCGCAGCGATTCGCCGGTGGTCTCGCCACGGCCACCGGCGTGCGCCTGCACGTCGAAGCCGGCCGGTTGGGCGGCCGCCGACGGTGACCAGGCCGGCGCCACGAGGAGCATTCCACTCGCGAGCAGACGCAAAAGCCCCCGACACGCCGTGCTGAAGGGGGCTTTTGCTGGGGGTACCTCCCGCTTGCGGGGGACTGCTCGGCCAGGCAAGGTCACCCCCGGCGCTGGCGGGCGATCTCGGCGAGCACCACGCCGGCGGCCACGGAGGCGTTCAGCGACTCCGTGTCGCCGGCCATCGGAATGGACACCACCTCGTCGCAGTTCTGGCGCACCAGCCGCGACAGCCCCTTGCCCTCCGAGCCGACGACCAGCACCAGCGGATCGGTGCCGTCCAGGTCGTCCAAAACCGTGTCACCACCGGCGTCCAGGCCGATCACCCGCAGCCCCCGGTCGGCGCAATCCTTCAGCGCCCGTGTGAGATTGGTGGCCCGCGCCACCGGCAGCCGGGCCGCCGCGCCGGCGCTGGTGCGCCACGCCACCGCGGTCACCGAGGCGGAACGACGCTGCGGGATCACCACGCCGTGCCCCCCGAACGCCGCCACCGAACGCACGATCGCGCCGAGGTTGCGCGGGTCGGAGATGTTGTCCAGCGCGACCAACAGCGCCGGCGGTGCCTTGAGCGCGGTCGCCAGCAGATCGTCGGGGTGGGCGTAGTTGTACGGCGGGACCTGTAGCGCGATGCCCTGGTGCAGCTGGTTGGCGCTCATCCGGTCCAGGTCGTGGCGCGGCACCTCGAGGATCGCGATGCCCGAATCCGCGGCCCGGGAAACGGATTCGGTGAGCCGTTCGTCGGCCTCGGTGCCCAGCGCGACGTACAGCGCGGTCGCCGGAACCCCGGCACGCAGGCATTCCAGCACCGGGTTGCGACCCAGCACGGTCTCGGAGTCCTCGCCGCGACTCCGAGCGGGGCGGCGCACCGGCGCGCTCGCCCGCTTGGCGGCGGGATGGTTGGGCCGCATGTGCGCCGGCGGCGTGGGACCGCGCCCCTCCAGTGCCCGTCGACGCTGCCCGCCCGAACCGACCGTCGGGCCCTTCTTCGTGCCGGATTTGCGTATCGCGCCCCGACGCCGCGAGTTGCCCGCCATCTACTTGTCGCCGTCGGACCGCAGCGACCACTGCGGCCCGTCGGCGGTGTCGGTGACCTCGATGCCCGCGGTCTTGAGCCGGCACCGGATCTCGTCGGCCCGCGCCCAGTCGCGGTCCTCGCGCGCCCGCTGGCGATTGACCAGCTCGTTTTGCACCAGCACGTCGACCGCTGCCAGCGCGGCCGACGTTTCGTCGCGCGATTCCCAGCGTTCGTCGAGCGGGTCGCAGCCCAAAATGCCCATCATCGCCCGAATCGAGCCGGCGCTCTTCAGCGCGCCCTCGTGGTCGCCGGCGTCCAGCGCCCGGTTGCCCTCCGCGCGGGCCTGGTGCACCTCGGCGAGGGCGATCGGCACCGACAGGTTGTCATCGAGCGCCGCGGCGAACCGCGGGGTCCACTCACCCGGTACTACTGCACCGACCCGGCCACGCACCCGGTGCAGGAATTCCTCCAACCCGACGTAGGCGCTGACGGCGTCCTGCAGGGCGGTCTCGGTGTATTCCAGCATCGAGCGGAAGTGCGCGCTGCCCAGGTAGTACCGCAGCTCCGCCGCCCGCACCCGCTGCAGCATCGCGGGGATGGCCACCACGTTGCCCAGCGACTTGCTCATCTTCTCGCCGCCCATGGTCAGCCAACCGTTGTGCAGCCAGTAGCGGGCGAACCCGTCACCGGCACTGCGGCTCTGCGCGATCTCGTTCTCGTGGTGCGGGAAAATCAAATCCATTCCACCGCAGTGGATGTCGAATTCCGGACCGAAGTAGGTGCGGGCCATTGCCGAGCATTCCAGATGCCAGCCGGGACGTCCGCGCCCCCACGGCGAGGGCCACGACGGTTCGCCAGGCTTCTCGCCCTTCCACAGGGTGAAGTCGCGCTGGTCCCGCTTGCCGGTGGCCACGCCCTCGCCCTGATGGACGTCGTCGATCCGGTGCCCGGACAACTGCCCGTAATCCGGGTAGCTGAGCACGTCGAAGTAGACATCGCCGGCGGCGGCATACGCGTGCCCATTTTCGATCAGCCGTTCCATTAATTCGACCATCTGGGTGATGTGGCCGGTGGCGCGCGGCTCCGCCGACGGCGGCAGCACGCCGAGCGCGTCGTAGGCGGCGGTGAATGCCCGCTCATAGGTGGCCGCCCACTCCCACCAGGGCCGGCCGGCCGCGGCGGACTTGATCAGGATTTTGTCTTCGATGTCCGTCACGTTGCGGATGAATGAAACCTCGTAGCCGCGCGCGGTCAACCAGCGGCGCAGGATGTCGAAGGCCACCCCGCTGCGGACGTGCCCGATGTGCGGCAGTGTGTCCGGAGTCGCGCCGCACAGGTAGATGGAGACGTGCCCGTCGCGCAACGGGACGAAGTCACGCACGGTGCCGGAGGCCGTGTCGTGTAGCCGGATGCGGGGGCGATCGGTCACGACGTGCCAGCTTACCTGGCCTGTTGCAGCGAGCCGTTACCGCGAGTGCCACGCGGGCTCGGCAGGGGCAGACGCTAGGACGCCCGCACCACCAGCGCGGTCGCGATGGCGGCCACGCCCTCGCCGCGGCCGGTCAAGCCGAGCCCGTCGGTGGTGGTGGCCGACACCGACACCGGCGCCCCCACCAGTCCCGAGAGCACCTCCTGCGCCTCGGCGCGACGCGGCCCGATCTTCGGGCGGTTCCCGATCACCTGAACGGCGGCGTTCCCCACCCGGTACCCCTGCTCGGCGAGCAGCCCGACGACGTGGCGCAGCATGTCGGCGCCGCTGACGCCGCGCCACCGCGGGTCGTCCACGCCGAACACCCCGCCGATGTCGCCCAGCCCCGCGGCCGACAGCAGTGCGTCGCACAGCGCATGCGCCCCGACGTCGCCGTCGGAATGCCCGGCGCAGCCGTCGGCGTCAGCGAACAACAACCCCACCAGCCAGCACGGTCGCCCGACTTCAATCGGGTGCACATCCGTGCCCAAACCGACACGTGGCTGCTCGTTCACTGGCGCACGATCGCTTCGGCCAGCAGCAGATCGAGCCGGGTCGTGATCTTGAACGCCAACGGATCACCCTCGACGACGTGCACCTGGCCGCCGACGTGCTCGACGAGCGACGCATCGTCGGTGAACGCGGCCGCGCGAGCGTGCTCATACGCCCGCCGCAGCAGGTCGGTGGCGAATCCCTGGGGGGTCTGCACCGCGCGCAGCCCGGCCCGCTCCGGCGTGCCCAGCACCACCCCGTTGGCGTCGACGGCCTTGATGGTGTCGGTCACCGGCAGAGCGGGCACCACGGCGCCCTTGCCGGCCCGCAACGCGTCGACGACGCGCACGATCAACGACGGCGGCGTCAGCGCCCGGGCGGCGTCGTGCACCAGCACGAACCCGGTGTTGTCCGCCAGCGCCTGCAGCGCCCGGCTGACGGATTCGGTGCGGTTGGCCCCACCGGTCACCACCGTGGCCTTATGCCCAAGGATCAGCTTGGCCTCGTCGGTGAGCCCGGCGGGCACCGCGACAACGACGTTGTCGACGACGCCGGAGTCCCGCAACCCGTCGACGGCCCGTTCGGCCAAGGTTCGGCCTTCGAGCTGGTAGAACGCCTTGGGGACGCCAGCGGCGAGCCGCTCACCCGACCCCGCGGCCGGGACTATCGCGGCGACTTGAGTGCTCAGCGGCGTTTAGGACGCGGCGGCTAGGACCTCGTCCAGGATGGTCTCGGCCTTGGCGTCGTCGGTGCTCTCGGCGAGCGCCAACTCACCAACCAGGATCTGCCGAGCCTTGGCCAGCATCCGCTTCTCGCCCGCGGACAGGCCACGCTCCTGGTCGCGACGCCACAGGTCGCGCACTACCTCGGCCACCTTGTTGACGTCGCCGGAGGCGAGCTTCTCGAGGTTGGCCTTGTACCGGCGGGACCAGTTGGTCGGCTCTTCGGTGTGCGGCGCGCGCAGAACCTGGAAGACCTTGTCCAGGCCCTCCTGACCCACCACGTCGCGGACGCCGACGTACTCGGCGTTGTCGGCGGGCACTCGAACGGTCAGGTCTCCCTGCGCCACTTTCAAGACGAGATACTCTTTTTGTTCCCCTTTGATGGTGCGGGTTTCGATCGCCTCGACTAACGCAGCACCGTGGTGTGGATAGACAACGGTGTCTCCGACCTTGAAGATCATCAGATTCGAGCCCCTTTCGTTACTCCATGCTAACACGGCGCGCCAACACCTGCGGAACAACGGTGCAGGTCAGGGGCACAACACCCGGAGATTAGGGGTTGACACAAAGGGCAAGACGTGCAATGGGGTGCCTGATCAGCCCTGCCCGACGCCGACGCCGGCCACCCAAACTTCGAACCGTCGGCTACCGTCGGCGGCACCTTCCTACTACTGTGCATAGTTGGACGTCAGGACGCCGATCAGAGGCCAGCCAGGAGGCATCGAGTGAACCGCTTCAAATCGCGCCTGCGGGCTCTCGTCGCTGTCGGCCTGGTCGCCGTTGGCGCACCGCTGCTCAGCGGCTGCGGGGCGGGCCAGGTCTCGCAGACGGCGATGCAGGAGCCCGCCGTCAACGGCAACCGGCTCACCGTCACCAACGCGGCCCAGCACCACAGCGTGGACCTGCGCGACATCCGCATCCAGGCCGCCCAGAGCGGCGACTTCATCAAGCCGCCGCAAACCGTGGAGCTGGTGCTTGTCGCCGTCAATCAGTCGCCGTACATCTCCGACCGGCTGACTGAGATCAAGACTGACATCGGCACCGTGGCCATCACCGGTGACCCGCGACTGCAGCCCAGCGGGATGCTCTTCGTCGGCACCCCGGACGGCCAGCGGGTGGCGCCGGGACCGCTCGGGTCCAGTAACGCGGCGAAGGCCGTCATCACCCTGAACAAGCCGATCTCCAACGGCCTGCTCTACGACTTCACCTTCAAGTTCGAGTCCGCGGGCGAGGGCACCGTGAAGGTGCCGATCGCCGCCGGGGTGGCCTCGCCACACGTTTAACCGCGTGTGATGCCGTGTAATACCTGGAACTGTCATACCGACTCGATACCGTCATGGCGTGGCGAACACGCGTAACCAATACCGCTGCTCGGAATGCCGCCATGTCACCGCGAAGTGGGTGGGGCGCTGCCAGGAGTGCGGGACGTGGGGCACGGTCGAGGAGGTAGCCGTGCTGAGCGCGGTCGGCGTCGGCGGCCGGCGTGCAGGGCTGGCAGCACGGTCGCCTGGCGCCGCCGGGGCCTCCCAAGCCGTGCCGATCAGCTCCGTCGACGCCAACAGCACCCGCCCCTGCCCCACCGGCGTCGACGAACTGGACCGGGTGCTCGGTGGCGGGGTGGTGCCGGGCTCGGTGACGCTGCTGGCGGGTGACCCCGGGGTGGGCAAGTCCACGCTGCTGCTCAAGGTCGCCCACCGCCAGGCGCAGTCCGGTCGGCGCGTGCTGTATGTCTCCGGCGAGGAGTCCGCCGGCCAGATCCGGTTGCGCGCAGACCGGATCGGCTGCGTCGGCCGGGACGCCGACGAGCTGTATCTGGCCGCCGAATCCGACCTGCACACCGTGCTGGAACACATCGCGACGGTCCGGCCCGCGCTGGTGATCGTGGACTCGGTGCAGACCATGTCCACCGCGGAGTCCGACGGCGTCGTCGGCGGCGTCACGCAGGTGCGCGCGGTCACGTCGGCGCTCACCGCGGCCGCGAAAGCCAACAACGTCGCGCTGATCCTCGTCGGACACGTCACCAAGGACGGCGCCATCGCCGGGCCGCGCTCGCTCGAACACCTCGTCGACGTGGTGCTGCATTTCGAGGGCGACCGCAACAGCACGCTGCGGATGGTCCGCGGGATCAAGAACCGCTTCGGCGCGTCCGATGAGGTCGGCTGTTTCCAATTGCACGACAACGGAATCGAAGACGTCGCCGATCCGTCCAGCCTGTTTCTGGACCAGCGGCCGGCGCCCGTGGCCGGCACCGCGATCACGGTCGCGCTGGACGGCAAGCGGCCGCTGATCGGCGAGGTCCAGGCGTTGCTGGCGACGCCGGGCGGCGGCTCACCGCGTCGCGCCGTCAGCGGCATCGATCACGCGAGGGCCGCCATGATCACCGCCGTGCTGGAAAAGCACGCCCGGCTGACGCTCGCGGTCAACGACATCTACCTGTCCACCGTCGGCGGCATGCGGTTGACCGACCCGTCCACGGATCTGGCGGTCGCGGTCGCGTTGGCCTCGGCGTTCGCGAACCTGCCGCTGCCGACGACGGCGGTGATGATCGGCGAGGTGGGACTCGCGGGGGACCTGCGTCGGGTCAACGGCATGGACCGGCGTCTGGCCGAAGCCGCCCGGCAGGGGTTCAACCTGGCCCTGGTGCCGCCCGGATGCAAGGCCGTGCCGGCGGGCATGCGGGCGCTCTGCGCGCCGACCATCGTCGCCGCCTTGGAGCACATGATCGACATCGCCGATCACCGCAGCGCGCCGCCCGCCACGGTGCATCAGCTGCACCAGCCCCGGTAGGCACTTATGCTGGCGACCCGCTTCGCCCGGCTCCGCCGCGCTCGCGATCGCCAGGGACATGCCGGCGACCCGCTTCGCCCGGCTCCGCCGCGCTCGCGATCGCCAGGGAGATTCCCCCAACCCGCCCCCGGCATAGCAGAATGCACGCTGTGACCCGACCGACGCTGCGTGAGGCCGTCGCCCGCCTGGCACCCGGCACGGCCCTGCGGGACGGCCTGGAACGTATCCTGCGCGGCCGCACCGGGGCGTTGATCGTGCTCGGGCACGACGAGAACGTCGAAGCCATCTGCGACGGCGGCTTCTCGCTGGACGTCCGGTACGCCCCGACCCGGCTGCGCGAACTGTGCAAGATGGACGGCGCCGTCGTGCTGTCCACCGACTGCAGCCGCATCGTGCGGGCCAACGTGCAGTTGGTCCCGGATCCCTCGATACCCACCGAGGAATCGGGCACCCGCCACCGCTCGGCGGAGCGCGCGGCGGTCCAGACGGGCTACCCGGTGATCTCCGTCAGCCACTCGATGAACATCGTGACGGTCTACGTCGGCGGCGAACGGCACGTGCTGACCGACTCGGCGACCATCCTGTCGCGGGCCAACCAGGCCATCGCCACGCTGGAGCGGTACAAGATCCGGCTCGACGAGGTCAGCCGGCAGCTGTCGCGCGCCGAGATCGAGGACTTCGTCACGCTGCGCGACGTGATGACGGTGGTGCAGCGCCTGGAGCTGGTCCGGCGCATCGGCCTGGTCATCGACTACGAGACCGTCGAGCTCGGCACCGACGGCCGCCAACTGCGGCTACAGCTGGAAGAGCTGCTGGGCGGCAACGAGACCGCCCGCGAGCTGATCGTGCGCGACTACCACGCCAACCCCGAGCCGCCGTCGAACTCGCAGATCGCGGCCACCCTGGAGGAGTTGGACACCCTGTCCGACACCGACCTGCTCGAATTGACCGCGCTGGCGAAGGTCTTCGGCTATCCGACCACGACGGAGGCCCAGGACTCGGCGCTCAGCCCGCGCGGCTACCGCGCGATGGACGGCATCCCCAGGCTGCAATTCGCGCACGTCGACCTGCTGGTCCGGGCGTTTGGCACGTTGCAGGGCCTGCTGGCGGCCAGCGCCAACGACCTGCAGTCGGTGGATGGCATCGGCGCGATGTGGGCGCGCCACGTCCGCGAAGGCCTTTCCCAGCTGGCGGAATCGACCATCGCCGACCCGCTGAACTGAATTCGCGAGGCTACCCCGGCGGGGCGGGAGCGGGCGCCGGCGGCCCCTCAGGCTGCGGCGGACCCGGCTGCGGCGCCGGTCCCGGGGGCGGCGGCGGCTGGTTCAGAATGAACGGAACCGGCTGCGAACGCAGGTTGCCCAGCTGCACGACGAGGTTGTAGGTGCCCGCTCCGATCGCCGGCCGCGGCAATGGGCAGTGCGGCGCCGAGCCCATCCCGGTCCAGGTCACCGCCGTGGTTACTTGCTCGCCCGGCGTGAACGTCTTGACCAGCGTCTCGTTGGACGGCGCGCAGTCCAGGTTGGACCACAGCCGCTTGTTGTCCAGCGAGTACACGTACGCCGCCAGTACCGCGGCCCCGACGTCACGCTTGCAGGCCACCAGGCCGATATTCGTGACCACCATGCTGAATTTCGGCTGGTCACCGATGAAATATTGGGGCGCGTTGGTCAGACCTTTGACGGCCAGCGTCGAGTCGGGGCAGTCGTCGCCCTCCTTGAGCACCGGCGGTGGTAGCACCGCGGCCGTCGGCGTCGGCGATTCCGGGTTCTGCCCCTGCGGCGGCGCCACCGTGGGGCTGCCCTGCGGCGCGGCCGAGGCCGGCGCCTGGGGCGCGGGCGAGCCGGGATGGCTCTGCGCCGACCCCGGTTTCTCGGCTTTGGCGGGTTTGGCCCCGGCGCTGCTACTTACGAAGGCAATGATCGTCGCAACCGCGATCCCGATCACGACCACCGCAATTCCCAGCGCCAGACCTCTACGCCGCCAGTAAATCTCTGTCGGTAGCGGGCCACGCGGTTCAAGATCCAGCACATTCACACCGTAGGCCCAGGTCAGCCATCCCCGTCCGACCCGCGTCGGCGTGTCGCGAGGTTAACTGCGGAGCAACCGTGTAGTGGCGCGCTCGAATCAGAGCTGCGGCGAGGCGCCGATGTCGCCCACGTGGTGAACCAACTCCGCCCGCCCCTCGGCCAGCCGGTAGGTGATGCCCGCTATGGCCAGGGTGCCGGCGGCCACGCGATCGGCGATCAACGTCGAACGCTCCAACAGCTGCGCGGCCGTCTCCTTGACGTGCCGGGCCTCCAATTCGTCGACGCGGGTCAGCCCGTCGCGGCGGCCCAGCAGAATCGTCGTCACAACCCGTTCCACCAGGTCCCGCACGAATCCGGACTGAATGTCACCGTCGTCGATCGCGCTGATCGCGGCCTTGACGGCACCGCAATTGTCGTGGCCGAGGATCACGATCAGCGGCACGTCGAGGACTGCCACCGCGTACTCGATCGAACCCAGGACCGCGGCATCGATGGCCTGCCCGGCGGTGCGCACCACGAACGTGTCGCCCAGCCCCTGGTCGAAGATCAGCTCGGCGGCCACGCGGCTGTCCGCACAGCCGAAGATCACCGCCGTCGGCTTCTGGCCGGAGGCCAGGCTGGCCCGGTGCTCGACGCTCTGGCTGGGATGCTGCGGCTTGCCGGCAACGAATCGCTCGTTACCCTCTTTGAGTGCTTTCCATGCGGTTATCGGGCTGGTGTTGGGCATGGCGCACATTCTGCCGGAAGTGCCGGTGACGCGCTCGGAACACATACCGGTCGCCAATCTTTTGGACTGGTATGACCGCTCGCGCCGCGATCTGCCCTGGCGGGATCCCGGCGTGAGCGCGTGGCAGATCCTGGTCAGCGAGTTCATGCTGCAGCAGACGCCGGTGGCCCGGGTGCTGCCGATCTGGACGGAGTGGGTGCGGCGCTGGCCCACCCCGTCGGCCACCGCCGCCGCCAGCCCCGCCGACGTGCTGCGCGCGTGGGGAAAGCTCGGCTACCCGCGGCGGGCCAAGCGGCTGCACGAATGCGCGACCGTGATCGCCCGTGACCACGGCGATGTGGTGCCCGACGACGTCGAGGTCCTGCTGACCCTGCCCGGTGTCGGCGCCTACACGGCGCGGGCCGTTGCGTGCTTCGCCTACCGCCAGGCGGTGCCGGTGGTGGACACCAACGTGCGCCGTGTGGTGGCCCGCGCCGTGCACGGGCGGGCCGACGCCGCGGCGCCGTCGGCCACCCGAGACCACGCGGACGTGTCGGCGCTACTGCCGGACGACCGCGCTGCGCCGACGTTTTCGGCGGCGCTGATGGAGTTGGGCGCGACGGTGTGCACCGCGCGGGCGCCGCGCTGCGGGTTGTGCCCCGTCGACCGTTGCGCTTGGCGACGCGCCGGCTATCCGCCCGCGACCGGTCCGGCCCGCCGCGTGCAGCCCTACGCCGGAACCGATCGCCAGGTGCGTGGTCGGTTGCTGGATGTGTTGCGCGACAACGATTCTCCGGTCACCCGGGCGCAGCTGGACGTGGCCTGGCTGACCGACACCGCCCAACGCGACCGGGCGTTGTTTTCGCTGCTCGACGACGGCCTGGTGACCCAGACCGCCGACGGCCGCTTTGCGCTGGCCGGTGAGGAGTAAGACCGATCAGAGGTCGTTGCCCGCATACGACTGATTGAAGCTTTTGTTGGCCAGTGGGAAGTCGGGGACGATGGTGTCGGCCATGGCGACGGGCAGCGCCGGCCAGTTGAACCACGACGGGTCGACGATCTTCGCGCGGGTGATGCGGCCGGCGTCGACCTCCACGCGGTGCACGACGGTGCCGCGCCAGCCCTCGACGATGCCCCGGCCGCTGACCGCACCGCGGTGCGAGGGCAGGCTCGCGGCCAATGCGATTGGGCCGGTGTGTGTTTCGACCAGATGGCACGCCAGGTCGACGCTGGCGGTGAACTCGTCGCGGCGCACGGTGTAGCGCGCCAGCACGTCGCCCGCAACGGCGCCGACCTCGGTGACCGGCAGCTGCACCGTGGGGTGCTCGACCCTGGCGTCGGTGCGCACGCCGCTGGCCCGCGCCACATAGCCGAGGCAGCCCAGCGCGGTGGCGTCGACGGCGCTCAGCGCGGCGGTTCCCGCAAACCGGTCGTACACCCCGCTGTTTCCCAGGGTCAGGGCGGCGACCTCGGCGACGTCGTCCGCCACGGCGCGCAGCCGGGCCGCGTCGGGCAGCGCCCGCAGCGTGATCGCGCCCGGGCGGACGGCCCCGCGCAGCAGCCGGTGGCCGGTGACGTCGGCGTTGAGCCGCAGCAGCTCCTCGCGAATCCGCTGGGCGTGGGCGTTGGCCAGCCCGAACCCGACGTCGTTGGCCAGCGCACCCAGGTCGGTGACGTGGTTGTAAAGCCGTTCGAGCTCGACGAGCAGCGCCCGCAGCCGCTGCGCGTCGTCGGGTAGCTCCACACCGAGCGCGTCCTCGACGGCCAGGCTGTGCGCCAGGGCGTGCGCGACGGAGGTGTCGCCGCTGATGCGTTCGGCCAGCTCGACGGCGCCGCCGGCCAACCGGCCCTCGAACAGCTTCTCCAGGCCGCGGTGGACGAACCACAGTCGGGCCTTGAGCCGCAACACCGTTTCGCCCGCGACCGAGAACCGGAAATGGCCAGGCTCGATCAGCCCGGCGTGCACCGGGCCGACCGGTATCTCGTACACCCCGGGGCCCTGGACCGTCACGAACGGAAAGTGGCCCGAGTCACCGAATTCCGGTGCCGGCCCCGCGTCCGCGCGCATCGGATACCACGTTTCGGGCCAGTGGGCGTGGCGCACCAGGCGGCGCACCTTGGGATGCCCGACGGGGCGAACCCCGTACAGGTCCGCAATCTCACGCTCGAACCGGCTGGCCGCAAACGACAGGTGCGCCAGTGACGGCAACGACGGATCATCCGACGGCGCAATGCATTCCAGCTCGACGCGGCGATCTGGCCGGCCGGCGAGGAAGAGGTAGACGATGCGGAACCCGCCGCCGTCGGCTGCGTCGTCGTGCGCCGCGACCAGGGCCAGCCGGAACCCGTCGGCCAGCAGTTCCGCCGCTCCGCCGGCGACATCCTCCCGAGACACCCTGCGGCGCAAGCACTCAGGGCTCACGGCGACGCTCCGATCGCGCCGGCGGAGGTGAAAAGCCCGGCCAGCGGCCCCGCGGTGACACCGAGGGCGATCGACGCGGCCACGCCGACGAGCAGGGCCGCCGCCACCGTCGGCGGAACGGCAATCCGCGGCGCGTCCGTGTCGTCGCCCAACAGGATTCGGCCCGCGTTGCGCGCCAGCGCGGCGAACGCGACGGCGATCGCGAGCAGGCCCGCGGCCAGCGCCCAGGTGAGCCGGGCGTCGGCCAGCGAACGGACGATGGCCAGCTCGCTGGCGAACATCGCGAACGGCGGCAGCCCGAGCAGCACCACCACCCCCACGGCCAGCGACACACCGACCAACCGGGAGCGCCGCAGCACGCCGCCGACGTCGGCGATCGCGGTCGAGTCGTGCGCGGCCTGCAGCTGGCCGCTGGCCAGGAACAGCACCGTCTTGCCGATCCCGTGGGCCAGCACGTGCAGCAGCAGCGCGGCGATCGCCAGCGTGGTCCCGGCGGCCGCGGCGATCGCTATCAGCCCCAGGTTCTCCATCGACGAATAGGCGAACATCCGCTTGATGTCGGAGGTCACGGTCAGCATCAGTGCCGCGATCAGCAGCGTCGCCAGGCCGATCACCAGCAGCCCCGCGCGCATGAACGTGGGCTTGGCGGAGACGTCGATGATCGGCCGGACGCGGATCAGCACCGAGAACGCCACTGCCAGCAGCACCCCGCTCATGAGCGCCGACACGGGCGCCGGAGCCTGGCTGTGGGCATCGGCGAGCCAGGTGTGGAACGGAAACAGCCCCGCCTTTGCGCCATAGCCGATCAGCAGCAGCCCGCCGGCCAAGCGCGCCGCGCCGGGATCCAGCGCACCCGCGCGGGCCGTCAGCACGTCGAGGTTCAGCGCCGCCGCGGCCGGCGCCCCGGCGTGCTCGGCGGCGTAGTAGAGCAGCACGGTGCCCAGGAACGCGATCGCGATGCCGACCGAGCAGATCACGACGTACTTCCAGGTCGCCTCAACGGCGCCGCGGGAGCGGCGGTGCCCGATCAGGAACGCCGTGATCACCGTGGTGGCTTCGATGGCGACCCAGATGACGCCGATGTTGTTGGCGCACACCGCCAGAACCATCGCCGCCAGGAACGCCGCCGTCAGCGCGCCGTACGCGCGTGCGCCCCGCGCGTCGGTGTGGTCGTGGGCCAGCTCGGCGTCCAGGTAGCCGATGCTGGCCCAGGTCGCCAACGTGGCGACGGTGCCGATGACGACGAGCATGGTGACGGTCAGCGCGTCCACCCGCAGCAGCCCGCCCAGCGCGAAGCGCGCGCCGGATTCGAGGCACACGCCCAGCGCGGCGCCGCAGCCGAGCACGGTGACCGCCGACAGGACGATCAGCGTGGCGGTCGCGCGGCGCCAGCCGCCGACCACGGTGGCGATCGACGCGCCGACCGGCGCCAGGATCGCGGAGAGCAGTAGCCAGGTCATCAGTCGTGCAGCTCCTGTAGCGCGTCGAGGTCGGCGCCGCCGAAGGTGCGCGACAACCGGCCGGTCAGGACGCCGATCACGATGACGGCGAACAGCACGTCCAGGGACGCGCCGAGTTCGACGATCAGCGGCACCCCGGCGGTGAGGAGGAAGGCGGTGGCGGCGATTCCGTTGTCCAGCATCAGGAATCCGGCGGCCTGCGACAGCGCGTGCCGGCGCGTGACCATGACCAGCAGCGCGATCAGCACCACCGCCAGCGCGGCCGGGACCGCATTGGTCGACGCCGCCGGTTGCAGGTTGACCAGGGGGCGCGCGGCGGCGAACGCGACCAGCGTCAGCGCCGCGGTGGCCAGCAGCGACGCGGCGGTGTTCACCAGCGGGGTCGCCTCGCGGTGCGAGGCGGGCTCCGCTCCGAGCGCGCGGGCCAGCAGCCACGGCAGCACCACGGCCCGCAGCACCAGCACCGCGGCGCCGACGCCGATCAGCGCGCCGTCGCCGTCGTAACAGCCGCGCAGGATGGGGATGGCCGCCAGGGCGACGCCCTGGCATGCGAGCAGGCGGTTGACGGCGATCAGGTCGCGGCGCCACACGACCAGGACGGCCGCCAGGAGCAGCCCGCCCGCGGCCAGATCGACCAGGACGGTGAAGGTTCCGTAGGTCATGTCGGCACCGCGAAGAAGTTGGCCGAGGTGACCGCGAGCAGCGCCAGCAGAAACGACCCGGCCAGCAGTTCGGGCACCCGGAACAGCCGCAGCTTGGCCACGAATACCTCGACGGTCGCCAGCAGCGTGGCCAGCACCGCGACCTTGGCCGCCACCGCGACGACGCCGACGACGATGTCCGCCGCCCCGGGCTGGCCGCCGGCAATCCCCCACGGCGCGAACAGGTTTGCCAGCAGCGCCAGCAGCACGGTGAGCCGCATCCCGGCCGCCCACTCGACGAGCGCCAGGCGGGGCCCGGCGTATTCGAGGACCATCGCCTCGTGCACCATCGTCAGCTCGAGGTGGGTGGCGGGATTGTCCACCGGCAGCCGTCCGGTCTCGGCGACGATCACGATCACCAGGGCGGCGAACGCCAGCACCGCGGTCAGCGACACCACCTGACCGGGATGGGAAATGGTATTCGACACCAGCGCAACGAGATTGGCCGAACCCGCGGGGATGGACAGCGCGAATACCGCCAGCAGGATGGTCGGCTCGACCAGCGCGGCGATGGTGATCTCGCGGCTGGCGCCCATCCCGCCGAACGACGTGCCGGTGTCGATGCCGGCCAGGGTCAGCGCGACCGTGCCCATGAACAGCAGCCCCACCACCGCGAACAGGTCCGCGCTGGCGTCCAGCGGGGACCCGGTGGCGACCAGCGGCGCGATCGCGGCGATCAGCAGCGTCGACCCGGCGATGACGGCCGGCGCGGCCGCGAACACCACCGTCGTTCCTCGCGGCGTGATCTGTTGCTTGCCAAGCTGTTTGACGATGTCGCGCCACGGCTGCAGCAGACCACCGCCGGCGCGGCCCTCCCAGCGCGCGCGCACCTGCCGGGTCAGCCCGACCACCAGCGGCGCCCCGACCATGACGACGCCGATCTGCACCGCACCCGCGACGTAGGACAGCGCGTTCATCGCGCCACCACCAGCACGACGAGCACGCCGAGCGCGCCGTAGGCCAGGTACAGGTGCACGCTGCCGGGGTGGGCCCGGCGGACCCCGTCGGCCGCGGCCTTGATCAGCCGGATCAGCGGTGTGTAGAGGCGGTCCTCGATCGCGTCGGCGATTCGGTTGCGGTAGGTGACGCTGTCGGCCAGGTAGCGCGACTCGGCCACGTGGGTGACCTCGATGTCGGTGTCGGGGCGCAGGACGTCGTAGAAGACGCGTTGCAGCGGCTCGGCGAACGACGTGGCGGTGTACTGCATGCGCGGGGTGAGATCCTCTGCGCCACAGGCCCATAACGGCAAGGTCGCGGGCGCCGGGCGCCGCCACCGGCGCCAGCCGGCCAGGGTCGCGGCGAACAGCGCGGCCACGACGAGACCGACCGCTATCACCGCCGGGGCGATCGAACCGCGCAGGCCGGGCAGCGACACCACCGCGCCAAAGTCGGTGAACGCCACGGCCTCGGCGGCGGGCAGGGCGGCGACCGCCCGGCGCAGCGCGGGCGCGACGAGCGAGGGCGCCACGGCCAGCAGCACGCAGGCCGCTGCGGCGACGGCCATCCCGGCCAGCATGCTGCGCGGCGCCTCGGTGGCTTGGGCGGCCTCCGCGCTGCGGGGCCGGGCCAGAAAGCCGATCCCGAACGCCTTGACCATGGCCGCCACCCCAAGGCCCGCGGTGAGCGCCACCGCGCCGACGGCCGGCGGCGTCGTCAGGGCCAGCACGGCGTCGCGCCCCGGGGCGGCGTGGACCAGCGCCTGGACCAGCAGCCACTCGCTGACGAATCCGGCGCCCAGCGGCAGCCCGCAGGCGCCGAGCGCGGCAACCCCGAACAACGCCGTCGTGACGGGCATCGGCCGGGCCAGTCCGCCGAGGCGGTCCAGATCGCGCAAACCCGTTGCGGCCAGCACGGATCCGGCCGCCAGGAAGCCAAGGCTCTTGAAAGCCGCATGCGCGATCAGGTGCAGCATGGCCGCTGCCGCCGCGATCGTGGCCGCGCGGTGGGCACCGGATGCCGCGAACAGCGTCGTCGCACCCAGGGCCAGCACGATCAGACCGAGGTTCTCCGTCGTCGAATAGGCAAACAGCCGTTTGAGATCCGTCGCCACGGAGGCCTGCACCACGCCGTACAGCGCCGACACCCCGCCGACGGCCATCAGCGTCAACCCCCACCAGCGTGGGCCCGGGCCGATGAGCTGCAGATCCACCCGGCACAGCCCGTAGACGCCCATGTTCACCATCGCGGCGCTCATCAGCGCCGAGACCGGGCTGGGCGCCTCCGGATGGGCCCGCGGCAGCCAGGCGTGCAGCGGCACCAGACCGGCCTTGGACCCGAATCCCGCCACCGTCAAGACGAATACGGCGGTGCGCACCCCCGGCGGTATCGCGTGCAGGTCGGCGAAACGGTCCGCGCCACCGGCGGCCGACAGCACCATCAACCCGATCAGGATCGCCACGAAGCCCAGCTGGGTCATCACCGCGTACACGAGCGCGGCGGCGCGGACCTGCGCGCGGGTGTGCTCGGTCATGACCAGCACCAGCGACGCGACCGCCATCAGCTCCCAGGCCAGCAGGAACGTGCTCACCGAGGCCGCGGCGGGGACCAGCAGCATGGCCGCCACGAACAGCGGCGCCGCGGTCAGCGCGGTGCGGCTCAGGTGCCCGTTGCGCGCGTAGCCGACCAGGTACAGCCCGACGGCGACGGCCACCGCGCCGCTGAGGGCCATGAAGAACCCGCCCAGCGGATCGAGGCTCAGCCGCACCCCCGACAGCGGCAGCAGCCAGCCGATGTGGACCTCCCGGACGGGGCCGAACATCCCTCGCGCGCCCGCCCACACACCGCCCGCACCGAGCAGCGACGTCAGCACGCCCGCGATGGCGGGCCCGAAGCGGGTGGTCACTTGCCGGTCACCGATCTGACGGCGGCGACGATCTCGCCCGGGGCGGGCGGGCAGCCCGGAATCCCGAGGTCCACCGGCACCACGTCGCCCACCGCGCCGGCCACGCCGTAGCCGTCGTTGAGTCCGCCTCCGGTCAGGGCACAGTCGCCGCAGGCGATCACCACCCGCGGGCGCGGCGTGGCCTCGAGCGTGGCCCGCAGCGGACCGGCCATGTTGCGGGTCACGACGCCGGTGACCAACAGCGCGTCGGCGTGGCGTGGCGAGGCCACCAGCCGCGCGCCGAACCGCTCGAGGTCGTACACCGGGCCGAACGCGCCGGAGATCTCGATCTCGCAGCCGTTGCAGGACCCCGCGTCGACGTGGCGGATCTGCAGCGAACCACGCACTCCCGCAGGAGGTTTCGCCGTTGTCGCGGGTGCGGGGCCGACGGGTTCGACGATCCGGCCGACCGCCAGCGCTTTGCGGATCCAGCCCATCGGCGTTACCGCCCGCCGGCCCGCAGGTCCTCCAGCACGGCCACCCGGCCGCTGAGCACCCCGGTGAGGACCTTGCGCGCCACCAGCAACAGCTCGGCGATGTCGGGCGAGGCGAGGGAGTAGATCATCGTGTTGCCGTCCCTGATGGCGTCGACGACGCCGGCGCGGCGCAGCACGCCCAGCTGCTGCGACAGGTTCGACGACTCGAGCCCCACCTCGGGCAGCAGCTCGCCGACGGTCTTGTCCCCCTCCACCAGCAACTCGAGGACCCTGATCCGCGCCGGGTGGCCCAGCGTCTTGAAGAACTCGGCCTTGACCTTGTACAGGGGCTCCGTCACGATCCGCATCTCCTGAAGGCTTCTAGATTCGAACAGTTGAAGAATTTATCAAACGTTGCTGCAACTGTCCTGTCGAGCGGACAGGCGGCCGACACGCCGCTACGCGCGCGCCTCTCCGATCAAACTCACATCTGCGTCATACCCTCCCGATGTGCCCCGCGATGAGGCCGCCCGCATACCCGGGTTGTCCATGCCGGTCTCCCGGCGTGCGGTGCTCAGCGGGCTCAGCCTGCTGCCGCTGGCGGCCGCCCTGCCGGGAGCGTGGCCGATCGCGTCCGCCGACGCGCCCTACCGGTTCCTGTCCCAGCACCAGGCCGCGGTGCTCGACGCCGCCACCCGCCGCCTGATTCCCGGCCCGGACGACGACCCGCTCGAGCTGGGCTGTCCCGGGGCGCACGAGGCCCAGGTCGTCCGCTACCTGGACCGCATGCTGTCGGTGTTCGACGTCACGCCGCCCGACGTGCACGCCGGCGGGCCCTGGAGCAACCGGGCCGGCGGGTCGCAGGACTTCATGGAAAACTTCGTCCCCCTCAACCGGGCCCAGACCTACGCGTGGCAACAGCGCGTCACCCAACTGCGCGGCCAGTACACCGACGGGATCGCGCTGCTCGACCAGCAAGCCGGCGGCGACTTCACCACGGCGACCAGGGTGCGCCAGGACTTCATCCTGTCCCGCAACGCGTTTACCAGCGTGCTGTTCGGCCACGCCATCGAGGCCATGTATTCCAACCCCGAATACGGCGGCAACGCGAACCTCGTCGGCTGGCACGACATCAAGTTCCCTGGCGACGTGCAACCACGGGGCTACACCGACGCCGAGGTCGAGCGCGCCGAATGGGGCGTCGTCGCCGCGTCGGACATCGTCGACCGGCTGCGGCACGGCGGCTGGGAACAGGCCGTCGCGAAGATGGGCGGGAAAGGCGGCGTCAGTGCCGGCCACTAAGGCGATCGTGATCGGGTCGGGCGCCGGCGGATCGGTGGTGGCGATGGAACTCGCCGAGGCCGGCTGGGACGTCGTGATCTTCGAGAAAGGGTCGAACTACTTCACCAACCTGGACGGGACCGGACCGCTCGGGACGACGTTCGCCAACGACGAGCTCAAGGCCCTGTACCGCTACTTCGAACAACCCGACCCCATCGCCTACCCGCGGACGTACCGCCAAAACGCAAGCCAGAGCGCGAGTTACGTCGGCCCGGTGAACGAGCTTCCGGTGACTGTCGGCGGCGGCACCACGCACTGGGACGCAAAGGTGCCGCGGTTCTGGGACATCGACTTCAAGGGGCTGTCGCTGCTCGGGCCGCAGCCCGGCGCGGACATGGCCGACTGGCCGTTCGAGTACCGCGAGATTGCGCCGTACTACGACGAAGTCGAGGCGCTGCTGGGCACCCAGGGCGACGTCGCGGCGATACCCGCCCTCAGCCTCAAGCACGCACCACGGTCCCGGCCCTACCCGATGCCGCCCGGGGCGCAGCAGCGCTCCTCCACACTGATCGCCAAGGGGGCCAAGCGCATTGGGCTGCACCCCTACCCGTTTCCGATGGCGATCAACTCCGTCCCGCACGACGGGCGGCCGGCCTGCAACAACTGCGGGTTCTGCAGCGCGTACGGCTGCCCGATCTCCGCGCGGGTGGGCGCGCTGGCCCCGCTGCGCCGCGCGCTGCGCACCGGCCGGGCGCAGTTACGCGCCGAGACGACGGTCACCAAGGTCGAGTTCAGCGGGCGGCGCGCCTCCGGCGTGTCCTACCTCGACCCGCAGGGCAACGCCGGTGGGGAGAGCGCCGACCTGATCGTGCTGGCCGCCTCGGCGATCGAGTCGGCGCGGCTGGCGCTGCTCTCCGGGCTGCCCGACGCGAGCGGGCGTATCGGGGCGCGGCTGATGTTCCACAACTTCATCGACGGGTTCGGCATCTACCTCGACCAGCGGGTGCACGCCTACCGGGGCCGTTCGACGACGCAGTGCATGGAGGACTTCGCCAATCCCGATTTCCCCGGGGCCCGGGCCGCCGCGCGGCTGGCCGGGCTGCCCTACATCCGCGGCGGCCTGTGCGAGCTGGGCGGCAGCCAGGAGCCGATCACGGAAGGCAAGTTCTACCAGGAGATCCTCGGGTTCCTGCCCGGCGTGGCGCTGTTCGGCCAGCCGTTCAAGGCCCTGATGCGAGCCTCGATCCTGCGCGACCGCCTGGCCGGCGTGAACTTCATCGGCAGCGACCTGCCGTACCTGTCCAACAACGTGACCTTGGACCCGACCGTAAAGGACCTGAACGGCCAACCGGCGCCGCGGATCACCTATGCGCTGGGAAAGCACGAGAAGGTGGCGCAGACGTTCTACGTGCCGCTGGTCACCGCGATGATCGCGGCGGGCGGCGCAAACCTGTTCGCGGCCATACCCGACACCGTCGAGCGGCAGGTGGGCGGCGGCGCGCCCCCGGACACCAAGCATGTGATGGGCGGGATGCAGATGGGGGTCTCGCCGACGTCCAGCGTCACCGATCCCAACGGACGAATGCATCAGCTGGACAACGTCTATGTCGCCGACGGCAGCGTGTTCGTCACGTCGGGCTGCCAGAATCCGACGAACACGCTGATGGCGGTGGCGCTGCGCACCGCCCGCGGGCTGACCGGCCGGCGTTAGCGGAGGCCACCCAGGAACGCCTCGACCGCGTCGCGGTAGACCTGCGGCGCTTCGTCGTGCAGCAGATGACCGGCCGCGGGCACGTGCAAATACGTTGTCGAATAGCCCTTTTCGGCCATCTCGCGCATCTGCCCCGGCGGGGTGACGGAGGTCCCGGCCTCCAGCAGCAGCGCCGGCGCCCGCACGGCCACCCACTGGTCCCAGTAGTCGCGGGTGCCCCATTCGGCGGCGATGTCGATCCATCGCGAGGTGTGGCCGTGCAACCGCCAGCCGGTGGCGGTGCGGTCGAAGGCTTCCAGGAAGTACCGGCCGGCGACCGAACCGCCGAATTCGGCGAATATCTGTTGCTCGGACTGGAATTCGACCGGCAGCGCATGCAGCCAGGGCTCCCACGCGCTGGTGGTACGGCCGCGGAAGTCCGGCGCCATGTCCTCGAGCACCAGCGCCGTGACCAACTCGGGCCGATCGGCGGCCAGGCACCACGAGTGCAGCGCGCCCATCGAATGCCCGAGCAGGCGGGCGGGGACACCCAGCGAGGCGACCGCGTCGCCGAGGTCGGCGACGAAGCGTTCGGTGCTGATCGGCTGGGAATCGAACGCGTTGCGGCCGCGGTGCCACAGCGCGTCGTACGTGTACACGGTGCCCAGCCGGGTCAGCCACGGTATTTGGCGCGACCATGTGGTGCCGCGGCCCATCAGCCCATGCACCAACACCAACGGCTCGCCCTGCCCGCCATGGCGGGTCAACAGGTCGCTGGGCATACCCTCCATCTTGCGTGACCTGCTCCTCGGCCCGACAGGCGGCACGGTAGCCTGGCCACATGCCGCCAGTGGTCAAGATCAACGCAATCGAAGTGCCCGCCGACGCTGGTCCCGAACTGGAGAAGCGCTTCGCCCACCGCGCACATGCGGTCGAGAACTCCCCCGGCTTCCTCGGCTTTCAGCTGCTGCGCCCGATCAAAGGTGAAAACCGCTACTTCGTGGTGACACACTGGGAGTCCGATGAAGCTTTCCAGGCGTGGGCTACCGGGCCCGCTATCGAAGCGCATGCAGGTCAACGGGCCAACCCGGTGGCTACGGGCGCGTCGCTTCTGGAATTCGAGGTCGTCCTCGACGTCGCCGGATCCGGCCAGGCGGGATAGCCGCCGCCGGACGCATCTCCGCGTGGCGGCGCTGGGCGCGGCCGTGGTTCTGGTCGCGGCGCTCACGCACGCCCGTGCCCCCGCCCCCACGCCACCGGCCAACGCCGCGGACCCGACGACCCCGGTCCGGCCCATCGACACCAGGGTTCCGGCGGGCCTGCGCGCCCAGCAGACGCTGGACATGCTCAACTCCGACTGGCCCATCGGCCCGAACGCGATCGGCATGTTCGCCGTGGAGGGCAAGGTCGACGCGGTGCAGACCACCATGGAGGGGCTCTGGTGGGATCGTCCGTTCACGTTCAACGGCGTCGACCTCGGCACCAGCTCCGCCACCCTGCACCTGACCTCCTCCTACGGGGCGCGCCAGGACATCAAGATTCACACCGACCTGGCTCGGTGGGTCGACACGTTCGAAGTCGAGACGCTGGCGCCGCCGATCAAGTCCTGGGCCGACCTCGACGCGGTGCTGGCCAAGACGGGCGCCCGCTACTCCTACCAGGTCGCCGGGGTCGACGGCCGCAACTGCTATCCGGTGGCGGGCACCAACACCGGCGAATCCCTGCCGCTGGCATCGATTTTCAAGTTGTACGTGCTGCACGCCCTGGCCGGGGCGATCAACAACGGGACGGTGTCCTGGGACGATCAGCTGACGGTCACCGACAAGAGCCGGGCCGTCGGCTCCAGCATGGAACTGGCTGTCGGGGAACGAATTTCGGTTCGCAAGGCCGCCGAGAAGATGATCGCCACCAGCGACAACATGTCCACCGACCTTTTGATCGGACGGTTGGGCACGCACGCCATCGAGCAGGCCCTAGTCAGCGCCGGCCACCACGACCCCGGCAGCATGACGCCTTTTCCCACCATGTACGAGCTGTTCTCCGTCGGCTGGGGCAAGCCGGACGTGCGTAGCCAGTGGAAGCAGGCATCGTCGCCGCAGGTCCGCGACGAGCTGCTGCAACGGGCGAACGCCAGCCCGTATGAGCCCGATCCGACTCGCGCCCACGTCCCGGCGTCGAAGTTCGGGGCGGAATGGTACGGCAGCGCCGAGGACATCTGCCGGCTCCACGCGACGCTGCAGGCGGACGCGACGGGCCGGGCCGCGCCCGTCCGCAAGATCCTGTCCGCCGTGCCGGGCATCCAGCTGGATCGCAACGACTGGCCCTACATCGGCGCGAAAGCCGGTGGCCTGCCGGGTGATCTGACGTTCAGCTGGTACGCCGTGGACGCCACGCAGCAGCCGTGGGTGGTCAGCTTCCAGCTGAACTGGCCTCGCGATCACGGGCCGCGGGTGGCCGGCTGGATGCTGCAGGTCGCCAAGCAGGTCTTCGCGATCCTGGCCCCGCAGTAGGCGGACCTGAGACGGCTTTACCGGTAAGCGTCCCAAGACGGTATCTGTCCGAAGTCAGCGAATACCGCTCCCTCTGCCGTCGTGAGGAGCGAGAGTGCTGTCACGCTGGACTGGCCGAGGTTGACATGCAATCCCGGGTCCAGCACGGGGAGATACGGGTAGGCGTCGGGGAACATGGACTGCGGCAGCCAGCCGTTGTCCACTCCAAACGCGTTCAGTCCCTGCAGTGTGCCGACAATCAGATCGTGACCGACGACGGGCAGGTCAGGTATCGCGAGCAACGAGGCCGGAGTCGGAATATTGGCGTACTCCCCGCTGCCGTAGCCCATGTCCACAATCACCCGCAGGTCGGGCTGAATCAGATCGGCCAGCGAGTTTCCGAAGCTTCCCGTTGCGCGCAGCGGTTGAAGCAGCGGCAGCGTGTCGTCCAACGACATGTAGTAGGTCGTGTGCCCGGTGTAGCCGGGCGACGTGGGTAACTCATAGTAGGTTCGGGCGTTGGTGTAGGCATGCTGACCGTTGAACGCGCCGACGATCGCGTTGACGTCCGACACGACGTTGAGCGGGTAGCGGGGAAAATCTGATATGGCGTCGTACTGGTTCGCGTAAATCGCGGTGGTATAGGGGCTGTTCGACGGAGTTGCCCCGTTGGCGAGAATGTCCATCACCGGGATGTATCCGCCGGTAAGGCGTTCCAGGATGCCGCCGTCGGGGTTGTTGGGGTTGCCAGTCAGGATGAAAGACAACTTGCCGACATCCGGTGACCCCGCGGCCATCAGGTTGCGTATCTCGTTGGTGAGAATCACGGCGCTTTGCGACGTGCCCCACACCGTCACGTGATTTCCCGCCGCCAGCTCAGTGCCGATCGCCTGTCCGACGAGTGTGGTGCCTTGCGAGATCGACTGCCCCAACGTCAGGCCACCGAAAGCTGGTGTCAGGGGCCAGAACTGCTCGGGCGTGTAGACCAAAGTATTGACTGCGGTGTTCGACAGGTACAAGTTCGTGATCGGTTTCAACGTCCACGTCGAGAAGGGATTATTGGTGCCACCCACGATCAGGCCGACAGAAGAATTCGTGGGCACGATGATCGGCGTGATGTCGGTCGGAGGCTTGCCGAACACCTGCTCGAAGTAGGGGATCAGCGGCGCTTCGAGTTTGGATATCTCGTCGCGCAGCAACTGAAGCGCTTGCTGCTCGGACTGCAAGTAACCGTCCGCGGCGGCGACCAACGTCCGAGCAAACTGCTGCAGACGACTGCCCGCCTGGACGCCGAGTTCCAGGTACGCACTGCCGCGTTCGTTGAAAAGTGCCGTAATAGCCGCCGATACCTCGTCGGCTCCGGCCGGCAGCACGCCGCTGATAGACAGCGCTGCCGCGCGCTGCGAGTCTGCCAGCATCGTTTCGATGCTGGCAACGTGCTCTGACGCCGGCTCCAGCAGGCCGGGCACTACCACGAGCTGACTCACCAGCGCGGACTCCCAAATGTGCACTCAGGTAAGGACAAGTGCCGACAGCCTGACCAGGCTGCGGACAATTCTTGCGCGGCCGGCGAAATTGTCAACCCGCGAAGTCGGCCTCTTGAGAGGCCCTGCCCCGGGTGAGTTCGAGGGGAAAAATGCCATGAGCGACCTGCCAGACAGGTTCAGACTGCGAGGCTGCCGGTCTTGACTCTGCGCTCAACGTGCGAGTAGGGCACACACTCACCGCAGAATCAACGAGCCTGGCCGCTGACTCGGCGCAATAGCAAGAGCCCCGCAGATCGTCGGCGAAATGCGGGGCTCTTGCGTCTTGAATATGTCAGCTACTTGCTGTGCGCTCCGGCCTTCGCGAGGTCCGGCTCGGCGGGCGGCTTGCGGGTCCCGGTGAAGGTGAACACCGCGTCCTCGCCCGCGCCTTCGCCGTCCCAGTTGTCCACGTCGACCGTGACGATCTGTCCCGGCCCGACCTCGTCGAAGAGGATCTTCTCGGACAGCTGGTCCTCGATCTCGCGCTGGATGGTGCGCCGCAGCGGACGCGCACCCAGCACCGGGTCGAAGCCGCGCTTGGCCAGCAGCGACTTGGCCTTGTCGGTCAGCTCCAGGGCCATGTCCTTGGCCTTGAGCTGGGTGGCGACCCGGCCGATCATCAGGTCCACCATCTTGATGATCTCGTCGCGAGTCAGCTGGTGGAACACGATGATGTCGTCGATGCGGTTGAGGAACTCCGGGCGGAAGTGCTTCTTCAGCTCGTCGTTGACCTTCTGCTTCATCCGCTCGTAGTCGTTCTCGCCGCCGCCCTTGGTGAACCCGAGGCCGACCGGCTTGGAGATGTCGGATGTGCCCAGGTTCGACGTGAAGATCAGCACGGTGTTCTTGAAGTCCACCGTGCGGCCCTGGCCGTCGGTGAGGCGGCCGTCCTCGAGGACCTGCAACAGGCTGTTGTAGATCTCCTGGTGGGCCTTCTCGATCTCGTCGAACAGCACGACGCTGAACGGCTTGCGCCGCACCTTCTCGGTGAGCTGGCCGCCCTCCTCGTAGCCGACGTATCCGGGCGGGGCGCCGAACAGCCGCGACGCGGTGAACCGGTCGTGGAACTCGCCCATGTCGATTTGGATGAGCGCGTCGTCGTCGCCGAACAGGAAGTTCGCCAGCGCCTTGGACAGCTCGGTCTTACCGACACCGGACGGGCCGGCGAAGATGAACGAGCCCGACGGGCGCTTGGGGTCCTTCAACCCGGCGCGGGTACGGCGGATCGCCTTGGAGACGGCCTTGACGGCGTCCACCTGGCCGATGATCCGCTTGTGCAGCTCGTCCTCCATGCGCAGCAGGCGGGTGGTCTCGGCCTCGGTGAGCTTGAACACCGGGATGCCGGTCCAGTTGCCCAGGACCTCGGCGATCTCGTTGTCGTCGACCTCGGCGACCACGTCCAGATCACCCGAACGCCACTGCTTCTCCCGCTCACCCCGCTGGGCGACCAGCGTCTTCTCGCGGTCCCGCAGGCTGGCGGCCTTCTCGAAGTCCTGCGCGTCGATCGCGGACTCCTTCTCGCGGCGCGCCTCGGCGATCTTCTCGTCGAACTCGCGCAGGTCTGGCGGAGCGGTCATCCGGCGGATCCGCATCCGCGCCCCCGCCTCGTCGATCAGGTCGATCGCCTTGTCCGGCAGGAACCGGTCGTTGATGTAGCGGTCGGCCAGCGTGGCCGCGGCCACGATCGCCGAGTCGGTGATGGACACCCGGTGGTGCGCCTCGTAGCGGTCCCGCAGGCCCTTGAGGATCTCGATGGTGTGGTCCACCGTCGGCTCGCCCACCTGCACCGGCTGGAAGCGGCGCTCCAGGGCGGCGTCCTTCTCGATGTACTTGCGGTACTCGTCGAGCGTGGTGGCGCCGATGGTCTGCAGCTCGCCGCGGGCCAGCTTGGGCTTGAGGATGCTGGCCGCGTCGATCGCGCCCTCGGCGGCGCCCGCACCCACCAGGGTGTGCAGCTCGTCGATGAACAGGATGATGTCGCCGCGGGTGTTGATCTCCTTGAGCACCTTCTTCAGGCGTTCCTCGAAGTCACCGCGGTAGCGGCTGCCCGCGACCAGCGAACCCAGGTCCAGGGTGTAGAGCTGCTTGTCCTTCAGCGTCTCCGGCACCTCGCCGTGCACGATCGCCTGCGCCAGGCCCTCGACGACGGCGGTCTTGCCGACGCCGGGCTCGCCGATCAGCACCGGGTTGTTCTTGGTGCGACGGGACAGCACCTGCATGACCCGCTCGATTTCCTTCTCACGGCCGATGACCGGGTCCAGCTTGCCTTCCATCGCGGCAGCCGTCAGGTTGCGGCCGAACTGGTCGAGCACCAGCGACGTGGACGGGCTGCCGGACTCGCCGCCGCGGCCACCGGTGCCGGCCTCCGCGGCCTCCTTGCCCTGGTAGCCGCTCAGCAGCTGGATCACCTGCTGGCGCACCCGCGTCAGCTCCGCGCCGAGCTTGACCAGCACCTGAGCCGCCACGCCCTCACCCTCGCGGATCAGGCCCAGCAGAATGTGCTCGGTGCCGATGTAGTTGTGGCCGAGCTGCAGCGCCTCACGCAGGCTGAGCTCGAGCACCTTCTTGGCGCGCGGGGTGAACGGGATGTGCCCGGACGGCGCCTGCTGGCCCTGGCCGATGATCTCCTCGACCTGACTGCGCACGCCTTCCAGCGAGATTCCCAACGACTCCAGCGACTTCGCCGCGACGCCTTCACCTTCGTGGATCAGACCCAGCAGAATGTGCTCGGTGCCGATGTAGTTGTGGTTGAGCATCCGCGCCTCTTCTTGCGCCAGGACGACAACCCTGCGGGCACGGTCCGTAAATCGTTCGAACATCGGCGGTTACCTGCTCTCCCTCACCATCGGTACAACACCTTCTAGCACCTTTTAGCGGCCCCTGCCGGTCGCTGGGCTCCAATCGCGTACCTGCCGTCCACTGTAATGGTCGGGCTGCCACGGGTCCTAACCTTGCGCATCCTGCGAACCGAGCCGTAACAAGACAAACGGTGACAGGCGCCGTTTCGTTTCCCAGGTCACCGCCGATTAGTTCGCCACCAGCGAAAGTGCCAAAACAGCGGCGCCCGGGCCGCGTGGCCCGGGCGCCGATCTGGCGTTTTTGTTTTACGTCGCGGCGTGGAACGCGTCGATGACGTCGGCCGGGATGCGGCCGCGGGTCGACACGTTGTGGCCGTTGCGACGGGCCCACTCGCGGATCGCCGCGCTCTGCTCGCGGTCGATCGCGCCGCGGCCCCGGCCCGTGCCGGAACGCCCGCGTCGCCGTCCGCCGACGCGACGGCCGGCCGCCACCCATTGCTTCAGGTCGTTGCGCAGTTTCGCAGCATTCTTGGTCGAAAGATCAATCTCATACGTCACCCCGTCAAGCCCGAATTCGACCGTTTCGTCGGCGGCGCCCGCACCGTCGAAATCATCGACCAAGGTGACGGTCACTTTCTTCGCCATTGGCTTACCCTCACGTTTCTTCCTGTGCAGTTACTGTGCAGACCGGATAGACTCCCCGCCAACAATCTGCCATATGTGCGCCGAATTCTCAATCCGGACACATCACCACATAGTTCAGTTGGAGTGCGGCCGAACAATCGGGAACAAAACTGTCTCCCTAATTGACAGGCCGGTCAAAGACATCAACAACCGATCGATACCCATTCCGGTCCCGGTACACGGCGGCATACCGTACTCCAACGCGGCGAGAAAATCTTCGTCAAGTGCCATAGCCTCGTCATCGCCGGCGGCCGCTGCGCGCGCTTGCTGCACGAATCGCTCACGCTGCACAACCGGATCGGTCAATTCGGAGTACCCGGTGGCGAGTTCGACACCACGAAAGTAGAGGTCCCACTTTTCGGTTACCCCGGGGATACTGCGATGCTGCCGGGTCAATGGCGTTGTCTCCACAGGAAAGTCCTTGACGAATGTGGGTGCCGTCAGCGTGTTGCCCACGGCGTGTTCCCATAGTTCCTCGACGAGTTTCCCGTGCCCATAGAAGGCGGGGTCGCGGTTCTGGGGAACCTCAACGCCCAGCCGATCCGCCAGTGCGAGTAGTCGATCCACCGACGTCTGGGGTGTGATCTCTTCACCGAGCGCAGTTGACAGCGACGGATACATTTGTATCGACGCCCATTCTCCGTCTATGTCGTACACACCACCGTCGGGCAGTGGGAGTTGTCTGGTCCCGATCGCTTCGTCGGCGACCTCTTGAATAAGCTCACGGGTGACGACTGCCGAATCGTCATACGTTCCGTAGCTCTGGTAGGTCTCCAACATGGAGAATTCCGGCGAATGCGTTGAATCGGAACCTTCGTTTCGGAACACTCGATTTAGTTCGAAGACCTTGTCGAAACCGCCGACGACGCAGCGCTTGAGGAACAGTTCCGGCGCGATCCTCAGGTACAGATCGATGTCAAGCGCATTGGAATGTGTGATGAACGGGCGCGCCGCCGCGCCACCGGCAAGCGTCTGCAAGATAGGCGTCTCGACTTCGAGGAAACCGCGTCGTTCCAGCGCATTGCGGACGGCTCGGATAACCGCGATACGCTGCCGGGCCACGGTGCGCGCCTGCGGACGAACGATCAGATCGACATAACGCTGCCGAACCCGCGACTCTTCGCTCATCTCCTTGTGTGCGACGGGCAGCGGGCGCAGCGCCTTGGACGCCATTTGCCAGGAGTCGGCAAGAACGGACAATTCGCCTCGTCGCGAGCTGATCACGTTGCCATGCACAAACACGATGTCGCCGAGGTCGACGTCGGCCTTCCAATCGTCCAGGGATTTCCGGCCGACCTTGTCGAGGCTGATCATCACCTGCAGTTGGGTGCCGTCACCGTCCTGAAGTGTCGCAAAACACAACTTCCCGGAGTTGCGCGCGAATATGACCCGTCCCGCGACGCCGACGACGTCGTCGGTCGCGGTGTCGACCGGCAGGTCGGGGTAGGCGGCGCGAATCTCGGCCAGGGTATGGGTGCGTCCGACCTGGACCGGGTACGCCTCGCGCCCGTCCGCCAGCAGTTCGGCGCGCTTGTCGCGGCGGATCCGGAGCTGCTCGGGAAGGTCGGCTCCGTCGGCTGAGGGGTCGTCTGAGGGTGAACTCACGACGTGCCAGCTTAGTGAATTCGACCGCCCGTCCCACAATCGACGGGCGTCGACTGCCTGCGCTAGCGGGCCGTCTTAAGCCGGCCGCGCTGCGCGTCGCGGTTGCGATCGAAGACCAGCCGCAGGCCATGCAGCGTCAGGTGCTGGTCGTAGTGGTCGACGGTGTTCAGTTCGGGCAGCAGCAGCGGCGCGGTGTGTCCGGTGGCCACCACCGCCACCTGATCCCCCAGCTCGCGCGAGAAACCGTCCACGGTGTCCCGGATGCGCCCGACCAGCCCGTCGACCAGCCCCGCGAAGCCGAACACCGCGCCCGCCTGCATGCATTCGACGGTGTTCTTGCCGACCACCGAGCGGGGCGTGGTGAGCTCGACGCGGCGCAGAGCCGCGGAGCGGGCCGCCGCGGCATCGGAGGACACCTGAACCCCGGGCGCGATGGCGCCGCCGAGGAACTCGCCCTTGGCCGACACCACGTCCACGCAGATCGACGACCCGAAGTCGACGACGATCGCGGGCCTGTTGAAGCGCTGGTAGGCGGCCAGGCAGTTGACGATCCGGTCGGCGCCCACTTCCTTCGGGTTGTCGACCAGCAGCGGGATTCCCGTGCGCACCCCCGGTTCGATCAGCACGTGCGGCACCGACGGCCAGTACTGGTCCAGCATGACCCGCACCTCGTGCAGCACCGACGGGACAGTGGACAACGCGACCGCGCCGGTGAGCTGCTCGGAGTCGTCGCCGATCAGCCCGTCGATGGTCAGCGCCAATTCATCGGCGGTGACCTCGGACTCCGTGCGAATCCGCCATTGCTGCAGTACCTTCGCGTGCTCCTTGGCCCCGCTCAGCAGCCCGACGACGGTGTGGGTGTTGCGGACGTCGATCGCCAGCAGCACGGTTATCGCACACCGATCCGCGGATCGAGCAATTCGTCGACGCCGTCCGGCACGAACGCCGGGTCGCTGCCCAGGTCGATCTGCTTGTTCTGCGCGTCGACGAACACGATCCGCGGCTGGTAGGTCCGCGCCTCGGCGTCTTCCATGGTGCCGTAGGCGATCAGGATGACCAGGTCGCCCGGGTGGACCAGATGCGCCGCGGCGCCGTTGATTCCGATCACGCCGGTGCCGCGTTCGCCGGTGATCGCGTAGGTGACCAGCCGGGCGCCGTTGTCGATGTCGACGATCGTCACCTGCTCGCCCTCGAGCAGGTCCGCGGCGTCCATCAGGTCGGCGTCGATGGTGACCGAGCCCACGTAGTGCAGGTCGGCCTGCGTGACGGTGGCGCGGTGGATCTTGGACTTCAGCATGGTTCGTAACATCAGTTCCTCCCGGGTAATTCGGCGAATTCGTCCGGCCCAGGGGTGGTGCCGGCGGTGCTTTTCAAGGGCCCTATCTCAACGGCGATGTTGTCCAGCAGTCTGGTGGTGCCCAGTCGGGCGGCGACCAACAGCCGGCCCGCGCCGAAGGCGGGGGCCGGGCCGAGGTCGGCGGCGCGCAGTTCGAGGTAGTCGACACTGAGCGCGGGCACGGCGTCGAGCACGGCGTGCGCCGCGTCCAGCGCGGCCTGCGCACCCGCGGGCGCGGCGTGCATCCCGGCCAGCAGCGCCGCCGAGAGCGTGCCCGCCAGCTCGCGCTGGTCGGGGTCGAGGTAGCGGTTGCGCGACGACATCGCCAGCCCGTCGGCCTCCCGCATCGTGGGCACCCCGACCACCGCGACGTCGACGTTCAGGTCGGCGACCATCTGCCGGATCATCACCAGCTGCTGGTAGTCCTTCTCGCCGAAGAAGATCCGGTCCGGCCGCACGATCTGCAGCAGCTTGAGCACGACGGTCAGCACGCCGGTGAAATGCGTCGGCCGCGGCCCGCCTTCGAGCTCGGCGGCCAGCGGGCCGGGCGCCACGGTGGTGCGCAGGCCGTCCGGGTACATCGCGGCAGCCGTCGGCGCGAACACGATCTCGACGCCCTCGCCGCGCAGCAGCGCCACGTCGTCGTCGAGCGTCCGCGGGTAGGCATCGAGGTCCTCACCGGCGCCGAACTGCAGCGGGTTGACGAAGATCGACACCACGACCACCGAGCCGGGCACGCGCTTGGCGGCGCGCACCAGGGACAGGTGCCCGTCGTGCAGGGCGCCCATGGTGGGCACCAGCATCACCCGGCGGCCGGTGTGCCGCAGTGCGCGGCTGACGTCGGTGACGTCACGCGGCGTCGAATAGAGGTTGAGTTGGCCGGGCCTGAAGGTGGTCGTCATGCCGTGAGCACCTCGAGGACGTCGCCGGGGGCATGCGCACGTCGCGCCGTGCGCAGGGCGTTCACCCGGTACGCCTCGGCCAGTTGCGGGTCGGCCCGCCCGAGGGCGGCCAGATGCCCGGCGACCGCCGCGGCGTCCCCGCGGGCGACCGGGCCGGTGAGCGCGGCCTGCCCGCGTTGCAGCGTGTTCTCCAGCGCCGCGCGGGCCAGCGGACCCACGATGCGTTCCGCGATGCCGCCGGGCTGGTCATCGATGCTCTGCTGGCCGAGCAACTCGCTGCCCCGCAGGGCGGCGCGCAGCGCCTCGAGCGCGTCGGCCAGCACCGTCACGACGTGATTGCTCGCGTGGGCCAGCGCCGCGTGGTAGAGCACGCGGGCGTCCTCGCGGACGGAGAACGGCTCGCCGCCCATCTCCAGCACCAGCGACTGCGCGATCGCCTGCCCGACGTCGTCGGCCGCGGTGATGCCGAAGCAGGTGTCGGGCAGGCGGCTGATGTCCTCGTCGGCGCCGGTGAACGTCATCGCGGGGTGAATGGCCAGCGGGATGCAGCCGTTCCGCGTCAGGGGCGCCAGGATGGCTATCCCGTTGGCGCCGGACGTGTGCGCGACGATCGTGCCCGGCCGCACCGCCGACGTGGCGGCCAGCCCGGCCACCAGCCCGGCGAGTTCGCTGTCCGGAACCGCCAGCAGCAGCAGCTCGGCCTCGGCGGCGACGTCCGGCGGCGGCAGCACCGGGGTGTCGGGCAGCCGGCGCTCGGCCCGCAGCCGCGACGCCTGGGAGATGGCGCTGCATGCGACGACGACGTGATCAGCCCGCTCCAGCGCGACGCCCAGCGCGGTGCCCACCCGGCCGGCGGAGATGATCCCCACCTTGAGCCTGGCCGGACGCAATCCGTCGAACTGCACCATCGCAGCGGCCTCACACGTTTCTTGGTTTCGTTCCAGTCCCACGGCGGGGTACCGGACGGTCAGGACGAGTTTAGTCGATAACCGCCGCGGGTCCCAGACTGGTTTGCCCACCAGCCCGGCCTACCCACCACCCGGCCCGCGAATGTCGGCTTACGTCACGCCCGCGGCCGAAAACCGTGCCCCAACCCGACACTCGACCCGGCCAGCTCAACCGCTGCGACGTCGGCGGCCGCCGCCTCCGCCCGGATTGACCTGTAGCCGCGCGAACAGATCTGCGACCGACTGACCGCCCGTCGGCGTGGAGTCGTCGCTCTCCGCGTCCTCCCCTTCCGCCAGCGGGTCCGTGCCGCGGTGCCGCGGGGCAGGCTCGGGCGGCGGCGCGGGCGCCAGCCGCGGAGGCGGCGCGGCGGCGGGCGGGGGCGGCGGCGCGGCGGGCGGGGCCTCGCCCATGCCCAAGCCCATGCCCATGCCGGCGCCCATGCCGGCGGGGCCCAAGTCACGGTATTCCGTCGAATGGCGCGACCGCGCCCGACGGCCGGGCTCGCCGTAGGGCCGGGTGGGCTCGGCTGGGGCCGGCGCACCGACGGCCATCTCCTCGGGGCTGGAATGCCGGGCACGGCGCCGTCGGCCCGACTGCGGCGCGGCCGAGGCTTCGAAGCCCGCCCAGTTGCTGCCCGGCGCTCCTGGGGGCAGCCACTGGCCTTCCGCGGCGACGGGCTGCCAATCCGGCGCCTGCGGCTCCGGCTGCGGCGGGGGCGGCGGCTGCTGTTGCACAGGCGGAGGCTGGTACGGAGGTGGTGGCGGTGGGGGCGGCGGCGCCGGGCGCGGCTCGAATCGCGGCTCGAACTGGGCCTCCGGTGGTGGGGCCTCGTAGGCCACCCGGACGCGCTCCCGCGGCGGCACCGGCAGCCGGGGCGGCACCAGCGGCTCCTCGGGCACGTCGATGATGGAGGACTCGTCGGGCCGCCCGGCGGTGCCATGCGGGTTGTCCTGGCGGACCGCCGTGACCCGATCGCTGGCCACCCAGTCGGCCTGCGGGGTGTCCGCGGTGCGACCCCAGTCGACATAGGACCCGGCGGTGTCCGTGTCGAGGTTCTGCGGCGTCTCCAGCGCCCGTCGATGCTCGAGGTCCGTGTCGAACAGGATTTCCAGGCTGGTTCGCAACGAGGCCAGCTCCGCCCGCAGCGCCGCGACGTCGTCGGCGGCCTGGGCGCGCAACTCGCTGGCCAGCTCGCGGCGCAGCTGGGATTCCACGGTCAACTCGTACTCGCGGCGCGCCGAGATCTCCCGGTCCAGCTGCAGGTCGTACACGAGCTTGAGGTCCCGCACGCGGGACTGGTCGGCGTCGCTTTGCCGACGGTAGAGCACCGACACGAAAGCGCCGGCGACAGCGGCCCACAGCGCC
The DNA here is from genome assembly GCF_059812195.1 of Mycobacterium sp. NGS68. NCBI lineage: Bacteria > Bacillati > Actinomycetota > Actinomycetes > Mycobacteriales > Mycobacteriaceae > Mycobacterium > Mycobacterium sp. NGS68. Next base: position 5,795 of record NZ_JCALCE010000037.1, on the reverse strand, counting down.
AGGATCACAGCGAGCTTGAGCAGTTCCACCCGATTGGTGAAAACCAATGCCGAACTGGCCCCCATCGCGAGGACCAGCAGCGCGGTCAAGAGCACCCACCCCGGCCTGCGGCCGCCGCGCCGGGCCCGGGCGCCGCGGGACAGAACGGTCATGGCCCTTGACTGTACCTGTACGAGGTCACACCGCGTGTCGCGCGACTCCGGCGCGTCTGCTAACCACGCTCGCCCTCCGCGCCCTCGCCGTGCTCGGGAGGGTCCTGCGGCGATTTGCAGCAATGCTGCAACCACAGGGCGGCCACCACCAACGCCAGCGCGCTGATCCCCGCCACCACGGTGCCGGGGGTGTCCTCGGCGGCGACCCGCAGCCAGGACCGCCGCGGCAGCAGGTACACCAGGACCCCGACCCACCAGCCCAGCACCAGCGCGCCCACCCAGGCCGACGCCTTGGCGACCACCACCGTGCGCGCCACCGAAAGGGGATGCAGCCAACCGGGCGCGTCGCCGATCTCGCCCTCGTTGATCTTGGTGCGCACGTAGCGGGCCCACAGCGCCTCGGCGACCGCCATCGCCAGCAGCGACGAGCCGGTCCACAGCGTGATCGGGGGAAAGGTCCGGTACAGCGCCCGCACCAGCAGGTACCCCAGCACCGCGGCGACGGCCACCGCGGCGCCCAGGTCACGCCGGCGGGTGGGTCCCATCAGCGCAGCGCCAGTCCGGTCGACCGGACACCCGCCCGATCGACGGGGGCCAGCTCGGCCAGCAAGCCGGCGACCGACCGCGGTCCCTCGGCCAGGGTCAGGCGCGCATCGGGGTCGACGTCCAGCCAGGGGATCATCACGAATGCCCGCAGGTGGGCCAGCGGGTGCGGCAGAGTCAGGTTGTTGTCGACGGAGATCAGCTCCATCGGGCCGTCCGGGCCGGTCTCATAGCAGGCGATCAGGTCGACGTCGAGGGTGCGGGGGCCCCAGCGCTCGCCGCGGATCCGGCCCGCGGCGCGCTCGAAGTCCTGCGCCCGGCGCAGCCAGGCCTGCCCGTCGGCCGCCGGGTCGTCGGCGATCAGCACCGCGTTGAGGAACGGTGCCTGGTCGACGCGGCCCCAGGGGTCGGTCTCGTACACCGGCGAGACGGCGAGCAGCGACGCCTCGCCTTCCCGGAGTTCGTCCACGACCGACTGCAGCCGACCCAGCCGATCGCCCAGGTTGGAGCCGATCGACAGCACCACGCGCGTCATACCATGCCGCCCGCCGGTATCACCGAGCCGCGGCCGCCGCGCCTGGACCGTCGCACCACGACAGACACGTCGGTGAACTGCCGCGGGATGGGGGCCTGCGGCTTGTGCACCACGACCTCGACGGCGTGCACGCGGCGGTCGTCCATCACCTGGTCGGCGATCTCGCCGCCGACCGTTTCGATCAGGTTCCGCGGCGGCCCGGCCACGACGGCGGCGGCGAGGTCGGCCAGCGCGCCGTAGTCGTAGGTGTCGGTCAGGTCGTCGCTGGCGGCGGCGTCGGCCAGGTCGATCCAGACGGTGATGTCGACGACGAACTCCTGCCCGTTTGCGCGTTCGTGGTCGAAAACGCCGTGCCGGCCATGAACCGTCAAGCCGCGCAATTCGATTCGGTCAGCCATCGCTTCCTTGTTCCCAGGCCCCGACAACCTTCAGGGCGTCGACGGTGGACCGGACGTCGTGTACCCGCACACCCCAGGCCCCGTGCAGGGCGGCCAGTGCTGAGATCACCGCGGTCGCCGTCTCACGCCCGTCGGGCGGTCGCGTCGAACCGTCGGGTCCGGCCAACAACGTACCAAGGAAGCGTTTGCGCGAAGCACCCAGCAGCACCGGAACGCCGGTGGCCACCAAGTCGGGCAGGGCCCGCAGCAGCTCCCAATTGTGTTGCCCCGTCTTGGCGAATCCCAGACCGGGGTCGATGATCAGCTGCGCCGGATCGACGCCCGCCGCGACGGCGCCGTCGACGTCGGCGAGCAGTTCGTCGCGCACCTCGGCGACCACGTCGCGGTAGTGCGGCACCTCGTGCGGGCGCTCGGACGACACCGGCCGCCAGTGCATCAGCACCCACGGCACGCCGGCCTCGGCCAGCAGCGGAGCCATCTCGGGGTCGGCCCGTCCGCCGGAAACGTCGTTGACGATGCGTGCGCCGCTCTGCAGCGCGGCCCGCGCCACGTCGGCGTGCATGGTGTCGATGCTGACCGTAATGCCCTGTGCCGCCAGCTCTTTTACCACCGGAACGACGCGGGAGGCCTCGACCCGGGCGTCGGCCCGCGTCGCGCCGGGGCGGGTCGATTCGCCCCCGACGTCGACGATCCCGGCGCCGTCGGCGGCCAGCGCCAGCCCGTGCCGGACGGCGTCGTCAACGTCGAGGTAGCGTCCGCCGTCCGAGAAGGAGTCGTCGGTGACGTTCAGAACCCCCATGACCTGCACTGGCGCGTCGACTCACTTACGCAGGATGAGGTCGAGCGCTTCGGCCCGGGAGGCGGCGTTGGTCTTGAACTGCCCGCGCACCGCGGACGTCGTCGTGATGGCGCCCGGTTTGCGCACGCCGCGCATCGCCATGCACAGGTGTTCGGCCTCGACCACCACGATCACGCCGCGCGGGTCCAGGCTGCGGACCAGGGCGTCGGCGATCTGGCTGGTGAGCCGCTCCTGCACCTGCGGCCGCTTGGCATAGAGGTCGACCAGCCGGGCGATCTTCGACAGGCCGGTCACCCGGCCGTCTTCACCGGGGATGTAACCGACGTGCGCGACACCGTGGAACGCGACCAGGTGGTGCTCGCAGGTGGAATACAGCGGGATCTCCTTGACGATCACCAGCTCGTCGTGGTCCTCGTCGAACATGGTGTTCAACACGTCGTCGGGGTCGGTGTAGAGACCGGCGAACATCTCCCGGTAGGCGCGCGCCACCCGGGCGGGGGTTTCCCGCAAACCGTTGCGGTCCGGGTCCTCGCCGATCGCGTGCAGCAGCTCGCGGACCGCCGCCTCGGCACGTGGCTGGTCGAACACCCGTATACGCCTGGTCGCGGGCCGGGAATCCGGCAGGGCCATCGAATCTCCTCCGTTAATCAGCCGTGGGCCGGCGGATTGGACCGGCTCACATCCTCGTCCTCGTCAGGGGACTTCTCGGCATCTCTCGACTCCGACGGGGGCTGATCCGACGGTGGATAGGGCGAGTACGACGGCTGGGTCTGGCCCGGATAGCTGGGCGCCGGCTGCGGCGGGGACCAGCCGCCCCGCGATTGCTGCGACGGCGGCCAGCCCGGCGCGTGCCAGCCGGCCGGGGCGCCGTAGTCGGGCTGGGTGGGGCCCGACGGCGGTGCGCCGTTCGTGCCGCGGCCGCCGGCTCCGCCATCCGAGGCGCCCGACTGCGCAACCTGCTCCTCGGCGGCTTCGCTGGCGCGCGCGATGGCCGCCTTGAACGCGGGCTCGGGGACGGGCGGCGGCCACGGCTCGCCGCGCTCGATGGCCAGCTCGCCGGGCGTCTTGATCGGCGGCTTGTCCGACGGGACCCGGCCGCCAAAGTCGTCGAACATGGTGAGCCTGGGCCGCTTTTCGACGTCGCCGAAGATCGCCTGCAGCTCGGGCCGGTGCAGTGTTTCCTTTTCCAGGAGCTCGCCGGCCAGCGTGTCGAGCACGTCGCGGTATTCGGTGAGGATCTCCCAGGCCTCGGTGTGCGCGGCCTCGATGAGTTTGCGGACCTCCTCGTCGATCTCGCGCGCCACCTCGTGGGAGTAGTCCGACTGGGTTCCCATCGAGCGGCCGAGGAACGGGTCGCCGTGTTCGGTGCCGTATTTCACGGCGCCGAGGCGGGCGCTCATGCCGTACTCGGTGACCATCGCGCGGGCGACCTTGGTGGCCTGCTCGATGTCGGACACCGCGCCGGTGGTCGGCTCGCGGAACACCAGCTCCTCGGCGGCGCGTCCGCCCATCGCGAACACCAGCTGCGCGACCATCTCCGAGCGGGTCCGCAGGCCCTTGTCCTCCTCCGGCACGGCGACGGCGTGCCCACCGGTGCGGCCGCGGGCCAGGATCGTCACCTTGTAGACGGGGTCGATGTCGGGCATCGCCCAGGCCGCCAGGGTGTGGCCGCCCTCGTGGTAGGCCGTGATCTTCTTTTCCTGCTCGCTGATGATCCGGCCCTTGCGGCGTGGGCCGCCGATCACCCGGTCCACCGCCTCTTCCAGCGCGGGGCCGGTGATGACGGTGCCGTTCTCCCGCGCGGTCAGCAGGGCCGCCTCGTTGATGACGTTGGCCAGGTCGGCGCCCGTCATGCCGACGGTCCGCTTGGCCAGCCCGTCCAGGTCGGCGTCCGGGGCGATCGGCTTGCCCTTGGAGTGCACCTTCAGCACGGCCCGACGGCCGGCCAGGTCGGGGTTGGACACCGGGATCTGCCGGTCGAAGCGGCCGGGCCTTAGGAGGGCCGGGTCGAGGATGTCGGGGCGGTTGGTTGCGGCGATAAGAATCACGCCGGCGCGATCGCCGAATCCGTCCATCTCGACCAGCAACTGGTTGAGGGTCTGCTCCCGCTCGTCGTGGCCACCGCCCAGGCCGGCGCCTCGCTGGCGGCCCACGGCGTCGATCTCGTCGACGAAGATGATGCATGGGCTGTTCTGCTTGGCCTGCTCGAACAGGTCCCGGACGCGGGAGGCACCCACGCCGACGAACATCTCGACGAAGTCCGACCCGGAGATGGTGAAGAACGGCACCCCCGCCTCACCCGCCACCGCGCGGGCCAGCAGCGTCTTGCCGGTCCCCGGCGGGCCGTAAAGCAGCACGCCCTTGGGAATCTTGGCGCCCAGCGCCTGATACCTGCTGGGGTTCTGCAGGAAATCCTTGATCTCGTACAGTTCCTCGACGGCCTCGTCGACGCCGGCGACGTCAGCGAAGGTGGTCTTGGGCATGTCCTTGGACAGCTGCTTGGCCCGCGACTTGCCGAAGCCGAAGCCCATCCGGGCGCCGCCCTGCATGCGGGAGAACATCACGAACAGCAGGACCAGCAAAAGCAGCGGCAGCGCGTAGACCAGCAGCTCGCCCAGGATGCTGCCCTCGTTGACGACCGTGTTGACCTTGGCGTTCTTGGCTTCCAGCGCCCGGTAGAGGTCGACGGCGTATCCGGTCGGGTATTTGGCGATGACCTTGTCGGAGTTGTCGGTGTCGCCGGTGCCCTTGTTCAGGTTCAGCCGCAGCTGCTGCTCGCGGTCGTCGATCTGCGCGCTCTTGACGTTGCCGTCCTTGATCTGCGCCATCGCCACCGAGGTGTCGACCTGCTTGTAGCCGCGGGTGTCGTCGCTGAAGTAGATTCCCGCCCAGCCCAGCATCAGCAGGACAGCGACTGTCGTGACGCCGCGAAGCACGTTTTTTCGGTTCATCAATCATCGGCCGTGTCGGCCAGGTCCTTCCCGATCCACGCAGCTGGAAAAGTCCAGGTTACCGCTCGTGGCGATCGCCAGCTCCGGCAGCGCCGGAGCGCAGCGGGTCGCCACCGTCTGGTGGTTCAACGACCGGGAGTTCCCGACGAGCGGGTCCTGCCCGCCGCCCGCCCGCCGACTAGGACTGCGGTTGGTCCCATCTGTCACTCCGTTCTCGGCCGGGGAAACATGTGCCGGTTTGCCCGCCTTTACGCGACAAGGTGCCGACAAAGTGTCGCTACAAGGCGGGCAAACAGCCGTATGCCGACCTTTTTGTGGCGCGTGGGACTCGTGCGACCAACGCAGCGCCGCGTCGAGAGACCAGACCAACCCGATTGCGCTCAAGATGCCGCTCAGCGCGGCAGATCGCGACGGGGA
>NZ_JCALCE010000036.1:0-51565 GCF_059812195.1 Mycobacterium sp. NGS68 | reverse complement strand
CCATATCAGGGGCTTTTGTGTCTGCTCGCCGGGTGGCGGCGCCGTCAAAACGAAAACCCCCCGGGCTGTGCGCCGGGGGGTTTCGTCAGCTTCTGCTCGCTCAGACGGAGCGGACGCCGGTGGCCTGGGGGCCCTTAGGGCTGTGTCCGATCTCGAACTCGACTTTCTGGTTTTCTTCAAGGGTGCGGAAGCCCGAACCCTGGATCTCCGTGTAGTGGACAAACACATCCGCGGAACCATCTTCGGGGGCGATGAAGCCGAACCCCTTCTCCGCGTTGAACCACTTCACAGTTCCCTGTGGCATTTCTTCGATCTTTCCTTTTCTTTTGGGTACGGGGCGCCGCCTTTCGATGCCCCGGGCCCGCTACGACCGCCATACCTCGCAGATTCGCCGGAACTTCACCCGACCGATAACCTCGCAGGAACCGCGGCCGCAACGTCGATCCTGCGAAAGTTTGACACGAACACAGAAGCTGCGACCGCACTCAGTCAACCATGTTCGTCGCGTCGGCGACAGCACCTTGGGGGCCGAAGGGACGGTGAATTTACGTCAGCGTCACATCAGCATCCTCCCGGCCGCCCGCCCGCAGGCCCGTGACGGCGAGTTTCGGCAGCGAATTGCTGGCCGTCGCGCTCGCCGGCACCCCGCCCGACGAGCGGCCCCTGCGCCACGTCGCTGAGCTGCCGGCCCGTGGCGGGCGGCCGGCGCAATGGCCGGACTGGGCCGAGCCCGACGTGGTCCGTGCGTTCGCCGACCGCGGCATCAGTGCGCCCTGGTCGCACCAGGTCGAGGCCGCCGAGCAGGCCCACGCCGGCCGCCATGTGGTGGTGAGCACGGGAACCGCGTCGGGCAAGTCGTTGGCCTACCAACTTCCGGTGCTCAACGCGCTGGTGACCGACCCCGCCGCGCGCATCCTGTACCTGTCGCCGACCAAGGCGCTCGGGCACGACCAGTTGCGCGCCGCGCACGCGCTGACCAGCGCCGTTCCCCGGCTCGCTGCCGGAAGTAATCCGGTGGCGCCCACCGCCTACGACGGCGACAGCCCCGCCGAGGTGCGCCGCTTTGCCCGCGAGCGCTCCCGGTGGCTGTTCTCCAACCCCGACATGATCCACCTGTCGATCCTGCGCAACCACGCCCGCTGGGCGGTGCTGCTGCGTCGGCTTCGCTACCTGGTGGTCGACGAATGCCACTACTACCGCGGCGTTTTCGGTTCGAACGTGGCGATGGTGCTGCGCCGGCTGCTGCGGTTGTGCGCCCGCTATTCCGCCGAGCCGACGGTCATCTTCGCCAGTGCGACGACGGCCGCGCCGGGGGCGACGGCCGCCGAGTTGATCGGCCGGCCCGTTGTCGAGGTCACCGAGGACGGTTCCCCGCAGGGCGCGCGCACGGTGGCGCTGTGGGAGCCCGCGCTGCGCGCCGACCTCACCGGCGAGAACGGCGCCCCGGTACGCCGATCCGCCGGGGGCGAGGCGGCGCGGGTGATGGCCGACCTGATCGCCGAGGGCGCGCAGACCCTGACGTTCGTCCGGTCGCGGCGCGCCGCGGAGTTGACTGCGCTGGGCGCCCAGGCCCGCCTGGACGACATCGCCCCGGGGCTGTCGGGCACGGTGGCGTCGTACCGGGCCGGCTACCTGTCCGAGGACCGCACCGCGCTCGAGCACGGCCTGGCCGAGGGCCGGTTGCGCGGCCTGGCCACCACCAACGCGCTGGAGCTGGGCGTCGACATCGCCGGGCTGGACGCGGTGGTGCTGGCCGGCTTCCCGGGGACAGTCGCGTCGTTCTGGCAGCAGGCCGGCCGGTCCGGGCGGCGCGGCCAGGGGGCGCTGGTGATGCTGATCGCCCGCGACGACCCGCTGGACACGTATCTGGTGCACCACCCCGCCGCGCTGCTGGACAAGCCGGTCGAACGGTCCGTGATCGACCCGGCCAACCCCTATCTCCTGGGGCCTCAGCTGCTGTGCGCCGCAACCGAATTGCCCCTCGACGAGGCCGAGGTGCGGTCGTTGGGCGCCGAGCGGGTAGCCGCAGGCCTGGTCGACGACGGATTGCTGCGGCTGCGCAACGGCAGGTACTTCCCGGCGCCCGGCGTGGAACCGCATGGCGCCGTGGACATCCGGGGGTCCACGGGCGGCCAGATCATGATCGTGGAGGCGGACACCGGTCGGCTGCTAGGCAGCGTCGGCGTCGGGCAGGCGCCGGCCACGGTCCATCCCGGGGCGGTGTATCTGCATCAGGGCGAGAGCTACGTCGTCGACTCGTTGGACCTCGAGGAGGGTCTGGCGTTCGTGCACGCCGAGGATCCCGGCTATGCGACCTTCGCGCGGGAGCTGACCGACATCCAGGTCACCGGCGTCGGCGAGCGATCGCGGTTCGGGCCCGTCACGCTGGGCCTGGTGCCGGTGACCGTAACCCACCAGGTCGTCGGCTATCTGCGCCGCCGGCTCAATGGCGAGGTGATCGACTTCGTCGAGCTCGACATGCCCCAACACACGCTGCCGACCACCGCGGCCATGTACACCATCACCCCGGAAGCGTTGCTGAACAACGACATCGAAGCACTCCGGATCCCCGGCTCGTTGCATGCCGCCGAGCATGCGGCCATCGGGCTGCTGCCGTTGGTGGCCAGCTGCGACCGCGGCGACATCGGCGGCCTGTCCACCGCGATCGGCCCCGACGGCCTGCCCAGCGTCTTTGTCTACGACGGCTATCCGGGCGGGGCGGGGTTCGCCGAACGCGGCTTCCGCCAGGCCCGCACCTGGCTGGGGGCCACCGCCGCGGCGATCGAGGCGTGTGAGTGCCCCAGCGGGTGTCCGTCGTGCGTGCAGTCACCCAAGTGCGGCAACGGCAACGACCCCTTGGACAAGGCGGGCGCGGTGCGGGTGCTGCGGCTCGTGCTCGCGGAGCTGGGCGGCGAATCGAGCAGCTGACCGGCCCTGTCGGCGCCAATTGTGTTGCGTACCCAGCGACCTGCGCCGACGGAGGCTCCCCCGGCTGACCGCAGCGACGGGCCCCAACCGTAGACTCGACCGCATGGCCCACGACTGGCTGCTCGTGGAGACGCTGGGCGACGAACCGGCCGTGGTCGCACAGGGGCGGCAACCGAAGAACCTAGTCCCGATCACCACGTTTCTGCGCCGCAACCCCTACCTCGCCGCGGTCCGCACGGCGATCGCCGAGTCACTGCGCACCGGCCAGAGCCTGACCAGCATCACCCCCAAGAACGACCGCGTCATCCGCACCGAACCGGTGCTGATGTCCGACGGCCGCATGCACGGTGTGCACGTGTGGAGCGGCCCCGCCAACGTGGACCCGCCGGAGCGGCCCGTCCCGGGACCGCTGAAGTGGGACCTGACGCTCGGCATGGCCACCGATACCAAGGAGTCGCTGACCAACAGCGGCAAGAACCCCGCCGTCGAGGCCACGCACGGCAGGGCGTTCGCCGAAGACCTGCCGTCGCGCGACCTCAACCCCAACGAGAGCAAGGTGCTGGCGCTGGCGATCAAGGCCGAGCCGGGTCAAACACTTTGCAGCAGCTGGGATATCACTGACTGGGAGGGCAACCCGATCAGGGTGGGCTTCGTCGCGCGCACGGCCATGGAACCGGGTCCCGACGGTCGCGATCACCTGATCTCGCGCGGCATGAACTGGCGCGCCGAGCTCGACGGGACACCCGCCACCGCCGACCGGCTGGCGCAACAGATCCTCAACGGCCTGGCCCAGCCCGGCGTGCACCGCGCCCTGGTCGACCTCAACACCTGGACCCTGCTGAAGTGGCTCGACGAGCCCTGCCCCTTCTACGATTGGCGCGGCAGCGACCCCGGCCGGCCCCGGGTGCATCCTGACGACGAGAACCTGATGTCCTCCATGACAACGGAATTCGCCGGCGGGGCCACGTCCCGGGTGCTGCGGCTGCCCGGCGACGACGGCAGCTGGGTGCCGATGCACGTCACCGTCAACCGGGTGGAGCTGGAGCCGGAGACGTACGCCGGCCTGCTGTCGCTGCGGCGGCCCACCGACGCCGAACTCGCCGACGAGGGGCTGACCGAGCGCGGCTGACGGCGCACGGGGCACCGGACCGGCCCGTGCGGCGGCCTGCGCCGAGCCGAGCGGGACAACGGCCACCCGGACCGTGACGACCACATCGAGGTCGTCTACCTGGCAGTCGAGTTCGTCGACGCGCATGGCGTGGGCCACCGCCATCGCCCACGTGCAGGCCACCCCGACGCCCGACGGCAGCCGCCCCGCGGCGGCCAGTGCGGCCAGATCCGCGGCCGCCTGCGCACGGTGGCGCGCGATCACCGCCGAGCCGAGGTACGCACCGCCACCCGCCACGCACAGCAGCACCGCGACCATGGCCGCCGCCACGACGGTCGCCGCACCCCGGTCATCCCGACGGCTCGGCCGCCGAGACCGCCCGGGCCGCAATGTCCAATGCGGGCAACAGCTTTGAATGCGCCACCACCGTCGCGACCAGGAAGTCGCCGTCGCGCTGCACGCGGACCTGGGCGCCGCCCGGCGCGATGCGCCGCGCGGCGGCGATCCCCCTCCGTTCGTCGCCCCGGGCGGCCAGCCGGGCCGCTTCGCGGGCCGCATCGACACAGCGCACCTGCATCGAGACCGCGGTGAGCCCCGCCAGACACAACACCAACACCACGACCAGGGAAGCGATCCCCAGCGCCGCCTCGACGGTGCTCGCGCCGACATCCGAAGTCAGACCTTGGTGTTGAGCGCGCGGGCGATGATGTTGGTCAGCGCCGCGACGATGGAATGACCGGTGACGACGGAGTACAGGATCGCCCCGAACGCCGCGGCCGCGATCGTGCCGATGGCGTACTCGACCGTCGACATGCCCGACTCGTCGGCCGCCAGCAGCGTCATCCGCGCCACGAACACACGAAACATGTTGACCACCAATGCTTCCTCCTTGTGATGTCCCGGTCACAACAGGCCCGACCGAAGCAGGTCGCCGGCCAACCCGGCGACCACCGGAACGATGCCCAGGCACACGAACGCCGGCAGAAAGCACAGGCCCAGCGGCCCCGCGATCAACACGCCGGCACGCTCCGCGGCCGCGGCGGCCGAGTGGGCGGCGTCGTGGCGGCATTGGTCGGCCAGCTCCGCGATCCCGCCGGCCAGCGCCGAACCCGACGACGCGGACCGGCGGGCCAGTCGCAGCAGCGCGTCGGTCTGCGGGTCTACCGTGTGGGCGGGCTGATCCGGCGGCACCGACCACGCCACGGCCGGGTCGGCCCCCAGGACCAGCAGGTCGGCGGCGCGGCGCAGCACCGCGGCCAGCCCGGGCGGCGCCGAGGGCGCGGTCGCGGCGGCGGCCGCCGACACCGCCATGCCCGCCGCCAGGCACACGGCCAGCACGTCGAGGCTCGACGCGATCGCCAGCGGGTCCGTTCCGCGTACCGGCCGCGCCCGCCGGCGCTGTCCGCGGGACGGCATCATGGCCCGTGCGCGCACCACCGACGGGCCGGCGCCGGTCCACAACGCCACCGCGAGCAGCACCGCCGCGGTGCTCACGCGGCAACCCGGTTGGTGATCCGGTCCGCCCACAGCAGTCCCAGGCACGCCAGCGTCAACCCCACGACCAGTAGCCAGCCGCCCGCGCTCCCGCCCAGCAGGAAGCTCAGCGGCCGAGCCCCGATCAATTGACCGAGCAGCACCCCGAGCGCCGGCAAGCCCGCCAGAATGGCCGCCGTGGCCCGCGCGCCGGCCAGCCCCGACGCCACCCGCGCGGTGAACCGTTGCCGTTCGGTGATGTCTTGTTGCGCCGCGCGCATCAGGGCCGCGATGGCCAGCCCGTGGTCGCTGGCCAGCTGCCAGCACACCGCCAGCCGTTCCCAATGCGTCGGCAGCGCAGAGGATCCGGCCGCGCTGCGCAGCCCGGCGGCCACGTCGGCGCCCAGCCTCGCGCGCGCCGCGACGGCACGCAGGGACGCGGCGACCGTGCCGCCGGTTTCGTCCGCCGCGGCGTCGAACGCGCGCACCGGATGCGCGCCGACCCGCAACTCGCCGACAAGCACGTCGAGCGCGGTTTCCAGGCCGCGCCCCTCGGCGATGGCGCGGCGGTTGCGGCCACGACGACGGCGGCGCACGGCCGCGGTCGCGCCGAGCACCGCGGCGGCGAGGACCGTCGGCAACGGCAGCAACACGGCGCCGACGGCCGCCAGGCCGCCGGCGGCGATCCAACCGCCCCACCGCGAGCCGGTCCGGCGGACCCGGCGCCCGGGCATCGGCAACGTCAGCCGATGCCGCGGGGACGAGGACAGCACCACGATCGCCAGCGCGACGAACAGCGCCGCGAGCAGCTGCCCGTTCACGCCGGCATCCGGCTGTCCAATAGGCAACGCAGCGCGGGCGCGTCGTCGGTCAGGCCCCGATCCGCATGCCACACAGTGACCGCACGCACCCGCCCGTCATCCGCGCGCAGCACCGCGATCTCGGCGAGCCGACGCCGTCCGGTCCGGTCCCGCGCGACGTGCAGCAGCACCTGCACCGCGGCGGCGAGCTGACTGTGCAGCGCGGCACGGTCCAGGCCACCGAGCGCACCCAGCGCCTCCAGCCGCGCCGGCACCTCACCCGGGTTATTGGCATGCACGGTGCCCGCCCCGCCGTCGTGGCCGGTGTTCAGCGCGGCCAACAGATCGACCACCTCGGCACCCCTGACTTCGCCGACCACAATCCGGTCGGGCCGCATCCGCAGCGCCTGCCGGACCAGCTGACGCACCGGCACCTCACCCACGCCTTCGACGTTGGCGCATCGGGCGACCAGCTTGACCAGGTGCGGGTGTGGGGGCGCCAGCTCGGCGGCATCCTCGACACACACGATGCGTTCGGTCGGGGGGACCGCGCCGAGCATCGCCGCCAGCAGGGTGGTCTTGCCCGCCCCGGTACCTCCGCACACCAGGAACGCCAGCCGGGCGGCGATGACCTCGGCGACCAGCGCGGCAGCCCGCGGGTCGATCGCCCCGGCCGCTGTCAGCGCCGCGAGATCCTGGGTCGCGGGCCGCAGCACCCGCAGCGACAGGCAGGTCCCACCCGCTGCGACCGGCGGCAACACCGCGTGCAGCCGCACCGCGAACTCCCCATCGCCGATGCCGGTCAGCTGGCCGTCCACCCAGGGCTGCGCGTCGTCGAGGCGGCGCCCCGCGGCCAGCGCCAGCCGCTGCGCCAGCCGCCGTACTGCGGCCTCGTCGGCAAACCGTATCTGGCTGCGCCGCAGCCCGTTTCCGTCGTCGACCCACACCGCGTCGGGCGCGGTGACCAGGACGTCGGTGGTGCCGTCGGCGCGCAGCAACGGCTCGAGGATGCCGGCCCCGGTCAGCTCGGTCTGCAGCACCCGCAGGTTGGCGAGGACCTCGGTGTCGCCGAGCACCCCGCCGGCCTCGGCCCGGATCGCGGCGGCCACCACCGCCGGCCCGAGCCGGGCACCCGGCTCGGCGGACTCGGCGGCCAATCGCTCCCGCACCCGCTCGATCAGCGACCCGCTCATGCCGCCCTGCCGCCCCGCGCCGGCCGGGCCGGCAGCATGCCGAGCACCCGACGAGCCGCCGCCGCCAGCGCGGAGCCCCGCCGCAGCCTCAGCCCGCCGCGCTCCAGCTGCTCGGCGAGCCGCGGCTCGGCCCGCATCGACGCCAGCAGCGGCAGATTCGCGATGTCCGCCACCTCCGCCGCCCGCAATCCGCCCGGCGACGGGCCCCGCACGACGAGTCCCAGGTTGGGATTGACGGCGGCCAGCACCGGCGCGAACGCTGCGGTGGCCGCGCACGAGCGGACGTCGCACGGACTGACCAGTACGACGAGATCGGCGGCGTCAAGGGCGATCTGGGTGGCATCGGTCAATCGGCGCGGCAGATCGCCGACGACGGTGACCCCGCCGCGGCGGCCGGCGTCGACGACGGCCTCCACCGGCGCCGCGTCCATCTCGTACCCGCACCGCGCCCCGGACAGCACGCTGAGCCCGCGGTGTCGCGGCAGCGCCTCCCGCAGCGCCGACCAGTTCAGCCGCCCGCCCTGCAGCGACAGGTCAGGCCACCGGACACCGGCGGCGCTTTCGCCCCCCAGCACCAGGTCGATGCCGCCGCCCCACGGATCGAGATCCACCAGCAGCGCGTCAGCGGCCGCGAGAGCCAGGGCGACCGCGAACAAGGACGCACCTGCCCCGCCGCGGCCGCCGATCACCGCGACCACGTCGCCGCGCTGCGCCCGGGGACCATCGTCGTGCGCCGCCGCCTCGGCCAGTTCGTGGACCAGGGTGGCCTCCTGCTCGGGCAGCCTCAGCACGTGCTGGGCGCCGACGGCGATCGCCGACTCCCAGGTCCCCGCCGTGGGTTCGGCCGCGGTCAACACGCTGACGTGGACGCGCCGTGGCAGGCCGGCGTGCCGGCAGCGGTCGGCTGCGGCGTGGTCGAGCACGACGGCCGCCGCCGCCGACCATGTGCGCCGGCTCAGCGGGGCGGCGACGCCGGAATACACCACCCGGACGCCGACCGCCGCGGCCGCGCGGTCCAGTTCGTCACGCAGCGCGGCGTCGGTCAGCACGGCCAACACGCCTGCCGATGCGGCGGGTCCGATAGTCACTCCCCCAGCGTGGGGTCCGCAGCGGATGGGACACCAGTGCCAAACACGGATTTGTGGATAGAGACGGAACTGTGCACTAAGTGCCCGGTTCAGCGCTCCGACCGCGCGCAAAAGCACAATCCCCGCAACGGCCAAGCAGCCGGCTGAGGACCGTACCTATCGGAAATATTTACCCCAGAAAAGGGACGACCCCCGCCAGGGGGGGAGGAGGCGAGGGTCGTCGTGTATCAGCCCCGGGGGGTCGGGCTGATACACCCTCGGCACAGGGCCGAGTAATGCTTACTATACACATGACAGTGGCTACTCACGCAAGTAATCACGCAATCAAAAAAACACCGTGAGCCGCAAAAACACCGTCCACCCCGTCCACCCCGCCCGGCCCGGGCGGCCATTTGGCCGCGAGATCCCGGTCCCGAGACCGTCGCGACCTATGCTGGACGGGTGACCGCCTCCGACTCGGCCGCGCAGCAGCAAACTCCGCCGCAAGTGGCGCCGCCCCCCGGTCCCAGCGCCCGCACTGCCGCATTTTTCGACCTGGACAAGACCATCATCGCGAAGTCCAGCACGCTGGCGTTCAGCAAACCATTCTTCGCGCAGGGACTGCTCAACCGGCGCGCCGTGCTCAAGTCGAGCTACGCGCAATTCATCTTCCTGCTCTCCGGCGCCGATCATGACCAGATGGACCGGATCCGCGCACACCTGACCGACATGTGCGCCGGCTGGGACGTCGCGCAGGTCAAGTCGATCGTCAACGAAACGCTGCACGACATCGTCACGCCGCTGGTGTTCGCCGAAGCCGCCGACCTGATTGCCGCCCACAAGCTCTGCGGCCGCGACGTGGTCGTGGTCTCGGCCTCGGGCGAGGAGATCGTGGCTCCGATCGCCCGCGAGCTCGGCGCCACGCACGCCATGGCCACCCGGATGGTCGTCGAGGACGGCAGGTACACCGGAGAGATCGCGTTCTACTGCTACGGCGAAGGCAAGGTGCAGGCGATTCGCGAGCTGGCCGCGCGCGAGGGCTACCCGCTGGAACACTGTTACGCCTACTCGGACTCGATCACCGACCTGCCGATGCTCGAGGCAGTGGGTCATCCGAGCGTGGTGAACCCCGACCGGGCCCTGCGCCGCGAAGCCGTCGTGCGCGGCTGGCCCGTGCTGTCGTTCAACCGGCCGGTGTCGCTGCGCGACCGCATCCCGGCGCCGTCGGGGGCCGCGATCGCGACCACCGCGGCGGTGGGTATCAGCGCGCTGGCCGCCGGCGCGGTCACCTACTCGCTGCTGCGCCGCTTCGCCCTTTAGCGGCCCTTTAGCGGCCCTGTAGCGCCGCTGCGCCCTTCAGCGGCGTCCCGCCGTCAGCAAACTCGCCAACGCGCAATTCCGCTGCCCCTTCGCGACATTCACAGGATTGGGCCTTGCTGTGCTTAGGGTCGAGGAGTACAAAGGAAAACACGGAAGCCCGGTGAGGCCTAGACCGATCCGGAAGAGAAGGTTCGATCTCCCGATCCGGGCACCTAGCACGGTTCTCGGCACCCACGCTGAGTCACAGCCGCGATAATGGCAGAAGTGTTGCGGGCCTGCGTAATTGCGAAGGTGGAAGGTCTCGACAGCCCTTTGGGTGGGGCTGCAGCCGGAAGCGTCGCAAGAACGCCGAGGCCATCCCACGCAGCCCATAGGATGCACGCCTGGTAACCGAGTTCCGTGTTAGCGGGCGGCGGCCCGAAGTTATTCGGGGCGCCGCCCGCTTTGCAATTCATTGGCAATTCAAAAACGTTGCACGGCCTAATGTTTCGATTGCGTCGGCAACGGATCGGCGATCGCCAGCGCCTCCTGCGCGCCGGCCTGTAGCGCGCGGCAGCACAGCACCAGCCACGCCCCCACGCCGTCCGGAGTGCCGTCCGCGAAACCCTGGGCGGCGGCGCGGTATTCGGCCGATTGCCGCATCCACCGCACCTCCGGGACACCGAGTCCGTGCGGATCCAACCCGGTCGCGATGGTCACCAGCCGCGACACCGCCCGAGCCACCACACCGTCGGCGCTGCCGAACGGCTGCAGCGTCAGCAACTCGCCGTGGGCGACCGCGGCGACCACCGGAGCCGACGCCCGGGTGCGACCGGTCACCAACTCGGCCAGCAACTCCAGCCGCGGCCCGATCTCGGGTTCGGCGCGAGGCCGGCCCAGCCGTTCGGCGTCCACCTGGTCCGCGGCGGCCAGCATGTGCAGGCGCGCCAGGGCCTGCAACGGCGATCGCTGCCAGACCCCGACCAGCGTTCCGCCGCCGCCCTCCAGCGCCTGCGCGACCCGCAGGGCTCCACCGAACACGGGGTCGGCGGCCGCGACCGCGTCGGCCAGGTCTTCCAGCCGCACCGGACCGCCGTCGAGCACCGACGACGCCCGCGCCGCGCGCAACGCCGCCTCGGCGGCGGTCACCGGCCAGCCGCGCAGGTTGGCGCGGTGCCGGTGGGCGCGCCCCAGCGCGTCGCGGGCGCGGTCGCTGGCCTCGGCGACGCCGGGGAGCTCCATCAGCGGGGCGAGCGGGTCAGCCGTCACAAGGTGTCAACCTATCCCGGCGCGCCGGGGATGGCCGCCAGCAGCTCCCGGGTGTACTCATGACCGGGCCGGCTGAACAACTCCTCGGTGGGGGCGTGTTCGACCACCCGGCCGGCGCGCATCACCAGCACGTCGTCGGCGATCTGGCGGATGACCGCGAGGTCGTGGCTGATGAACAGGTACGTCAGGCCGAGCTGCGCCTGCAGGTCGGCCAGCAGGTCGAGGATCTGCGCCTGCACCAGCACGTCGAGCGCCGAGACCGCCTCGTCGCAGACCAGCACCTCGGGCCGCAGCGCCAGGGCGCGCGCGATCGCGACCCGTTGCCGCTGCCCGCCCGACAGCTCGCGCGGCAGCCGGCCAAGGACCGACGCCGGCAGCGCCACCTGGTCCACCAGCTCGCGCACGGCGCGCTCGCGCTCCCGGCGATCACCGACCCGGTGGATCCGCAGCGGTTCCTCGACGGCCCGATACACCGTGTACCGGGGGTCCAGACTGCTGTAGGGATTCTGGAACACCGGCTGAATCCGCCGCCGCAACGCCAGCGCGCGGTCCCGGTCGAGCTTGTCCGAGACCTCGGTCTCCCCGAAAACGACGCTGCCCGAGGTGGGTTGCAGCAGGCCGAGCACCATCCGCGCCACCGTCGACTTACCCGAGCCCGACTCACCGACGATCGCCAGCGTGCTCGCCCGGCGCAGCCGAAACGAGACGGAGTCGACGGCGCGGAACTCCGACCGCCGCCACGGCGCGCCGTGCGACTCGCGGTACACCTTGGTCAGCTGCGAGGCGACGAGGATGTCGTCTCGCGCTTCGGGTGCCTCCGGCGCCTCCCGGGTCCGGACCGTGAGCGACGGGGCGGCGGCCACCAGCCGCTGGGTGTACTCATGCTGGGGGTTACGCAGGATCTGCTGTGCCGCGCCGGATTCCACGACCAGGCCGCGATGCACGACGACGACGGACTCGGCGCGCTCGGCGGCCAGCGCCAGGTCGTGGGTGATGAGCAGCAGTGCGGTGCCCAGCTCGTCGGTGAGGCGCTGCAGATGGTCGAGCACCCGGCGCTGCACGGTCACGTCCAGCGCGGACGTCGGCTCGTCGGCGATCAGCAGCCGGGGCCGGCCGGCCAGCCCGATGGCGATCAGCGCGCGCTGACACATGCCGCCGGACAGCTGATGCGGGTAGCGGGATGCCTGCTTGGCCGGGTCGGGCATGCCGGCCTCGGCCAGCAACTGCACCGCCCGCCGGCGGGCATCGCGGCCATCGGTGTTGACCCGCAGCGCCTCGGTGACCTGGAACCCGACCTTCCAGACTGGGTTGAGGTTGGTCATAGGGTCCTGGGGCACGTATCCGATCTGCCGGCCCCGGATAGATCGCAGTACCCGGCGGTCGGCGCCGGTGATGTCGCGGCCGTCGAACACGATGCGGCCGCCGGTGATTCGGCCGCCGGGCGCGAGCAGCCCGAGGATCGCGGCGGCCGCGGTGGACTTCCCCGATCCCGATTCGCCCACCACGGCGACGGTCTGACCGCGTGCCACGGTCAGATCCATGCCGCACACCACGGGGTCGTGGGAGCCGAACCGCACCTCGAGCCCCTCGACCGAGAGCAGCGGCCCGCTCATGCCCGCCACGCCCGCGATGCCGGGTCCAGCGCGTCGCGCAGGACGTCGCCCATCATCATGAACGCCAGCACCGTGATCGCCAGTGCGCCAGCGGGATAGAAGAGGATGGGCGAGCCGGCGCGCAGCCGCATCTGCCCGATGTTGATGTCGCCGCCCCACGACACCACCGACGTCGGCAGGCCCACCCCGAGGTAGGACAGCGTCGCCTCGGTGACGATGAAGGCGCCCAGCGCGATCGTGGCCATCGCGATCACCGGGCCGATCGCGTTGGGCAGCGCATGCCGGAGCAGGATCTGAAACCTGCTCAGTCCCAGGGCCTTAGCCGCCAGAACGTAATCGCTGGCCCGCACCTCGAGAATGGCGCCGCGGGCGATCCGGGCCACCTGCGGCCAACCGAACAGGGCCAGGATGGCGATCACCGTCCACACCGTGCGGTGGTGCATCACCTGCATGAGCACGATGGCGGCCAGCAGCAGCGGCAGCCCGAAGAACACGTCGGTGACGCGCGAAACCAGGGCGTCGATCCAGCCGCCGTAGAAGCCGGCCAGCGCGCCCAGCGACCCGCCGACGACGAACACCAGCAGGGTGGCCCCCAGCCCGACGGTGACCGAGGCCCGCGCCCCGTAGACCGTGCGCGCGTAGATGTCGTGGCCCTGCAGGTCGGTGCCGAACCAGTGCGCCGCCGACGGCGGCAGCAGGCTCTGGCTGGGGTCGGCGTACGTCGGGTCGGCGGCGGTGAACAGCGCCGGAAACAGCGCGACAACCAGGATCAACAGGATCAGCGCGCCCGCCACGACGAACTTGGGGCGCCGGCGCAGATTTCGCCAGGTGTCGCCCCAGAAGCTGTGCCGGATCCGTTCAGCCATAACGGATCCGCGGGTCCAGGGCGGCATAGAGCAGGTCCACCAACAGGTTGCTGACCAGGTAGATCAGCACCAGCACCGTGACTATCGAGACCACGGTCGGCGCTTCCTGCCGGGTCACAGCCTGATACAGCACGCCGCCGATGCCGTGGATGTTGAAGATGCCCTCGGTCACGATCGCCCCGCCCATCAGCGCCCCCAGGTCGGCGCCGAGGAAGGTGACCACGGGGATCAGCGAGTTGCGCAGGATGTGCACGGTCACCACCCGGGGCCGCGACAGGCCCTTGGCCGTGGCCGTGCGCACATAGTCGGCGTGCGCGTTGGCGGCCACCGCCGACCGGGTCAGCCGCACCACGTAGGCGAAGGACACCGAACCCAGCACGAGCCCGGGCAACAGCAGCCGCCCGAAGCTGGCCCGTTCGCCGACGGTGACCGGCGCGATGCCCAAGCGGACCCCGAAGACGAACTGCGTCAGGAAGCCGAGCACGAAGATGGGGACCGCGATGATGACGAGGCCGGTGACCAGCACGGTGGAGTCGAAGATGCCGCCTTGGCGCAGGCCGGCGATCACCCCGAACCCGATGCCGAGCACCGCCTCGACGACCAGCGCGATCAGCGCCAGCCGGAAGGTGACCGGAAACGCATGCGCCAGAACGGCACTGACCGGCAGGCCGGAATAGGCCTTACCCAGGTCGCCGTGCAGGATGCCGCCCAAATAGCGCAGGTATTGCAGCAGGAACGGTTCGTCGAGGTGGTAGCGGGCGCGCAGCGCGGCGGCCACCGCGGGGGTCAGCGGCCGGTCGCCGGCCATCGCGGCCAGCGGATCACCGGGCAACAGGAACACCATGGCATAGATCAGTAGCGTGGCGCCGAGGAACACCGGCACCATCGCGGCGAGGCGGCGCAGTATGTACCAAGTCATTTAGGCCTTGACCAGGTTCTCGTAGTCGGGCAGGCCGTTCCAGGTGACGGTCACGTTGCTGACGTGCGACGACCACCCGAGCACCGCTATGTAGTACCACAGCGGCACAGCGGGCATGTCGTGCAGCAGGATTCGTTGCGCCTTGTTGACCAGCACGTCGGCCTCGCGCAGGCTGGGTGCGGCCTCGGCGGTCGCCAGCCCCGCGTCGAACTCCGGGTTGGAGTAGCCGACGTCGTTGGATCCCGCGCCCGTCTTGTACAGCGGGCCGAGGAACTCGATCATCGACGGATAGTCGCCGATCCAGCCGGCGCGGAACGCGGAATCGATGGTGCGGTTGGTGATCTGGGTTCGGAACCCGGCGAAGGTGGGCTGCGGGGCGCCGACGGCGTCGATGCCGAGCACGTTCTTGATGCTGTTGGCCACCGCGTCCACCCACTCCTGATGCCCGCTGTCGGCGTTGTAGGCGATCGCGTAGCGGCCGCGCCACGGCGAGATCGCGTTGGCCTGCGCCCAGAGTTGCCGGGCCCGTTCGGGATTGAAGTCCAGCGCGTCGTTGCCCGGTATGTTCGGGTCGAACCCCGGCAGCGATCGCGCGGTGAAATCGCGGGCCGGGCTGCGGGTCCCGTTGAAGATCTGCTGACAGATCTGCGGGCGGTTGATGGCCGCAGACAGCGCCAGCCGCCGCAGCCGGCCCTCCTCACCGCCGAAATGCGGCAGTCGCAGCGGCGTGTCCAGCGACTGGCTGACGGCCACCGGCCCGCTGGCGGCGTTGCCGCCGAGGTCGCGCTTGTAAATGGTCAACGCGCTGGACGGAATCGTGTCCAGGACATCGAGATTGCCGGACAGCAGGTCGGAGTAGGCGGTGTCGAGGTTGGCGTAGAACTCGAACCGCAGACCCTTGTTTCGCGGCTTGCGGTTGCCGTGGTAGCCCGGGTTGGGTTTCAGGTCGATCCGCACGTTGTGTTCCCAGGCCGGGCCGTCCGGACCGTCCGCCAGCTGATAGGGGCCGTTGCCGACGGGACTGCGCCCGAACGCCGCCATGTCCCGGAATGCCATGTCCGGCAACGGGTAGAACGCGCTGTGACCCAGTCGCAACTTGAAGTCGACGGTCGGCGCCCGCAGGCGCACGGTGAATTCGAGGTCGTTGACCACCCGCAGCCCCGACATTGTGGTCGGCTTACCCTCTCCCGGCGCGCCGACCGTGTCCGCAAGGTCCTGATATCCGTCGATGGGGCTGAAAAACTCCTGTTGCAGTTGGGCATTGGCGCTCAGGGCACCGTAGTTCCACGCGTCGACGAACGAGTGGGCCGTCACCGCCGAGCCGTCGGTGAACTTCCAGCCCGGTTTGAGCACGATCCGGAAGTTGACGTTGTCGGTGGTGTCGATCGTCTGCGCCACCTCCGGCGACGGCTCGCCCGCGGCGTTGTAGGACACCAGGCCGGCGAACAGCCGATCGAGGATCCGCCCGCCGAGGCTGTCGTTGGTGCCGGTCGGGACCAACGGGTTCGGCGGCTCCCCGCCGTTGACCATCACCACGTCGGGGCTCAGGACGCCGCCGCCGCAACCGGCGAGGCAGGCGGCCACGAGCAACCCGGCCACGGCCAGGGCCAGCATCCGACGCATGACAGCGACCCTAAGGCCTCCGTCAGGCGGGTGTGATCGGGTGCACCTGTAGCTGGCAAGCGTCGATGGTGACCGGGATGGTCGTCACGAAGACGGTGTCCGGCGGGTTCACCAGCAGCGCGGTGTAGGTGGGGCACGGGTTGCCGGCTGCGTCGACGGCCGCGCCTTCCACGACGGCCTGCGCCTGCTGCGTCAGGGAGAGGGTGACGGCGGGGGGCGCATCGGCGCCGCCGGGCAGGTCGCCCGTGTGGCCGTGCGCCGTCGGCTCGGCGTGCAGGGGCGGGTCGCCGGCGCCCGTGTCGACGGACGGGTAGCCCGCCAGCGTGCACGCCGTCCAGCCGCCGGCGAGGGCGAACACCAGCGTCACCACGTGGTTGCCGCCCGCGGCCTGCGTCGGGGATGCGCTGATGGCGATCTGGTCCGAGCGGCACGGCGTCAACTCTTCGCCGGTCTCGAACGGAACGGCAAACGCCGGCGCCGCCAGCACCGTCACAGCCAGCGGGCCCGCCACGGAGCCAAATGCCACCCGGGATCTAGACACAGCGGTGATTATCCGGCATATGTACGCGCAGTGACCACGGAATGAACCAGCGCGGTTGCGGCCCGCTCCTCGTACGCGACCGCGGTATCACAGAGTTAGGCTCGCCGCAGAGCCAAAACCCAGGGAGTAGCCAGTGACCGCCGCCAACACCGAAGTCCCGTCCTCGTATCCGCCGCCGTCGCACTTCGCCGAGCAGGCAAACGCGCGTGAGGACCTCTACCGGGAGGCCGAGGACGACCGGCTCTCGTTCTGGGCCAAACAAGCCGAGAGGCTGTCCTGGGCAACCCCGTTCACCGAGGTCCTGGACTGGTCGGACGCGCCGTTCGCCAAGTGGTTCGTCGGCGGGAAGCTCAACGTCGCCTATAACTGCGTGGACCGCCACGTCGAGGCCGGACACGGGGATCGGGTCGCCATCCACTGGGTCGGCGAGCCCGAAGGCCACAGCCGCAGCTTTACCTATGCCGAGCTGCAGGCCGAGGTGTGCAAGGCGGCCAACGCGCTGACCGATCTCGGTCTGGTCGCCGGCGACCGCGTCGCCATCTATCTGCCACTGATCCCCGAGGCCGTGATCGCCATGCTGGCCTGCGCGCGGCTCGGCGTCATGCACACCGTCGTGTTCGGCGGCTTCACCGCGCACGCGCTGCGGGCCCGGATCGCCGACGCCCAGGCCAAGCTGGTGATCACCGCCGACGGGCAGTACCGCCGCGGCAAGGCGGCAGCACTGAAGGACGCCGCCGACGAGGCCGTGAGCGAGCCGGACAGTCCCGTCGAGCGCGTTCTGGTGGTCCGGCGCACGGGAATCGACGTGACCTGGAACGACGAGCGCGACGTCTGGTGGCACGACGTCGTCGACTCCGCGTCGCCCGAACACACCCCGGAGGCGTTCGACGCCGAGCACCCGCTGTTCCTGCTGTACACGTCGGGCACCACCGGCAAGCCCAAGGGCATCGTGCACACCAGCGGCGGCTACCTCACGCAGTGCTGCTACACGGTGCACATCGTGTTCGACGTCAAGCCGGAGAGCGACGTATTCTGGTGCACCGCCGACATCGGCTGGGTCACCGGGCACACCTACGGCGTCTACGGTCCGCTGTCCAACGGCATCACCGAGATTCTCTACGAGGGCACGCCCAATACACCCGACGAGCACCGGCACTTCCAGATCATCGAGAAGTACGGCGTGACTATCTATTACACGGCCCCCACGATGATCCGGACGTTCATGAAGTGGGGCCGCGAGATCCCCGACGCGCACGACCTGTCCAGCCTGCGGCTGCTGGGGACCGTTGGCGAAACGATCAATCCCGAGGCCTGGCGCTGGTACCGCGACGTCGTCGGCGCGGGGAAGCTCCCGGTGGTCGACACCTGGTGGCAGACCGAGACCGGGGCCGCCATGATCACGCCGTTGCCGGGAGTCGCCGCGGCCAAGCCGGGTTCCGCGATGACGCCGCTGCCGGGGATCTCGGCCAAGATCGTCGACGACCACGGCGATCCACTGCCCCCCGACAGCGAGGGCGAAACCCACGTCACCGGGTATCTGGTCCTCGACCAGCCGTGGCCCGCGATGCTGCGCGGCATCTGGGGCGACCCCGAGCGGTATCGCAAGACCTACTGGTCCAAGTTCGCCGAGCAGGGCTATTACTTCGCCGGCGACGGCGCCCGCTTCGACCCCGACGGCGCGATCTGGATATTGGGCCGCATCGACGACGTGATGAACGTGTCCGGGCACCGGATCTCCACCGCCGAGGTGGAGTCGGCGCTCGTCGGGCACGCCGCGGTCGCCGAGGCGGCGGTGGTCGGCGTGACGGACGACATCACCGGTCAGGCGATTTGCGCGTTCGTCGTCGTGCGCGGCAACTACGAGCCCCACGACGGCACCGTCGACGAACTGCGCGCCGAGGTGGCCCGGGAGATCTCACCGATCGCCAAGCCCCGCGAGGTGCACATCGTCCCGGAACTGCCCAAGACCCGCAGCGGCAAGATCATGCGCAGGCTGCTGCGCGACCTCGCCGAGAAGCGCGAGCTGGGCGACACGTCGACGCTGCTCGACCCCGGGGTATTCGACGCGATCCAGGCAGCCAAGTAGCGCCGTCGCGGGTCAGGCCGGAACGGGCACGAATCCCGCGCCGGGCCGATTCTTGGCGTTGACGTCGGCCAGGATGGCGTTGAAGTCCATCACCACGGCCGGGGTGTGCAGCGGGATGTACTTGATGACGCACGTCGGCAGGTTGTCGCTGAACGCGCCGTGGATCATGCCGACCAGCAGGTTGTTGACGGTCACCGGGCCGCCCGAGTCGCCGGGCCGGCCGCAGACCTGCATGACGAGGGTGCCGGGCGTCTGGCCCATCCCCCACGTCACCCCGCAGGAGTTGCCGGTGGTGCGGCCCTGCTTGCAGGCGACCTGGCCGAACGCCGGATCCGGGCCGATGCCACTGATCACGAAGCCGTTGAAGTTGGCCACCGGCGCCACTTTGGCCGGATCGAACTTGATCACCGCGTAGTCCAGGGCGTCGTTGCCCGCGACCATCACACCCAGCTGGCCCCTGCCCTCCGCGCCCTCCGCGGCGACGTGGGCGCCCGGCGCCCCGCAGTGGGCGGAGGTGAAGCCGATCAACTCACCGGAGCGGTCGTTGCCGATAGTGGTCAGCGTGCACATGGTGTCGCCGTTGATGACGATGCCCGCCCCGCCACCCAGCGGCAACCGGTCGTCGGCGGTAGCGGTGCCGGCGGGCCAACCGAGCAGGGCCCAGAGGCCGGCCACGATCGCCACCGCGACACACCGGTAGGCCATCTGCACAGCGAAACTCCCGTCGAGCTGGTCGAACGTCGAGGAACAGGTCCGCCAGTTTAGATGATCGGCCGTCGCACGCGGCTGGCCTCGTGCGGCCCCGCACCGCATGGCAACATGAACCGCGACGACAGCGAATCGGGCAATCAACCGAGAGGACCGTCTGTGAGCAAAGGCGAGGGCAAGAACGGCGTGCCCAACACCCTGACCACGATTCCGTTGACGGATCCGCATGCCCGATCCGGTGAGCCGTCGATCGGGGACCTGATCAAGGACGCGACGGCGCAGATGTCCACGCTGGTGCGCGCCGAGGTCGAGCTGGCCCGCGCCGAGATCACCCGCGACCTCAAGAAGGGCCTGACCGGCAGCGTGTTCTTCATCGCTGCCCTGGTGGTGCTGTTCTACTCCACCTTCTTTTTCTTCTTCTTCCTTGCCGAGTTGCTCGACAACTGGCTGTGGCGCTGGGCGGCGTTCCTGATCGTGTTCGGGATCATGGTCGTCTTCACCGTGGTGTTGGCGCTGTTCGGCTATCTGAAGGTGCGTCGCATCCGGGGGCCGCGTCAGACCATCGAATCGGTCCGGGAGCTGCCGTCGGCGCTCACGCCCGGCCAGGACAAGGGCCCGGCGGGCCCGCCGGCGATCACGTCCGATTCCAACCCTCCCAGGCCGCCCAGGACGGCCGCCGACCCGTCGGGTTGGTAAATGCCGGCACCCGATCCGTCGATGGTCCGCATCGACGGGCCCTGGCGGCATCTGGACGTGCACGCCAACGGCATCCGCTTCCACGTCGTCGAGGCGCTGCCCGCCGGCCAGGACACCACACCGCCGGCTGAGCCGGCCACGGCGCGCCCGTTGGTGATGCTGCTGCACGGTTTCGGCTCGTTCTGGTGGTCCTGGCGGCATCAACTGCGGGAACTGACCGGGGCGCGGGTGGTCGCGGTCGACCTGCGCGGCTACGGCGGCAGCGACAAACCGCCCCGCGGGTACGACGGCTGGACGCTGGCCGGCGATACCGCCGGGCTGATCCGGGCGCTGGGGCACACGTCGGCGACGCTGATCGGCCACGCCGACGGCGGCCTGGCCTGCTGGACCACCGCCCTGCTGCATTCGCGCCTGGTGCGCGCCATCGGGCTGATCAGCTCGCCGCACCCGGCCGCGCTGCGCCGATCCACCCTGACCCGACGCGACCAGAGCCGTGCGCTGCTCCCGACGTTGCTGCGCTACCAGGCGCCGATCTGGCCGGAGCGCATGCTCACCCGACACGACGCGGACGAAATCGAGCGCCTGGTCCGCAGCCGCAGCTCCGCCAAATGGGTAGCGTCCGAAGACTTTTCCCAGACGATCGGCCACCTGAGGCGGGCGATCCGGATCCCGGGCGCCGCGCACTGCGCGCTGGAGTATCAACGCTGGGCGGTCCGCAGCCAGCTGCGCGACGAGGGTCGGCGCTTCATCCGGTCGATGTCCCGGCAGCTCGGCGTGCCGCTGCTGCATCTACGCGGCGACGCCGATCCGTACGTGCTGGCCGACCCGGTCGACCGCACCCGGCGCTATGCGCCGCACGGGCGCTACGTATCCGTCGCCGGCGCAGGGCATTTCGGTCACGAAGAGGCGCCGCAGGAGATTAACCGCCACCTGATGCGCTTCCTCGAGCACGTGCACGGGCCGCGGCTCAGCTGACGCAGCGTCCGGTCGCCACGGCCTGGTTGCTGTCGAGCCTGGTCAACTGGCTTTCCACTTCGTCGGCGGTGAGCACGAAGCCTGTGTTGGCGTCGTCGACGGCCGCGCCGAACACGACGCCGAGCACCCGCCCGTTGAGGTCGATCAGCGGTCCACCCGAATTACCCTGCTCCACGTTGGCGTAGATGGTGTAGACGTGGCGGGTGACCGATTCGGGGTCGCGGTAGATGTCCGGGCCGTTGAGCTTGATGGCCTCGCGAATCCGGGCCGGGGTGGCGGTGAAGTTGCCGCCGCCGGGATAGCCCAGCACCACCGCGCTCGTGCCCGGTTTCGCCTCGACCTGATCGAAGTCCAGCCGCGGCGGCGGCAGGTTGGGCACCGCGAGGATGGCGATATCGACCCGCGGGTCATACGACACCACGGTCGCGTCGAACGGGTTGCCGCTGGCGTACACCTGGACCTTGTTGGACCCGGCCACCACGTGGGCGTTGGTCATCACGCGGTTGGCCTGCACCACGAATCCGCTGCCTTCCAACACCTTCGAGCAGGCGCGGGCCTCGCTGCGGATCTTGACGACGCTCGGCCGGGTCGCGGCCACCACCGGGTTGGTGATCAGCGCCGGATCCGGTGACGCGACCGGGGCGACCGGCGTCCGGCTGAACGGCTCCAGCACCGCGGGCAACCCCGACGTGTTCAGCAGCGCCGACAGCCGCTTGGGCACCGTCTTCAGAAAGCCGGGCGCCACATTGTTGACCCCCGCGAGCACCCGCGAACCCTTGACCGCGGAAGCCAGCTCGGGCTGGTCCTTCGACTGGGTCAGCGGCGTCGCCAGCAGCCACGCCGCCGTCAGCACCACCACCAGTTGCACGCCCACCCCGACGACCGAGTCGAGCGTGCGGACGGTGCTGTTGCGGATCGCGCCGCGAACCGCCCGCCCCAGCACGACGCCGGCCACCTCGCCGACGACGACCAGCGCCAGGATCAGGAAGAGCGCGGTGAACAGCTTCGCGCGCGGGGCGGCGATGTGGCTGACGATGTGCGGCGCCAACAGCACGCCGGCCAGCGCGCCGAGCAGCACGCCGACGAACGACAGCAACGAGCCCAGCGCGCCCGAACGCCAGCCCGAGATCGCCGCGATGAACGCGACGGCCAGCACGGCCACATCCAGCCAGTCCGACGGGCTCAGCGAGTTCATCGCGCGCCACCCCCATCCGGTTCGCCGACGAGGACCATCGCCTCGTCCAGCTCGCGGATGTCGCCGGTGTCCCAGGGCTGGGCCCAGCCGGCGACGTCGAGCACTGCTGAGATCACCTGGCCAGTGAAGCCCCACACCAGCATTTCGTTCAGTAGAAACGCCGGGCCGGCCCAGCGGCGGCTGAGCGTGCGGCGGTACACCATCAGCCGATTCTCCGGGTTGATGAACGCGCGCACCGGAACCCGGGCCACGATGGCGGTTTCGGCCTCGTTGACGACGGCCACCGGGCCGGGATCGGGCGAGTAGGCCAGCACCGGGACGACGTGGAACCGCGACGGCGCGATGAACGTCCGTTCCATCGTGACCAGCGGATGCAGCCGGGACGGGTCGATTCCGGTTTCCTCGTGCGCCTCACGCAGGGCGGTCGCGACGGGTCCGTCGTCGCCGGGATCGGAGGCCCCCCCGGGGAACGCCGCCTGCCCGGCGTGGTGGCGCAGCGTGGAGGCGCGCACGGTCAGCAACAGGTCGGCGTCGTCGGGCGGTCCGCCGTCGTCCGGCCCGGCCGGCGGGCCGGAGAACAGCACCAGGACGGCGGCCTCGCGGTCGTCGCGGCGCAGCGAGGCAACCGACGACAATGCGCCGGCGGCGGTCACCATGGCCAGCACGTCGGCCGGCAGCCGGCGGCGGAATGCGTCGGGAATCTCGGCGACGTTGTCGACCAGCGGTTTGAGCCAGGGCGGCCCGAATTCCGGCGTCAGGGGAATCGCACTCACCCGCGCCTCACCCCGCTTTGTCCCGGTCATCCCGCATCGCTTTGCACGGCGGCCGCGATCTCGTCGGCGGTGGCGAAGGCGCGCGGCAGCGTCTGCGCAACGCTACCGTCCGGCCGCAGCACCACCGTCGCGGGCATCACGTTTGCGACGGCCAGCGCCGCGGCGACCCGCCGGCGACCGTCCTGCAGGGTCGGCAGCCGCACACCCATCTCGGCCAGCCGCAGCAGGGCGGCCGTCTCGTTCTCGTCCTGGTGGACGGTCACCACCAGCACCTCCGGCCCGACCCGACGCTGATACTCGGCCATGGCGGGCAGTTCGGCCGCGCATGGAACGCACCAGTACGCCCACAGGTTGAGCACCACCCGGTGCCCGGCGAACGCGGCAGCGACGTCGACGGCGGAACCATCGGCCGCGCACTCCACCACCACGCCGCGCAGCACTCCCGCGCCGGCACCGCCGCGGGGACAGGCCGGCAGATCCGCACGCTGCCGCGGCCCGGCCAGCGCGGCCGGGGTGTCGGCGTCGCGGTGTTCGCGGGCGGCGGTGCCCTGGGACGTCCGGGCGGACGGGGCGTCGTCGCGCAGCTCGGCAACCAGCGCCACCACCAGGGCCGCCACCACCGCCAGGATCGCGACGGTCCACCGGGTTTTGGGCGTCATGGGGCCGTCACGGGGCGTTACAGCCCGGCCAGCGCCAACAGATGCTCGGTCTCTGGGCCCTGGACGAGGGGGGCGGCGAGCAGCGGGTCGGTGGGACCGAGGCCGAAGGACGGGCAGTCCTTGGCGAGCACGCAGACTCCGCAGGCCGGCTTGCGGGCGTGGCACACGCGCCGACCGTGGAAGATCACGCGGTGGCTCAGCAGGGTCCACTCCTTGCGTTCGATCAGTTCGCCGACGGCGTGCTCCACCTTGACCGGGTCCTCCTCGGCCGTCCAGCGCCAGCGGCGCACCAGCCGCCCGAAGTGGGTGTCGACGGTGATGCCCGGGATGCCGAAGGCGTTCCCGAGGATCACGTTGGCGGTCTTGCGGCCCACCCCCGGCAGAGTCACCAATTCCTCCATGGTGGCGGGCACTTCGCCGTCGAACCGCTCGACCAGGGCCTGGCCGAGGCCGATCAGCGAGTTCGCTTTGTTGCGATAGAAGCCGGTGGGGCGGATCAGGGCTTCCAGCTCGGCCCGGTCCGCCTGCGCGTAGTCCACCGCGGTGCGGTATTTCGCGAACAGCGCGGGCGTCGTCAGATTGACCCGCTTGTCGGTGCTCTGCGCGGACAGGATGGTCGCCACCGCCAGCTCGAGCGGCGAGGTGAAGTCCAGCTCGCAGTACACGTGCGGAAACGCTTGTGCCAGTGTGCGATTCATCCGACGCGCCCGACGGACCAGGCCGACGCGGGTCTCTTGGGCCCACCGCCGGTCCACCTCCGCACCGGCTGCGGCCGGCGTGGGCCTAGCACGGCCTTTCGGCTTTGCCCGTGTCACGTACGACAGAGTACTGATTTCGTGATCTCACTGAGACCTCATGTTGATGCAAGGCCCTGTTTACTCTCCTTGTGTCGTGGTTGCTGGTGGCCTGCGTGCCCGGGCTGCTCATGCTGGCGACGCTCGGCCTCGGGCGCGTGGAAAGGGCGCTGTCCGCCGGCACCGTCTCCGCGACCGACGTCGACGACTTCCTGGAGCATGCCGAGGCGGTGGATGTCCACACCCTCGCCCGTGAGGGCATGCCCGAGGCGCTGGACTATCTACACCGGCGACAGGCGCTGCGGCAGGCCGAGTTGCCCGCGGGCGGCTCGGGGCTGCGGCTCGACGCGCTGTTTTTCGCCGGCGACTTCGGCCAACTGGGCGAGTCGGGGTTGCCGACGCGCATCCACGCCCGTTCGCGAACCAATCCGCAATTTAGGGAGACTCGGGACGCCAATCGTGTGTAGCGTTGGCAGGTCGAACCGATTGGCCTACCTTTAAACGCGTGTCACTCGTAACAGGGCGGCCTGCCAGTATCTGATTCGTTGGAACCCGAAGAGGCAAGAAGAGGCAACGTGGACGAGGTCCTGGCAAGGGCAGGGATCTTCCAAGGGGTTGAGCCCAGCGCAGTCGCAGCACTGACCAAGCAGCTGCAACCCGTTGACTTCCCCCGCGGACATACGGTTTTCGCCGAGGGAGAGCCCGGCGACCGGCTGTACATCATCGTCGCCGGCAAGGTCAAGATCGGTCGCCGCTCGCCGGACGGCCGGGAGAACCTGCTGACCATCATGGGCCCGTCGGACATGTTCGGCGAGTTGTCGATCTTCGACCCGGGCCCGCGGACGTCCAGCGCGACGACGATCACCGAGGTGCGGGCGGTGTCGATGGACCGCGACGCGCTGCGGGCCTGGATCGCCGACCGTCCGGAGATCGCCGAACAGCTGCTGCGGGTGTTGGCACGGCGGTTGCGCCGGACCAACAACAACCTGGCCGACCTGATCTTCACCGATGTGCCCGGTCGGGTGGCCAAGCAGCTGCTGCAACTCGCCCAGCGCTTCGGCACCCAGGAGGGTGGCGCGATGCGGGTGACCCATGACCTGACCCAGGAGGAGATCGCCCAGCTGGTGGGCGCATCGCGGGAGACGGTGAACAAGGCGCTGGCCGACTTCGCGCACCGCGGCTGGATCCGCCTCGAGGGCAAGAGCGTGCTCATCTCGGACTCCGAGCGGCTGGCGCGCCGCGCGCGTTAGACCGGCGAGCAGACGCAAAAGGCCCTTTTCCGTCGGCGTGTCGGGAGCTTTTGCGTCTGTTCGCGCTAGGTAGCCCGCAGGTAGTCGAGCTGCACCTGGACCGACCATTCGGCGGCGTCCCACAGCTTCTCGTCGACGTCGGTATAGACGTGTTCGACGACCTGCCGGGCGCTGGCGTCCTCCCCCAGCTCGCGCACCGCGGACCGCACCTGCTCCAGCCGCTCCTGCCGGTGCACGAGGTAGTCCTGGGTGACGGCGTCCAGGTCGGGCAGCTCGGGTCCGTGACCGGGCAGCACCGCGCGTCGGCCCAGGCCCCGCAGCCGGTGCAGGGATTCCAGGTAGTCGGCCAGGCTGCCGTCTTCCTTATCCATGACGGTGGTGCCGCGGCCCAGCACCGTGTCGGCGGTCAGCACCGCGTCGTCGAGCACGAACGACAACGAGTCGGCGGTGTGGCCCGGCGTGGACATCACCTTGATCTTCAGGCCGGCCGCGTCGATCACCTCGCCGTCGGTCAGCTCGCCGCCCAGACCGCGCAGGAATCCGCTGCCCGCGGAGCGCACCGTCGCCCCGGTCAGCTCGACCAGCTTGTCGATGCCATCGGTGTGGTCGGGGTGGCGGTGGCTGATCAGCACGAGCGCGATGCGGCCCAGCGCGGCGACCCGAGCGATGTGCTCGTCGTCGTCGGGTCCGGGATCCACGATGACCAGCTCGTCGCTGCGGGGACCGCGCAGCACCCAGGTGTTGGTCCCCTCCAAAGTCATCAGACCGGGGTTCTCGGCCAGCAACACCGACACGGTCTCCGTGACGGGCCGCAGCCTGCCGTATGCGGGATGCGTCAGCGACTCAGCGGGCTCGGCTGTCTCGGTCATCGGACCTCAGCCGACCTCCACGATCAGCTCGATTTCCACCGGCGCATCCATCGGCAACTCGGCCACCCCGACCGCCGAACGCGCGTGCGCACCCTTGTCGCCGAACACTTCGGCAAGCAGGTCCGAGGCGCCGTTGACCACGTTGGGCTGGCCGTTGAAACCCGGCGCCGACGCGACGAACCCGACGACCTTGACCACCCGCGTCACCGTGTCCAGACCCACCAGCGCGTCGACGGCGGCCAGCGCGTTGAGCGCGCAGATCCGAGCCATCGCCTTGCCCTCCTCGGGCGTGACATCGGCGCCCACCTTGCCGGTGCGGGCAAGCCTTCCGGAGTCGAACGGCAACTGGCCGGAGGTGTAGACGACGTTGCCGGTGCGCACCGCGGGAACGTAGGCGGCCAGCGGCGAGGCGACCTGCGGCAGCGCCACACCGAGATTCCCGAGCCGGGCCAGCCAGGTGGATCCAGAAGTCATGACCCGCTCCGCTACTTGGGCCGCTTCAGGTACGCGACGTGCTGCTCGCCGGTGGGCCCGGGCAGCACCGCCACCAGTTCCCAGCCGTCCTCACCCCATTGGTCGAGGATCTGCTTGGTGGCGTGTGTAAGCAACGGGACCGTGGCGTACTCCCACGCGGTCGGTTGGGTCATGACGCGAGCTTATCGGTCGGACGGAACCAGCTCCGGGCAACCCGGTGGCGGGCTACCGGCGTCGGGCTAGCATGCGATGGTGGCAAACACAGATAGCGGCGGGCATTCCGTCGGCTGGCCGGCGCGCTTGTCGAAGGCCCGCCTGCATTTCGTGACGGGCAAGGGCGGTACGGGAAAGTCGACGATCGCGGCCGCGCTCGCCCTGACCCTGGCCGCAGGCGGGCGCAAGGTGCTGCTCGTCGAGGTCGAGGGGCGCCAGGGCATCGCGCAGCTGTTCGACGTCC
Organism: Mycobacterium sp. NGS68; assembly: GCF_059812195.1. Taxonomy (NCBI): domain Bacteria; kingdom Bacillati; phylum Actinomycetota; class Actinomycetes; order Mycobacteriales; family Mycobacteriaceae; genus Mycobacterium; species Mycobacterium sp. NGS68. The sequence continues at coordinate 23,930 of NZ_JCALCE010000036.1, read as the reverse complement.
CGCCGCTGCCGTACCAGGAGCTCAAGATCGCCACCGCCGAACGCGGCGGCCAGGTCAACGCGCTGGCAATCGACATCGAGGCGGCGTTCCTGGAATACCTCGACATGTTCTACAACCTCGGGATCGCGGGGCGGGCGATGCGCCGGATCGGTGCGATCGAGTTCGCGACGACGATCGCGCCGGGCCTGCGCGACGTGCTGCTCACCGGCAAGATCAAGGAGACCGTGATCCGCGTCGACAAGAACCGGCAGCCGCTCTATGACGCGATCGTCGTCGACGCGCCCCCGACCGGCCGCATCGCCCGGTTCCTCGACGTCACCAAGGCGGTATCCGACCTGGCGAAGGGCGGACCGGTGCACTCGCAGGCCGAGGGGGTCGTCAAGCTGCTGCACTCCGATCAGACCGCCATCCACCTGGTCACCCTACTGGAGGCGCTGCCGGTACAGGAGACCCTGGAAGCCATCGAGGAGTTGGCGGAGATGGATCTGCCGATCGGCAGTGTGATCGTCAACCGCAACATTCCCGCCTATCTGGAGCCCGACGCGCTGGCCAAGGCCGCCGAGGGAGACATCGACGCCGACTCGGTGCGGTCCGGTCTGGAGACGGCCGGAATCACGCTCTCCGACGACGATTTCGCCGGCCTGCTCACCGAGACCATCGAGCATGCCACCCGGATCAGGGCGCGCGCGGACAACGCCCAACAGCTCGACGCGTTGCACGTACCGCGGCTGGAACTACCGACCATCTCCGACGGCGTGGACCTGGGCAGCCTCTACGAACTCTCCGAATCGCTTGCCCAGCAGGGGGTTCGATGACCAACACACCAAAGACCCTGGACATGGCCAAGATTCTGGCCGACACCTCCAACCGCGTGGTGGTGTGCTGCGGCGCGGGCGGGGTCGGTAAGACGACGACGGCAGCCGCGATGGCGCTGCGCGCCGCCGAATACGGCCGCACCGTGGTCGTTTTGACCATCGACCCCGCTAAGCGGTTGGCACAGGCGTTGGGCGTCAACGATCTTGGCAACACCCCGCAGCGGGTGCCGTTGGCGCCGGAAGTTCCCGGCCAGCTGCACGCGATGATGCTGGACATGCGTCGCACGTTCGACGAGATGGTGATCCAGTACTCCGGATCCGATCGCGCGCAATCGATTCTGGACAATCAGTTCTATCAGACCGTCGCGACCTCGCTGGCCGGCACGCAAGAGTACATGGCGATGGAGAAGCTGGGTCAGCTTCTGGCCGAGGACCGCTGGGACCTGGTGGTGGTGGACACCCCGCCGTCGCGCAATGCGCTCGACTTCCTGGACGCGCCAAAGCGGTTGGGCAGTTTCATGGATAGCCGCCTGTGGCGGCTGCTGCTGGCCCCCGGTCGGGGTATCGGTCGATTGGTGACCGGCGCAATGGGTTTGGCGATGAAGGCGATGTCCACGGTGCTCGGCTCGCAGATGCTGGGCGATGCGGCGGCGTTCGTGCAGTCGCTCGATGCGACGTTCGGGGGCTTCCGGGAGAAGGCCGATCGCACCTATGCGCTGTTGAAGCGCCGCGGCACCCAGTTCGTGGTGGTGTCGGCGGCCGAACCCGACGCGCTGCGCGAGGCGTCCTTCTTCGTCGACCGGCTGTCCCAGGAAAGCATGCCGCTGGCGGGGCTGGTGTTGAACCGCACGCATCCGACGTTGTGTTCGCTACCCGTCGAGCGGGCGATCGACGCCACTGAGACGCTGGACGCCCCCGACTCCGACTCGAGCGCCAAACTGGCGGCGGCCGTGCTGCGGATCCACACCGATCGGGCGCAGACCGCCAAGCGCGAGGTCCGGTTGCTGTCGCGGTTTACCGGCGCCAATCCCGACGTCCCGGTCATCGGCGTGCCGTCGCTGCCGTTCGACGTGTCCGACCTGGAGGCGCTGCGCGCGCTCGCGGACCAGATCACCTCCGTCGGCTAAATACCACCCGACGAGCGTTGGGTTGATGCACGTTCCCGACGCGGGACCGTGACATAAGTCGACGCTCGACGCACACGGCGCACCCCCGCTATTGTGCACACGCCAGTTCTTATTGCGCACAAGCTGATTAGGCGATGGCGACCTGCGGTTGTAACAGAAAAGTAATGATGAATGCTCGAAGGGCGAGCGGATCAGCCGACGCTGCGGTTACGCCGCTTGTCGAAGAAGTCGGCCCACGACACCACCTCGGGGTGTTGCTTGAGCAGTGCGCGGCGCTGGCGCTCGGTCATGCCGCCCCAGACGCCGAACTCGACCTTGTTGTCCAGCGCGTCGGCACCGCATTCCTGCATTACAGGGCAGTGCCTGCAGATCACGGCGGCCTTGCGCTGGGCGGCGCCGCGCACGAACAGCTCGTCAGGGTCGGTGGCCCGGCACAGCGCCTTCGATACCCAGGCGATGCGGTCTTCGGCTTCGACTGCCTTCAGGGGCGTCGTCGCAATCGACAGGTTCGTTCTGCGTGGCGCCGGCCGTGTTCCTGACACGAGCTGTTCCCTTTCCTCCCAGCCGCAATTTGCGACCGCCCTCCTCGGGTGCAGACCCTGCTGCGATCTACGCCACACTGTGCACGGCGCTGTTACCTGAATCTCACCGTGTGTCTAAGTTAGGTGGTCAGGTGCCAATTGCGCAACAGTCTGATAACGCTTTTTTTGGGACGCGCGTGCCGTCTGGGCGTCGGAGCGGACTTCGCGCGGCGACGCCCGAGTCCCGTTTGTGGAGTTGAACAGTGACGCTTGTGAAAATTTGCCTAACACTTGTGCAAATCGCTGCGGACACTGTCCGTATGAGTGAGTGAACCGATCTGGTCGGCCGCTGAACATGGCGCTGTCGCCCAGGGTGGCTACTGTGGACCCATGTCCGATCGTCCGCCGGCCGCATTGACGCTCCTCAAGCTGGCTGGGTGCTGCCTGCTGGCCAGCGTCGTCGCGACCGCACTGATGTTCCCGGTCGCGGGCGGACTAGGACTGATGTCCAATCGCGCGTCCGAGGTCGTCGCCAACGGCTCGGCCCAGCTGGTCGAGGGCGCGGTGCCCGCGGTGTCGACGATGGTCGACGCGAAAGGCAACACCATCGCCTGGCTGTATTCGCAGCGCCGCTTCGAGGTGCCCGGCGACAAGATCGCCAACACGATGAAGCTCGCGATCGTCTCCATCGAGGACAAGCGGTTCGCCGAACACAACGGCGTGGACTGGAAGGGCACGCTGACCGGCCTGGCCGGCTACGCGTCCGGCGACGTGGAAACCCGCGGTGGATCGACGATCGAGCAGCAGTACATCAAGAACTACCAACTGCTGGTCACCGCGCAGACCGACGCGGAGAAGCGCGCGGCCGTCGAGACCACCCCGGCGCGCAAGCTGCGCGAGATCCGCATGGCGCTGACGCTGGACAAGACCTTCACCAAGCCGGAGATCCTGACCAAGTACCTGAACCTGGTGTCGTTCGGCAACAACTCCTTCGGCGTGCAGGACGCGGCGCAGACCTACTTCGGCATCAACGCGTCGGACCTGAACTGGCAGCAGGCCGCCCTGCTGGCCGGCATGGTGCAGTCGACCAGCACGCTCAACCCCTACGTCAACCCGGAAGGCGCGCTGGCCCGGCGCAACCTGGTCCTCGACACGATGATCGAGAACCTGCCCGCCGAAGCCGAGGCCCTGCGGGCCGCCAAGGCCCAGCCGCTGGGCATCCTGCCGCAGCCCAAGGAGCTGCCGCGGGGCTGTATCGCCGCCGCCGACCGCGCGTTCTTCTGCGACTACGTCCAGGAGTACCTGTCGCGCGCCGGCATCAGTAAGGAGCAACTGGCCCGGGGCGGCTATCTGATCCGCACCACGCTCGACCCCGAGGTGCAGATCCCGGTCAAAGCGGCCATCGACAAGTTCGCGAGCCCCAAACTGCCGGGCATTTCCAGCGTGATGAGCGTGATCAAGCCGGGCAAGGATTCCCACCACGTCCTGGCCATGGCGAGCAACCGCACCTACGGGCTCGACCTCGAAGCCGGCGAAACCATGCGACCACAGCCGTTCTCCCTGGTCGGCGACGGCGCGGGGTCGGTGTTCAAGATCTTCACGACGGCCGCTGCGCTCGACATGGGCATGGGGATCAACGCCTCGCTCGACGTGCCCGGCCGATTCCAGGCCAAAGGCATGGGCAGCGGTGGCGCCAAGGGCTGTCCCAAGGACACCTGGTGCGTCGTCAACGCCGGTAACTACCGGGGCGCAATGAACGTCACGGACGCGTTGGCCACCTCACCCAACACCGCGTTCGCCAAGCTGATCCAGCAGGTCGGGGTGACCCGCACGGTGGATATGGCCATCAAGCTGGGCCTGCGCTCCTACGCCAATCCGGGCACCGCCCGCGACTACAACCCGGACAGCAACGAGAGCCTGGCCGACTTCGTCAAGCGGCAAAACATCGGCTCGTTCACCCTCGGCCCGATCGAGGTCAATGCGCTGGAGCTGTCCAACGTCGCGGCCACCCTGGCGTCCGGCGGCGTGTGGTGCCCGCCGAGCCCGGTCGACAAGCTGATCGACCGCAACGGCAATGAGGTCGCTGTCACCACCGAGACCTGCGACCAGGTCGTCCCCGAGGGTCTGGCCAACACGCTGGCCAACGCGATGAGCAAGGATGCGACCGGATCCGGCACGGCCGCCGGTTCGGCCGGTGCGGCCGGTTGGGACCTGCCGGTGTCGGGCAAGACCGGCACCACTGAGGCGCACCGATCCTCCGGCTTCGTCGGATTCACCAGCCACTACGCCGCCGCGAACTACATCTACGACGACTCGACCTCGCCGACGGACCTGTGTTCGGCCCCGCTGCGACACTGCGGGGAAGGCGACCTGTACGGCGGCAACGAACCGGCACGCACATGGTTCACGGCGATGAAACCGATCGCCACCGCGTTCGGCGAAGTGAAGTTGCCGCCCACCGATCCTCGCTACGTCGAGGGCTCACCAGGCTCACGGGTGCCCAGCGTCGCCGGCCTGGAGGTGGACCAGGCGCGCCAGCGACTGAAGGACGCGGGCTTCCAGGTCGCCGACCAAACCGCCTCCATCAACAGCGTCGCCAAGTTCGGCGAGGTCGTCGGGACGTCACCCAGCGGGCAGACCATCCCGGGCTCGATCATCACGATCCAGATCAGCAACGGCATCCCGCCGCCACCGCCGCCGCTGCCGGAAGGCATTCCGGGCATGCCGCCGCCGATCGGGTCGCAGGTGGTGGAGATACCGGGTCTGCCGCCGATCACGATTCCGCTGCTCGCGCCGCCGCCTCCGGCACCGCCGCCGCCATAACCTGGCGGTGCGCAAAAGGCCCCTTACGGCACGTGTGTCTGAAGACATGCGTTACCAGTCGGCCACCGGCAGTAGGCTTTCAGCATGGCTGCTGTTCTGCCCACGCTGTTGCGCACCGGAGCCGTCGCACTCGGCTCGGCCGTCGCCGGGATCGGTTATGCCGCGTTTGTCGAGCGCAACGCGTTCGTCATCCGCGAGTTGACCATGCCCGTGCTCTCACCCGGATCCACCCCGCTGCGGGTGCTGCATGTCAGCGATCTGCACATGCTGCCCAACCAACGCCGTAAGCAGGCCTGGCTGCGCGAGCTAGCGTCCTGGGAGCCCGACCTGGTGGTCAACACCGGCGATAACCTGGCGCACCCCAAGGCGGTGCCCGCGGTCATCCAGGGCCTGGGCGACCTGCTATCCCGTCCGGGCGTGTTCGTCTTCGGCAGCAACGACTACTTCGGGCCGCGCCTGAAGAACCCGATGAACTACCTGACCAACCCGGACCACCGCGTCCGCGGCGAGCCGCTGCCCTGGCAGGACCTGCGCGCTGCGTTCACCGAGCGCGGCTGGCTGGACATGACCCACACCCGTCGGGAGTTCGAGGTGGCCGGGCTGCACATCGCCGCGGCCGGCGTGGACGACCCGCACATCGACCGGGACCGGTACGACACGATCGCGGGTCCGGCGAGCCCGGCCGCGAACCTGAGGCTGGGGCTGACGCACTCGCCGGAGCCCAGGGTGCTGGACCGGTTCGCCACCGACGGCTACCAGCTGGTGATGGCCGGCCACACCCACGGCGGGCAGCTGTGCCTGCCGTTCTACGGGGCTTTGGTGACCAACTGCGGCCTGGATCGCTCAAGGGCCAAGGGACCGTCCCGCTGGGGTGAAAACATGCTGTTGCACGTGTCGGCCGGAATGGGCACCTCGCCGTTCGCGCCGGTGCGGTTCTGCTGCCGGCCTGAGGTCACCCTGCTGACGCTCATCGCGACCCCGATGGGCGACCGTGACTCGGACAGCAACCTGAGCCGGTCACAGCCAACAGCATCGGTGCGTTGACCGATCGGGCCCAGATCGCGGACCGTAGCCGGCCGCGTGACTGGACCGACAACGCGATCCGGCTGATCGAGGCTGACGCCCGCCGCAGCGCCGATACCCACCTGCTGCGCTACCCGCTGCCGTCGGCGTGGGGCACCGACGTGGACGTCGCGCTCTACCTCAAGGACGAGACGACGCACATCACCGGCAGCCTCAAGCACCGGCTGGCCCGTTCGCTGTTCCTCTACGCGCTGTGCAACGGCTGGATCGGCGACGGCACCACCGTCGTCGAGGCGTCGTCCGGTTCCACCGCCGTGTCCGAGGCCTACTTCGCCGCCCTGCTGGGGCTGCCGTTCGTCGCCGTGATGCCGGCGTCGACCAGCGCCGCCAAGATCGCGCTGATCGAAGCGCAGGGCGGCCGTTGCCATTTCGTGCAGAACTCGAGCGAGGTCTACGCCGAGGCGGCCCGGGTCGCCGCGGACACCGGCGGCCATTACCTGGACCAGTTCACCCACGCCGAGCGCGCCACCGACTGGCGCGGCAACAACAACATCGCGGAGTCGATCTACGCGCAGATGCGCGACGAGGCCCACCCCGTCCCGGAGTGGATCGTCGTCGGGGCGGGCACCGGCGGCACCAGCGCGACGATCGGCCGCTACATCCGCTACCGGCGCCATGCCACCCGGTTGTGCGTCGTCGACCCGGAGAATTCCGCGTTCTTTCCCGCCTACGCCCAAGGTCGGGACGACCTCGTGATGCCGACGGGTTCGCGGATCGAGGGCATCGGCCGACCGCGGGTTGAGCCGTCGTTTCTGCCCGGCGTGGTCGACCGCATGGTGTCGGTGCCCGACGCGGCGTCAATAGCCGCCGCACGGCACGTCAGCGCCGTCCTGGGCCGCCGCGTGGGGCCGTCCACGGGCACCAACCTGTGGGGCGCCTTCGGGCTGCTCGCCGAGATGGTCGCCGACGGCCGCAGCGGCTCGGTGGTCACCCTGCTCGCCGACAGCGGGGACCGCTACGCGGACACCTACTTCAGCGACGACTGGGTCAGCGCCCAGGGGCTCGACCCCGGCGACCACGCCCTGGCGCTGGTCGAATTCGAGCGTTCCTGCCTGTGGAAGTGACCCGCGTCTAGCGCGTTTGGCGAGTCGGCGGGCCGGTGCGATAGGCTGTCGTGGCTTCAAGCGGGGTGTGGCGCAGCTTGGTAGCGCGCTTCGTTCGGGACGAAGAGGTCGTGGGTTCGAATCCCGCCACCCCGACAGTGGGAAACCCGCACTGGCCAGGCACAGCGGTCAGGGCGGGTTTCTTCGTCTCCAGGACGGTCTCCAGGATGCGCGTCCTGAAGCGACAGTTGGGTAAAGTCCGGATCCGTGCAGGCAGTGCCGTCGGGGAGCCACGCCGGGGACCTCGCTCAGACATTCAGTCCGCCGAGTCGTGGCACCGCGCTCTGGGCGGCGGTTCTGTGTTTCATCGCCGCATTCATGTTCCTGGCCGGCGCACGCGGACCGGCGCCTGAGCGGGGTCTCAGGCTCGGCGGCGTCCGTCATGGACTCGACGCCCCGATCGAATGGACCAGGTCGATGGCGGCGCCGAGAGTCTTCACCCGCTCTTCGAGGGTGTCGCCCGCCGGGTAGATGCGGACGGTGTCCACGCCGGCGTCGCACCACACCCGCAGCCGGTCACGAACCATCGGTTCGGTGCCGATCAGCGTCGTCGCCAGGATCATGTCGTCGGTGATCAGGGCGGCCGCTCCGGCGCGGTCGCCGGATTGCCAGCGCTGTCGGACGGCCGTGGCGACGTCGGCCCAGCCCTGGCGGCTGTACGCCTGGTTGTAGAAGTTCGTTGACGTCGAACCCATTCCGCCGAGGCTGAACGCCAACTCGGACTTGCGCTTGTCGACGAGCGTCTTGAGGTGATTCTCGTCGGCGGCGAAGGCGACCTCGGCGCCCTGGCAGATGTCCAGGTCCGACCGCACACGTCCGGAGCGCGTCAGGCCCTCGTCGAGGTGGGCGAAGTACGCCTCGTCGGCGCCCTCGGGAACGAAGCTGGTGCCGAGCCATCCGTCGGCGATCTCGCCGGTGAGCCGCAGCATGGCCGGCGTGAGGGTCGCCAGATACAGCGGAATCGGATGTTCGGCCCGCATCGACAGTCGCATGGGCTTCGCGTCGCCGCCGACCCGCGGAATGTGAAACTGCTTGCCCTGAAAAGAGATTCGTTCGCCTGCGACGGCCTGACGGATGATGTCGACGGTCTCCCGCATGCGCGCCAGCGGGCGGGCGAAGGCGACGCCGTGCAGCCCCTCGATGACCTGGGGGCCAGACGCGCCGAGCCCGAGTAGGAATCGGCCCTGTGACAAGTTGGACAGCGTGATCGCGGCCTGGGCGATCGCAACGGGGGTGCGGGTCGCCAGTTGGATGATGCCGGATCCCAGCAGCATCCGTTCGGTGCAGGCGGCGTAGAAGCCCAGCGTCGACACCGCATCCGAACCCCACGCCTCGGCGACCCAACAGATGTCGAGGCCCATCCTCTCCGCTTCGGAGACGAAAAGCTTTTGGTGAGACCAGGTTCCGAAGCTGGCGGCCTCGACGGTGATGGCGGCGCGCATCAGCGTTCGGCCTTCTGTTTGAGGTATTCGAGGGTGGCCAGCATCGACTTCTCGAATTCGCGCATCCGCACGTAGACGATCTTTTGTTCCTTGTCCGGTTGCTGCGCGATGGCCACGGACAGCCCCGACGGCGCCGGCCCCATCTGCATCCACTGCGACAGCCGGGTGCCGCTGCCCTCGGGGGTCAGCCGAAGCCGCCAGACTGCGGTCGGATTGTCCGGATCGCCTACCGCCCAGGCGAAGACGCGCTGCGGCTCGCACTCCACGACTTCGGAGACCGTGGACCATTCCCCGAACGACGGGTGCTTGTTGTAGCCCGTGAACCGGGCGCCGACTTCGGGCCCCTGGCGGCCGTCGGCCCATTCGACGCGTTGCAGCTCGGCGCTGCTCTCGGCCATGACGGCGATATCCGAGGCGACGTCCCATACGCGTGCGGGGGGCGCGTCGATCCAGGTGGACACCTCCACCGTTGGGGTGTCGGCATACACGGCGCCGGTCCATTCCATGCCCTAACCCACATTCGGTTCGTTCGCGAACAGCGTGCGAGCGGTCAATAGCACTTCGAGTTCGGCCGTCACGTCCTCGAGCGGCTGCAGGCTGGCTCTGGCTCGGCACAGCGTGACCGCCCCGGAGACGGCGGCGACGGACATGCTGGCCAGCCGCTGGGCGACGGGCGCGGCCAGACTCTGCCCCTCAAAGCAGTCCGCGAGCGCGCCGTGCCAGGCCTGGAAAATCTGGTTGGCGTGCTCGGCCAGGGCCGAATCGGCCGGTGCGCTTACCGCCACCGACACCACCGGGCAGCCGGCGCCGAAATCGCTTTCCCACAGCAGTCGACGCCAGAACGCGGTCATCCGGCGCAGGACCGCGACCGGACCATCGGCCGACGTGCGGCGGATCAGCTCGGTGATGGTGTCGCCGCCCAGTTGCACTGCCTCATCGAGGATTTGCGAACGACCGCCGGGGAAGTGGTGGTAGATGGACCCGCGCGGGGCTCCGCTGCGACTGAGCAACGCGTCCAACGTCACGCCGTCGGCGCCACGCTCCCGCAGCAGCTGCACAGCGGTCAGCACCATCGCCTGCCGCGTATCACCTGCCATCACTCACCGCCTGCCCATCATCAAGGTGCGATGGGTCAGACTATGACGGCCTTCATAATCTCGTCAAGAACGGCCGAGTTGTGCGGGCGAACTCAGGATTGGATCTGGCGGGAACTGCCGCCGACTATGCAGATCTTCATAGCGCGGCTAGAACCAGACTTTTCGGCCCCCGACCGGGCGGCCGACGGCGCCCAGGATCCATAGGATCACGCCGATGACGACCAGGATGCCGCCGACGTAAGTGAGAATCGGCAGCGGAACGAGGTATCCCACCACGATCAGGATGATGCCCAAGACGATCATGTCGTGCCCCTTTGTTGAACGCTGTCTAATTGGCTGATTGAAGAGGTATACCCGCTCCTCGCGGAGCCAATCGGGTTGCCAACTCTGCGTTGGCGCGGGGCCTCAACGAAAGGGTCGCGACACGGTCTCAGATCCATACCATTGCCAAATGGCTAGTCACAAGAGCCCCGTAGGTCTCTATCGTCACATGTGCAACTGGGGGCGTCAAGGCGGCGTCAAGGCGGCGTCAGAGGGGCGTCTTGCCCCGTGAAAGGTGTGACATTGTCGGCGTTTCCGCGAATCATGTCAGCGTCGGTGGCGGCTACGGCCGCTCTCGGGCTGGTGGTTGGAATAGGCGTCGCGCCACCCGCCTACGCCACCCCCTGCGAAGCACCCGAGGCGAACATCGAGCCGCCGGCCACCGAGGCGCCGGTCGAGGCGCCCGCGCCGGTGGTCCGACCACCCACGGGACGCAGGCCGAGCAATACGAATGACCGTGCGCCACTTCCCAAATTGGGTCCGCTGATCTCGAGTCTGCTCAAGCCGGGCACCACCCGGTATTCCGCTCCGCTGCAACAACAATCGCAGGTACGACCGAAAACCGAGGGCGCGGTGCCGGGGCCCAATCCGCCGCAGCCCGGCAACCCACCGCCCCCGAATGCCACCCAGTTGCAGCCGAATGCGGCCCCACGACCCGCCCCCCAACCCGCGCCTCAGCCGGCGCCCCAGCCCGCACCGGAGGCGGCTCCGCCACCTGCGTCGATCGCGGGCGCCCCCACTTCGCTCGTCGACTGGATCACCGGACCCAACGGCCCGAACAAGACGCTGGAACGCTTCGGCATCTCCGGTACCGACCTCGGAATCCCCTGGGACAACGGTGATCCCGGCAACCGCCAGGTTCTCATGGCCTTCGGTGACACCTTCGGTTACTGCAAGGTCCACGGCCAACAGTGGCGATACAACGTGCTGTTCCGCAGTTCCGACCATGACCTGACCAAGGGCATTCACGTCGCACCCGGGTCCGCCTCCGACAAATACGCCGGCTCGCCGTCGTATCCGTCGGGCCTGTCCCGGCAGATCATCAAGACGATGAAAAAGGCGCCACACGAGACCGGTCTCATTCCCACCGCGGGGATCGCCATCGGCAGAACGCAACTCATGAACTTCATGTCCATCCGCGAGTGGGGCCGCGACGGCGAATGGGCGACGAACTTTTCGGCGCTGGCGATGTCCCGCGACAACGGGCAGAACTGGGGCATCTACCCGGGCAGTATTCGCCCGGCCACGCCGGACGGCGCCGCGGGCGTCAAATACGTTCCGGGCAATGAGAATTTCCAGATGGGCGCCTTCATGAAGGGCAACGACGGGTACCTCTATTCGTTCGGAACTCCCTCTGGGCGCGGAGGTGCGGCGCATCTGTCGCGGGTCCCGCCGAACGCCGCACCGGACCTCAGCAAGTACCAGTACTGGAACGGTGACGGCGAGGGCCGCTGGGTCCCGAACAACCCGGGTGCGGCCACACCGGTCATCCCCGGCCCGGTCGCCGAGATGTCCGGCCAATACAACAGCTACCTCAAGCAGTACCTGGTGCTGTACACCAACGGCGCCAACGACGTCGTGGCCAGGACCGCGCCGGCACCGCAAGGGCCATGGAGCCCAGAACAACTGCTCGTGTCGTCGTTCCAGATGCCCGGTGGGATCTACGCACCGATGATCCATCCGTGGTCGTCGGGCAAGGACCTCTACTTCAACCTGTCGCTGTGGTCGGCCTACGACGTGATGTTGATGCACACGGTGCTGCCCTAACGGGGCCGGAACCGCACCTTGGTGCCGTGGCGAGGTGCGAGCATGATCGAGCGCCGTACGATCCGTTCCGGAGTTGCGTCGACGGCCGTGAATTCGCCCTCGCGCAGCAGCACGTGTAGCACGGTGATCAGCTCGCGCATCGAAAAGCTGGCGCCCAGACAACGTTTCACGCCGCCCCCGAACGGCACCCAGGCATAGGTCTGCGGCCGAACGCCGAGGAATCGTTCGGGACGGAACTCGTACGGCCGCTCGTAGGTGTCGCCGTTTCGGTTGATTGCGATGATGTGAACGACGATCCGGGTGCCCGGCTGCACGCAATAGCCGCCGATGGTAATGGGTTTGGCGACCACCCGCGCGGTCAGCGGCGCCGGTGGTCGCACCCGCAGCGTCTCGTGAATGACCGCGGTCGTGTAATCCTCCTCGCCACTGAGGGCTTCGTTCCGTACGCGCCGCAGGGCATCGGGGTGGTGCAGCAGCAGGTCCATCACCCACGCCAGCGTCGTCGCCGTCGTCTCGTGGCCGGCCAGCATCAGGGTGATCAGGTCGTCGCGAATCTCGCTGTCGGACAACCGCTCGCCGTCTTCGCCGCGCGCACACATGAGCAACGCGAGGATGTCGGTGTGCTGGTCCAGACGTGGATCGTTGCGCCGCCGGGCGATGAGCGGCATGACGACGTCATCGATCTCCTTGTTGGCCTTGGCGCGCTGCGGCCACACCCGCAGAGTGCCGAAATGACGCAGCGCGTAACGGACCGTCAACTGCTCCGAAACACCGAGATTCAGCAGCCGCTCGAAGGGCTGGCCGAGTCGCCGCACCTCATCGGGATCGTCGACGCCGAAGATGACCTTGACGATCACGTCGAGCATCAGTGATCGTGCCGCCTCCAACATCTCGAAGGGGCGGTCTACCGGCCAGTTGCGCATCGCCGTACGGGTGGAGTCCTGCATGATCGGCACGTAACCGCTCAGTGCGGCGCCGTGCAGTGGCGGTGTCAACAGTTTGCGCCGCCGCTGATGCTCCGGCTCCTCCTGCACGAACATCGATCCGGACCCGTAGATCGCCGCCGCCGGCCCCACCCCTTCTCCCCCGAGCAGCACGTCGGTGGGCGCGGTGAAGACCTCCTTCGCCAGCGCCGGGTCGGACACGATCGCCACGTCGCCCAGGCTGAGGATCGGCATCGTCATGATCGGCCCGTACCGGCGGATCAGCCTCATCATCCGGCGCTCGCCGCCGACCAGGTAGCCGATCGCATACGCCGCGGCGAAGGCCGCGCGAAACCCGCGGGGCGCGGGCAGGCCCGGAGGGGATGGCGGCACGCCAACGACACAACACGGCGCCGTCGGCTAGGTCAAGCAGCGACGCGCCCCTGCGCGAGCAGACGCAAAAGCACCCATTTCGGGCCGAAATGAGGGGCTTTTGCGTCTGCTCGCGCCACTTACGCGCAGTCGGCGCAGATCGGACGTCCGCTGCCGTCGGTGCCGTGCAACCGGTTGCGGTGCTGCACCAAAAAGCAGCACGAACAGGTGAACTCGTCGGACCGCATGGGGATGACGGCGACCGTCAGCTCCTCACCGGACAGGTCCGCGCCGGGCAGCTCGAAAAAGGGCGCGTCGTTGGGGTCGTCGTCGACGATCGCGGGAGACGACCCGGGCAGAACCGGCGCCAGCTCACGCAGCGTCGACCGGTCCGCGGGGTCGGCTTCGGACACGCGACGTGAGTCGTAGTCGCTTACGGCCGTCATAGGTGTTCCTTCCTCGCCAGGGGAGGGCCAACCCGCCTGAAAGTCAACCCGTGGCTGAGGCGATACCCCGTAGAGCCCCTGGCCACACCTATAAACGGCAACAAATTGGACACGCGCCAAAGCGCGCGCGTGCGGGCACGAAAACGGGCCCCGGAAGCGGGCTAGCGGGCCGGCAATTTTATGCGGTAGCCGCCGCTGGAAAGGGGCGCGGGCGCCGCCTGCCAAGGCAGCTCGGACTCGACGACGCGAGGCTTGCTGTGCAGCACCGCGGCCAGCCCGAACCAGGGCGCCACGACGGCCACCACCAGCGTCACCCAGGCCACCATCAGATGCCCCGTCGCGAGCGCGCTCACCCCCGCGACCAGACCGATCACCCAGACGGCCGCAGCCACCCGCCCCGCCATAGTGGCCGATTCCCCCCGGCCCTGGGTCGACATGTCAACCACGGGCTGCCAATTACCCGTTCGCATAGAAAACCAAACGAACGGGGCCGGCTACCACCGGTGACTACGCAGCAATAACGGCACTACCAGCCAGAACACGGTAAACAACGCGAGCGCGCACGCACCGGCAGCAATGCCCGCACCGCGCCCGGTCACCGCCGCGAAGACGATGACGGTCATCCCGGTCAACGCGAAGCCGAGCAGCGTGAGTCCGGCGAACGCGCACCGGTGCGCCGCCGACACCACCACCTGGAGGCGATGCCGCCGGAACAGCAGCCGGTGCATGGCGACCGGCGCGATCAACAACACCGTGGCGGCCACCGAGCAACTCACCGTCGCCAGATACACCACCCGCATGTGCGGGCCCAGCACGTCGAAACGCTGCTGAAAAGGCAGCGTCAACAGGAAGCCGGTGAGCAGCTGCACGCCCGTCTGCTCCACCCGCAGCTCCTGCAGCAGGCTGTTCCAGTTCCGGTCCAGCCGCTGGATTTCGGTCTCCCCGCGCTCGCGGCTGTCCCAGCGCTGGTCGTCCTCTGGATGATCGACGTCCATGACGGGCGCGTCAGTGCTGGAGTTTGTCGTCCCGCACGCCGGTCAGCGCGTCATCGAGCGTCTGGTACAGGGGGAACGTCTTGTCCAGCCCGGTCAGGTGAATCGGCCGGCGCGTCGCCGGGCCACGCGCCACCACCCCGAACTCCGTCGCCTTCCCGAGCTTCTCGTACGTCGCCGCAAGAATTTTCAGCCCCACCGAACCGAGGAACTCGACCGCGGAGAGGTCGATGACCAGTGCGGTCGGCCCGTCGGCAACCACCTCGCCAATGGCTTCCTCCAAGGCGGGAGCGGTGACCAAATCGATTTCGCCGCTGACACTCACCACGGACACCCCGTCGTGGTCCGCAACCAACGTGGTAATCGAATCAGGAGCTGACAATGGCGATCCTTCGTCCGGGTCTGAGTGCCTCAGGTGTGGTGCAAGCCTAACCCGCCCGCCGAACTGGCAGAAGAAAAAGGCCTCAACACCTACCGCGCACCTATCCACGCTAGTCTCGCCATGAGACCTGCGCGCCTTGAGGAGGCCAGATGTCAGATTCTCCGTTGGAGACCAGCACCGGAACCCAAACGGCAACGGTCTCCAGCGATGGTCTGCTGCCGCAACTCGTTCAGCACCTGCGGCGAAATCGCACCATCCTGCGCGAGGAGTGGGCCCGGCGCATCACCGAGGCCCAATTGCTCACCGCGATGACGCCGGAGGAGCTGTTCTCCGAGGCGACCGCCGTCTACGACAACTATGTCGAGGTGCTCGAGACCGGTAGCGTCGAGGCGCTGCAGGCCTACGCCCGCGACCTGTCGGAACGCATCATCCCCCGGGGCGTGGAGACGGACGAGGTGCTCGGCATCGTGCTGCTGCTGCGTGACGTGCTGGCGCGCTCGCTGTTCGAGAAGTACCAGGCGGAGTTCGGGATGCTCAACCGCGTGCTCGACGCCTACGAACCCGCGGCCAACCGGATCGCCAACACCGTGGGCGTCAGCTTCGTGCAGGAGCGCGAGCGCATCATCCGCCAGCAGCAGGAGGCGATCCGGGAGCTGTCGACGCCGGTGCTGCAGGTGCGCGAGCAACTGTTGATTCTCCCCATCATCGGCGTGCTCGACAGCCAGCGCGCCCGGCAGGTCACCGAGCAGCTGCTGCGCGCCATCCGCGCCAACCGCGCAAAAGTTGTCGTCATCGACATCACCGGTGTGCCGACCATCGACTCCACCGTGGCCAACCACCTGGTGCAGACCGTGGACGCGTCGGGATTGATGGGCGCCAGCGTCATCATCACCGGCCTGTCCTCGGAAATTGCCCTGACGCTGGTGACCATCGGGCTGGACCTGTCCAAGATGAATGCCGTCGGCGACTTGCAGGGCGGCATCGAAGAAGCCGAGCGTCTGCTCGGCTACGAGGTCACCCGCACGGGCGAGGCGACCGGATAAGCGCGGGCAACCACAAACAGCCACGGAAGCCTCATGCCAGTACCAATCCTGAAGCAGGGCCAGATTCTGATCGCGTCGGTGCAGGCTGCGCTCACCGACTCCGACACCGAGCGGTTGCGCTACGACCTCATGGAACGCGTCAGCCAGTTCCGCGCGCAGGGCATCGTCGTCGACGTCACCGCGATCGACGTGATGGATTCCTTCGCGGCCCGGTCGCTGCGGACGATCGCGCACATGACGCGGTTGCGTGGCGCCGACACGGTGATCGTTGGCCTGCAGCCGGAGGTGGCGTTCGCGATGGTCCAGCTGGGG
Organism: Mycobacterium sp. NGS68; assembly: GCF_059812195.1. Lineage (NCBI taxonomy): Bacteria > Bacillati > Actinomycetota > Actinomycetes > Mycobacteriales > Mycobacteriaceae > Mycobacterium > Mycobacterium sp. NGS68. The sequence goes on along the minus strand of NZ_JCALCE010000036.1, from coordinate 7,361 downwards.
TTGACGTTCGACGACATGAACACGGCGCTGGACCTGGAGGAAGGTATAGCGCTGCTCAATCGCAAACTGGGGCGCCCGAAATCGGCGAAATGGACGATCGGGCGCGACGGTGGCGGATGACCCGGGCTACCCGGCAGTTAAAGTCGTCGATATCAACAACCCCGACGACATCGTCGACGCGCGCAAGGCTGGACATCAACTCGCCTTGGAGCTCGGCTTCTCGCTGACCGACGTCACCATGGTCGCCACCGCGATCTCGGAAATCGCTCGCAATATCACCAGCTACGCGGGCCGCGGCGCGGTCCGGGTTGCGGTCGACGACCGTGAGGGCCGAAAGGCGCTGGTGGTGCGCGCCGAGGACGACGGTCCCGGCATCGCCGACATCGACCGCGCGATGGAAGACGGCTACTCGACCGGACGCGGGCTCGGCCTGGGCTTGCCGGGCGCACGCCGATTGATGGATCGGCTGATCGTGCAATCCGCGCTTGGTAAGGGCACCGTGGTCGAGATGTGGAAGTGGGTCCCGGCGCGTGCGTGAGCAGGGCCGGCTGGGACCGATCGAGTGGGCGATGGTGGGACGCCCCCGGCCGGGGGAGCGGGTCTGTGGCGATCAGTCGATCGCGGTTGGGGTAAACGGAGCGGCCGCCCTGTTCGGCGTGTTGGACGGGCTGGGGCACGGACCCGAGGCCGCGAGCGCGGCGAACACCGGAGTGGACGTGCTCAAGGGCGCCTGCGGCGAGCGGCTCGAGGTGTTGGTGCAGCTCTGTCACCGCGTCCTGACCGGCACCAGGGGTGCCGCGATGACCTTGGCCCGCGTCGATTTCGAGGCGGGCCAACTGTCCTGGACCGGGGTGGGCAACGTCAGCGCCAACCTCGTCGCCAAGGCCGCCAGCGGAGTCCAAGTCGTCCGCTCCACCGCCCGCCTGACCGCCGGCATCGTCGGCTACCGGATACCGGATATCACTCCCGCACAAGTGGTTCCGATTCGCACCGGCGACCTGTTGGTCATCACCAGCGACGGCATTGCCGAAGACCATTTGGACCACATCGATTTTGCCGCCACCGCACCCGTGATCGCCGAGCACATCCTGGACAAGCACGGCAAGGCGTCTGACGATGCGATGGTGCTGGCCGCACGTCACCGGGGGACACCAAGATGAGCAAGATATGAATGCTACGAACGACTTTCACGCCCAATACACCGCCGCGCTGAAAAGCTATGTGGACACCCGCGACGAGGACAGCCTGGCGATCGGTCACGAGCTCGGGCGACGCGCGTTGCAGGAACAGATCAGCATGCTCGAGATCATCGAGAAGCACTTCACCCAAATCGAAGAACTGGCAAAGAAAACCGATCTCGACCGGCCGGCCGCGGTGGAATTCCTGCTGCAGACGCTGGCCGCGCTCGACGTCGTCACCCGCGGCTACCTCGACGGCACCCGGCGCTACGAGGAGCAGCGCGCCCGGGCCGAGGGGCTGGCCGACCGCGACAAGTTCCGCACCGCCCTGGTGAATTCGTTGCAGGAGGGGTTCTTCGTCGCCGACGAGCGGGGCGCGATCGTCGAAATGAACGACGCGTTCGCCGAGATCATCGGCTTTCCGCCCGACGGCATGCCGTACGTCTGGCCGCACCCCTGGCTGATCGACACCGACGCTGCCGCGCAGCAGATAATCCGGGCGCTGACCGACGGCAGCGCGGAATACGAGACAGAGATCCAGCATCAGGACGGCCGGCTGGCCTGGGTGACGGTGAGCATCAACTCGGTGCGCGAATCCGGCAGGGAACCGGAAGCTTTCGTCGGAACGGTTCGCGACATCACCGCCCAGCGGGCGTTCGCGGCGCGGGAGAACGCGGTGATGCGGCTCGCGACGTCCGTGGGCGTCGCCAAGAGCCTGGCCGAGGTGCTGTCGATCACGCTCGATGAATGCCGCGCGGCGGTCGACGTTCAGCGCATCGTCGCGGTCATCTGGCCGTCCGGCGAGGGCGAACCGGCCGTGCAGACCGCCGGCGACCCACCAGCAGCGACCTGGCGTGAGCTGGACCCGCTGCTGCGCAGGACGTTTCAGGACGCGCGTAACCAGCTGCCGCTGACGGCCAGGCCGGTCGAGTGGCCGGACGCGCCGGGTAGGGCCCGGGGAATGTTCGCGGTGCTGTCTGGCACCGGCGACGTCGCGCTCTGGCTGGAGCTTGGGGTACCGCGTTGGGTGAGCCCGGAGGATCGACTGCTGGTCACCGTCCTTGTCGGCCACCTCAGCCTCGCGGTCCAGCATGTGCGGCAGTTCGAGATAGCGCGCGAGACATCGCTGACGCTGCAGCGCGCGATGCTGCCGCCCGTGCAGCCGCCGCCAGGGTTCACCGTGCGCTACGAACCCGCGGTGCCACCGTTGGAGATCGGGGGCGACTGGTATGACGTGGTGGCGGTCGGCGATCACCGCATCGGCATCGTCGTCGGCGACTGCGTGGGTCGGGGCCTGCCCGCGGCGGCGATCATGGGCCAGCTACGCAGTTCGGCGCGTGCGCTGCTGCTCACCGGCGACCAACCGGCGGTGCTGCTGGAACAGCTCGATGCGGCGGCGGCGCTGATCCCGGACGCCTACTGCACCACGGTGTTTCTCGCGATTCTGGACACCGAATCCGGGATCCTGGAATACAGCAACGCGGGACACATGCCGGCGGTGCTCGCCGGGGCGGACCCGCTTCTCGGCTCGGGGATCACCGTGCTGACCGAAGCCCGGTCCGTGCCGCTCGCGGTGCGCCGGGACAGGCCGCGGCCACAGGCCTCGCAGGTGCTGCCGTCCGGCTCGACGCTGATGGTGTACACCGACGGCCTGGTCGAGCGCAGGCACGAGTCAATCGACGACGGGATCGCCCGCGCGGCAGACGTTTTGGCCGAGACGATGAAGCTGCCGCTGGACGCCGTGGCGGACGTGGTGCTGCGGGAATTGGCTCCGTCGGCGGGCTACGACGACGACGTCGCAATGGTGATCTACCGCCACGAGTCCGCGCCGCTGCGAATCGAAACCGCCGCGACCGCAGATCAATTGGCCGGCATCCGACATCGGTTGAGCGGATGGCTGCGCGGCGCCGAGGTGCCCGACGACCTGGCCGCGGACATCGTGCTGGTGGTCAACGAGGCGTGCACCAACAGCATCGAGCACGCGTACCGCGGCCGAGACCCCGCCACCATGCTGGTCCAGGTCGAGTGCACTGGCGGCGAGGTGCGCGTGCGGATCGCGGACACGGGCTCCTGGCAGACACCGGCAGCCAACCCCGGCAACAGCGGACGGGGCCTGGTGCTGATCCGGGCGATCAGCGACTCGGTCACCGTGGACAGCACTCCGACCGGAACCACCGTCGACGTCACGTTCCGGCTTGCCCACCGATGAGGCGGCCGGCACCCCCGTTTGCCCCCGGCGTCAGCGGGTACCACACCGGGGTGACTGACACATCGATCCGCGTCGAACCGGCCCTGCCGGCCGCGCACGGCCCACTATCGATGACCGTCCGTCGCGCGCTGACCGGGCCGTCGTCGCGCGACCAGCTCGCGCGCATCGCCGCGTCCGTGCGTGATTCCGATCCCTACGGGCTCGACCTGCACCTGGCGCTGTACATGTGCTACGAACTGCACTACCGCGGCTTCTCGGGCGTGGACCCGACCTGGGAGTGGAATCCCGCACTGCTGCAACTGCGCGCCGAACTGGAGCGCGCCTTCCTGGCCGGCGTGCGCCGCGACGTCGGCCCCATCGAACCCGGCGACACCGCCGCGGCCGAGATGGCTGCGCTGTCGATCGAGTCCGCGGATGGTGCCGGGCCGACGTACTACCTGCGCGACTCCGGGACCTGGCAACAGATGCGTGAGTATTTCGCGCACAAATCGCTGTACCACCTCAAGGAGGCCGATCCGCACGCCTGGGTGATCCCCCGGCTGAGCGGCCACGCCAAGGCGGCGTTCGTGGCGATCGAATACGACGAGTACGGCGCCGGCCAGGGCGAACGCCTGCACCAGCAACTCTTCACCAATCTGTTGGCCGCAGCCGGGCTGGACCCCGGCTACCTCGCGTATCTCGACGCCGTGCCGGCCGAGTCGCTGGCCGTGGTGAACCTGATGTCGCTGTTCGGCTTGCACCGCTGGTTGCGCGGCGCGGCGATCGGGCATTTCGCCGCGACCGAGATCACCTCCCCGCCCGGGTCCCGACGGATGGTCCAGGCCCTGCAGCGGATGGATGCCCCGGCGGCATGCGTCGCGTTCTACGCCGAACACGTGGAGGCCGACGCGGTGCACGAACAGGTAGTGCGCCTTGACGTCGTCGGCGACCTGATCGCTCGTGAACCGAAGCTGGAGCCCGACGTCGTGTTCGGGATGCGCGCCTTCTCCGTCGTCGAGGATCGCTTGGCGGACGCGATTATGGTGTGCTGGAAGCTCGGTCAGTCTTCGCTGCGGCGTCAGCTGAACTAACGGTCCGACATCTGCGGTGGCTGGTGTCGCACAGCGGATACTCCTTGCTGCGCGCACACGTGCAGATCGCCACCATGAAACGGTCGGACTCGACGACACCGCCGTCGGGCATCTCGATCCGCACCGGCCCCGCAACCAGCACGGGGCCTTTGGGGATGACACGAACCCGGGTGGTGCTCAACGCTTGTCCGCCCGGATTACGACGAGTTGCTCGTGGCGGCGCCCGGGGCGCAGCCGACCGGTCTCCTCCAGCCATGCCGCCCGCGCGGTCAGCACCGGCCCGAACGGAATCCACTGGCAGGCGACGACGTCGGCGTCCAGCCCGCCGGCACGCAGCCGTTCCAGCGAGCGCTCAACCCCCGCGAATGCGGACTGCACCAGCAGTAGCGATCCATTGTGGCGCAACAGCTTCGAGGCCGATTCGCACAGCGGATCCAGCACCAGCCGACCGTCGGGCCCCGCATCCCATGCCCATGACGGGCCGACGGACAACGGAATCACCTCGGCGGCAGCGCCTTCCGGCGGCGTCGGAACATAGGGCGGGTTGGCCACCACGACGTCGAACGGAGCACAGTCCAGCGCACCCATCCACGAGCCCTGACGGACATCGACGTCCACCCCGGCGCCCGCGGCATTGCCCCGCGAGCTGCGCACCGCACGCGGACAGATGTCGAAGGCGGTGACGCTGGCGCAGCCCATTTCGGCCGCGGCGATCGCGACAAACCCACTTCCCGTACACAAGTCGAGTACCCTGCGTCCGGGAATAAGGCCGCTCCGCGACATCGCATCGACGAGCAGCCGGGAGTCCTGCTGGGGTTGGTAGACCCCTTCGGCCAGGGCGGTGCCTGGATATGTGGTGGTCAAGCGTCAGCCTTTCGACACCGCCGCGAATATCGCGGCATGTTGTGTCTAATGCCCGCGATACGCCGGCTTAAACAGGATTCACGCGCATCCTGGTCAGGGCCGCCAGCGTGGCGAACCCGCGGGGGCGTGGGCGAGTTCGTCGATCATTGCGGAGCAGAACGCCGGAAGATCCGACGGCGAGCGGCTGGTGATCAGGTTTCCGTCGACCACGACCTCCTCGTCCACCACGTGGGCGCCCGCATTGCGCAGGTCGGTGCGGATGCTGGGGTATGAGGTCAGCGTTCGGCCCGGAGCGACGCCGGCCTCCACCAGCGTCCACGGTCCATGACAGATTGCGGCGACCGGCTTTCCGGAGTCGACGAAATCGCGCACGAAGGTCACGGCGCATTTGTCCGCCCGCAGTTTGTCCGGGTTCACCGTGCCGCCGGGCAACACCAAGCCGTCGAATTCGTCGACCGAGGCGTCCGACACGGCGCGGTCGATGGTGAACTCACCGGCAGGCTCGAGATCGTGGTTGCGCGCCTGGATTTCGCCGGCCTTCAGTGACAGCAGCTCGATCTGAGCTCCCTCTTGCTGCAGTGCGTCGCGCGGCTGTTCCAGTTCGACCTTTTCCACGCCGTCCGCAGCCAAGATCGCGATCTTCTTACCTTCCAACCGATTTGGCATGTTGCCGCTCCTCGTGGGTCATTGCGGATGCAGGGCAGCGACCTAGCTGGTGCTTAACTGGCCGTCGGCCCGGTCTATCCCAAGTTGTTGCGGAGCCCACCCGCCGGGCGATCGCGATGTGAATACCCCACCGGCGAAACGTCAAACGTCAGCTCGTCGGCGCTCGCAGCGCCTCAAGCAGCGGTTCGGCGGCTTCTTTGAGAAACAGCTCCTGCGACTCGCCGCCGATTTGAATGAGCGCCACATCGGTGAAACCCGCTGCCTGGTAGGGCCGGACGGCTTCGACGATCGCGTCCAGATCCGGCCCGCAGGGAATGCTCTCGGCGACGTCTTCGGGACGCACGAATTGGGTGGCGCCGGCGAATCCGGCCGGTGTCGGCAAGTCGGCGTTGACCGCCCAGCCACCGCCGAACCAGCGGAACTGGTCGTGCGCGCGTTCGATTGCGGCATCTCGATCGGGGTCCCAGCACACCGGAATCTGCCCGACCACCCGTTCGCCCCCCGCCACGTTGGCGGCCTGGCGAGCCGCGTGCCAGGTGTCGACGAGTTGTTCGTCGGGCTGCACCGCGATCAGGTGGTCGGCGAGTTTGGCGAATTTGTCGACCCCCTTGGCGCCGGCCATCGCCACCCCGATGCCCACCGGCACCTCGGGCACGTCCCACAGCCGCGCCGAGTCCACCTGGAAGTATTCGCCCCGCCAGTTGACCAGGCCTCCGCCGAACAGCTCGCGGATGATCTTGATGGCTTCTCGCAGCATGTCCTGCCGGCGTTCGATGGCCGGCCAGCCCTTGCCGACCACATGTTCGTTGAGGTTCTCGCCGCTGCCCAGGCCCAGGGTGAACCGGCCGTCGGCCAGGATCTGCACCGTCGCCGCCTGCTGCGCGACGATCGCCGGGTGATACCTCATGGTCGGGCAGGTCACATAGGTATAGAGGTCCACCTGCTCGGTCACCTGCGCCACCGCGCCCAGCACCGCCCAGGCGTTGGGCGCATGCCCCTGCGATACCAGCCAGGGCGAGAAGTGATCGCTGCAGACTTCGAAGTCGAATCCGCGCTCTTCGGCTGAAATAGCATACCGGACAAGGTCTTTGGGACCGCTCTGCTCGGTCATCAAGGTGTAGCCGAACTTGGTCATACCGACGTGGGTACCCCGGCGCCGGGTGCGCAAACGGCTAGAGGCGGTCCTTGACCGCCGCGGACAGCCGGGCGCCGTCCGCCTTCCCGGCCGCGATCGCGGTCGCCGCCTTCATCACGAGGCCCATCTGCTTCATGCCGGGTCGCTCACCGATCTCCTCGGCCACCTGGGCGATGGCGGTGTCGGCGACGTCGGCCAGCTCAGCCTCGGTGAGCGGGGTGGGCAGGTACTCGTCGATG
>NZ_JCALCE010000035.1:0-53490 GCF_059812195.1 Mycobacterium sp. NGS68 | reverse complement strand
ACTCAGGCCCAGGCTCGGGCTCGGACTCGGGCTCGGGCTCGGGCTCAGCCACACCTTGTGATTCGAACATACATTCGATCATACCGAACCCGCCGACAATCCGACACCGACAATCCGACAAAGTCGAGATGACAGAGCGACAAGTCGAACCGGCTAGTGATCGTGCGCCATTCCGTGGCTGGCGCCGTGCTCGGGCTGATTGTCCGCATGAGGTGAATCGCCGCGGATGTCGATGCGCCAGCCGGTGAGCCGGGCGGCCAACCGCGCGTTCTGGCCCTCCTTGCCGATCGCCAGCGACAACTGGAAGTCGGGCACCACGACGCGGGCGGCGCGGGCGCTCTGGTCGATCACCGACACCGACACCACCTTGGCCGGCGACAACGCGTTGGCCACGAAGCGGGCCGGGTCCTCGTCGTAGTCGATGATGTCGATCTTCTCCCCGGACAGCTCGCTCATCACGTTGCGGACCCGCTGCCCCATCGGGCCGATGCAGGCGCCCTTGGCGTTCAGGCCCGGAACCCGCGACGCGACGGCGATCTTGGAGCGGTGACCGGCCTCCCGCGCCACTGCGACGATCTCCACCGACCCGTCGGCGATCTCGGGCACCTCCAGCGAGAACAGCTTGCGAACCAGGTTGGGGTGGGTGCGCGACAGCGTGATCACCGGCTCCCGCGAGCCGCGAGTGACGCCGACGACGTAGCAGCGGATGCGGTTGCCGTGCTCGTAACTCTCACCGGGCACCTGCTCGGCGGCCGGGATCACGCCTTCGGACGCCTTAGTTTCGCTGCCCATCCGGACGACGACGAGCCCGCGGGCATTGGCCCGGCTGTCGCGCTGGATCACCCCGGCGACGATCTCGCCCTCACGGGTGGAGAACTCGCCGTAGGTGCGCTCGTTCTCGGCATCGCGGAAGCGCTGCAGCATCACCTGACGCGCGGTGGTGGCGGCGATGCGGCCGAAGCCCTCAGGAGTGTCGTCCCATTCGCTGATCAGGTTGCCGTCGGCATCCAGCTCGCAGGCCATCACGCGGACGACGCCCGTCTTGCGGTCGATCTCGATGCGCGCGTCGGTCTGGTGGCCCTGGGTGTGCCGGTAGGCGGTCAGCAGGGCCGATTTGATGGTGTCGAGCAGCTCGTTGACCGAGATGCCACGGTCCACCTCGATCGCGTGAAGTGCGGCCATGTCGATGTTCATCCGCCGGCCTCCTCAGCACTGAGCAATTCCATCTCACGCGGGTCCGGCCGGCCGAACTCCACCTGGACCACCGCGTTGGCGATCTCGTCGAGTGGAATCTGCCGCACCACGGGTTTGGCGCCGCGATCGCCGCGAATCACCACCCGAACCTGACCGTCGGTGACGTCACCGAGGCGCGCGGGGACCACGGAGCCGTCGCTCAGCGTCACGTCGGCCTTGCGCCCGCGGGCCCGGCGGAAGTGCCGTTCGGTGGTCAGGGGGCGATCCACGCCCGGGGAACTGACTTCGAGGATGTAGTGCCCCTCGACGTCGGCACCGGCATCGAGCAGGCCGGACGCCGAACGGGACAGCTCCGCGATGGTGTCCAGATCCAGGGGAATGTCGCCGTCGGCGACGACGGTAATGCGGGGTGGACGCGCGGCAGCCTGGACGACGACGTCCTCGATCTCGAAACCCGCGCGCGCGAACTCGCCATCGAGCAGCTCTAACACCTGCTTCTGTGACGGCAAACTCGTCGCCACGGCGAGCTCCTCATCTTGAGTTGTGTTGAATTCTTGGCGGTCCAAACGCCAACGATACGCCAACAGCCAGCCGAGCCAAGGGGATCTTTGGGTCGACCATTGCGACGGCGGAATCCACCCCGCCGCGACCCGAATGGCAGGATGTTGGAGTGCCAAGCGCAGGACCCGTCGTCAACAGGCGGGGTTTGCTCGCCGGTGGCGCCGCTCTCGCTGTGCTCGGGGTGGCCGCGTCCGGGTGCAGCCAACCCCCGCCCAAGCCGCCTCCCGTCGAGGAGCTACTGGGCCCGTTGGACCAGGCCCGACGCGACACCGCGGTAGCCTCGGCCGCCGCGGAGGCCATCGGGTTGGCGCCGCAGGTCGCCGCCGCGTTGACCGTCGTCTCCACCCAGCGGGCCGCGCATGCCCGCGCCCTGGCCACCGAGATCGCGCGGGCCGCCGGCAAGCTGACCGCGTCGTCGAGCGAAACCACGAGCCCGAGCAGCCCCAGCCCCACGGCACAAGCCGCGCCGCCGCCACCCCCGCCGCCTCCACCGCCGGTCTCCGAGGTGATCAACGCGCTGCGGACCTCGGCGGACAGCGCGGCCCGCCTGGTGGCGACGGCCTCGGGCTACCGGGCCGGGCTGCTGGCCTCGATCGTCGCATCGTGCACCGCGTCCTACGAGGTTGCGCTGGTGCCGGGGGGTCCCTCGGTATGACGACGTCCGAGCCCACCCCGGCCGCCGAGCCGACGCGGGTCCCCACCGGCAAGGACGCCGATATCGCGGCGCTGACGGACGCGCTGACCATCGAACACTCGACCATCTACGGCTACGGCATCGTGTCGGCGCTGTCGCCGCCGAGCGTCAACGACATGGTGGTGGACGCGCTGGTGCAGCACCGGCAGCGGCGCGACGACATCATCGCGATGCTGGTGGCCCGCAAGGCCACTCCCCCGGTCGCGGCTCCGGGATACCAGCTGCCGATGCTGGTGGCCAGCGGCGCCGACGCGGCACGCCTGGCCGTGCGGATGGAGAACGACGGCGCCACCGCCTGGCGCGCGGTCATCGAGCACGCGGACACCGCGGATGACCGGGCGTTCGCCGCCAACGCACTCACCCAGAGTGCGGTCATGGCCGCGCGGTGGAACCGGGCGCTGGGCGGCTGGCCCATCACCACCAGCTTCCCCGGCGGCAACGAGTAGCTAACCGGCGACGGCTGCGGCGATCTCGCCCGCCAGCGAGGCGCCGGTGGCCAGTTGCGTGGTTTCCCCGGTGAAGCGGTTGCGCAGTTCGACCACGCCGTCGGCCCACCCGCGGCCCACCACGACGATCCACGGCACGCCCAGCAGCTCGGCGTCTTTGAACTTGACGCCCGGCGACGCCTGGCGGTCGTCCAGCAGCACCTCGATGCCGAGCAGATCCAGCTCGTCGGCCAGCGCCGCCGCGCCGGCGCGCGCCTCGGCGTCCTTGTTGGCGATCACCAGGTGCACCCCGAACGGCGCGATCGACGACGGCCAGCGCAGGCCGAGCTCGTCGTGGTGCTGCTCGGCGACGACGGCGACCAGCCGCGACACGCCGACGCCGTAGGAGCCCATGGTCAGCCGCACCGGCTTGCCGTCCTCGCCGAGCACGTCGGCGGTGAAGGCGTCGGTGTACTTCTGGCCGAGCTGGAAGATGTGGCCGATCTCGATCCCCCGCGCCATGACCAGCGGACCGTTGCCGTCCGGGGAGGGATCGCCTTCGCGCACCTCGGCGGCCTCGATGGTGCCGTCGGCGGTGAAGTCGCGGCCGGCAACCAGGCCGACGACGTGGCGGCCCGGCTCGTCGGCCCCGGTGATCCAGCTCGTCCCGTCCACCACCCGAGGGTCGACGAGATAGCGAACGTCGTTGTCCTTCAACGCCTTCGGGCCGATGTAGCCCTTGACCAGGAACGGGTGGCGGGCGAAGTCGGCGTCGCCGAGCAGGGCGTACTCGGCAGGGTCCAGCGCCGCGGCCAGCCGCTTGTCGTCGACCTCGCGGTCGCCGGGCACCCCGATGCCCAGCAGCTCCCACTCACCGCCCGGTGCACGGACCTTGACCAGGACGTTCTTCAGCGTGTCCGCGGCGGTGACGGTGCGGTCCAGGGCTTCGTTGGCCCAATCGACCAGGGTCGCGATGGTGGGGGTGTCGCCGGTGTCGTGTACGACGGCTTCGGGGAGGCCATCGGTCGGTAGGGCCTCCGGACGGGCGGTGACGACGGCTTCGACGTTGGCCGCGTAGCCCGAATCGAGGCACCGGACGAAGGTGTCCTCGCCGATGGGGCTCTCCGCCAGGAACTCCTCCGACGCGCTGCCGCCCATGGCGCCGGACACCGCGGACACGATGACGTAGCGGACGCCGAGCCGCTCGAAGATGCGCTGGTAGGCCTCGCGGTGCGCGTGGTAGGCGGACTTGAGTCCGGCGCTGTCGACGTCGAAGGAATAGGAGTCCTTCATGACGAACTCGCGGCCGCGCAGGATCCCGGCGCGCGGCCGGGCCTCGTCGCGGTACTTAGTCTGGATTTGGTAGAGCACCAGCGGAAAGTCCTTGTAGGAGCTGTATTCGCCCTTGACGGTCAGGGTGAACAGTTCCTCGTGCGTGGGGCCCAGCAGGTAGTCGTTGCCGCGGCGGTCCTTGAGCCGGAACACGCCGTCGCCGTATTCGGTCCACCGGTTGGTGGTCTCATAGGGGGCGCGTGGCAGCAGGGCCGGGAACAGGATCTCCTGCCCGCCAATGGCATTCATCTCGTCGCGCACCACGCGTTCGATGTTGCGCAGCACCCGCAGTCCGAGCGGCAGCCAGCTGTACAGGCCGGGCGCGACCGGTCGCACGTAGCCGGCGCGGATCAGCAGCTTGTGGCTGGGGACTTCGGCATCGGCGGGATCGTCACGCAGGGTGCGCAGGAAGAGTTTCGACATCCGGGTGACCACAGCGGGCAAGCCTAACCGCCCGCCGCGGGCGCTAGCCGGACGACCCGGCGGTGCCCGCCTGACCGTCGACGCCCGTGGCGCCTTGGGCGCCCTTGTTGCCGTGCGTGCCGCCGTGCGCGTCGCCGGGGTCACCGCCCAGGCCGCCGATGCCACGCGCGCCGCCCGCACCACCGGCCCCACCGGCCCCGACGGCGCCATCGCCGAGCAACCCGCCGGCGCCGCCGACGCCGCCGTCGCCGCCGTGACCGCCGACACCGCCGTTGCCACCCGCACCGCCCGCACCGCCGTTGCCGGCGCTACCGGCCGTCGCTCCCGTGCCGGCGTCGCCGCCCTGGCCACCGACACCGCCGTCGATGCCGGCCCCGCCGACGCCGCCCGCACCGCCGGTCCCGCCCACGCCGCCCGCTCCGAGCAGTCCTGCGGCACCGCCGGCCCCGCCCGTACCGCCCTGGCCGCCCGAGTAGCCGATCGCGCCGGAGCCGCCGATGCCGCCGACGCCGCCGCTGCCGCCCTTGCCCTCGGAAACACCGCCATTGCCGCCGTTGCCCGCGTCGCCGCCGATGCCCGCGGTGTCGCCGACGCCGCCGACGCCGCCTATGCCGCCGGTTCCACCCTGCCCGCCGTTGCCGAAGATCATGCCGCCGCGGCCGCCGACGCCACCGTTGCCGCCGGTGCCGCCGGTGGCGGTGGCCGGATTCGGTGCGGCGCCGTTGCCGCCGTCGCCGCCGTTGCCGCCGGCGCCGCCGTCGCCGGACGAGGTCGTCACGCTGCCGCCGTTGCCGCCGGCGCCGCCGTTGGCGCCGATACCGGCGTCGCCGCCGTTGCCCGCGGCGCCGCCCTTGGCAAACCCGGAGCCACTGGCGTTGCCGCCGTCGCCACCTGCGCCACCCGAGGCACCGGAGCCGCCGGCCCCGCCGCTGCCCCCCGCACCGCCGGTGCCCGTGCCCGCCACGTTGGCCGCGCCGCCGTTGCCGCCGTCGCCCCCGAGCGCCTGGCTGCCGCCCGCGCCGCCGTTGCCGCCGGCGCCGCCTTTCGGGTCGCCTGGGGCGCCGTTGCCGCCGTCGCCGCCGCCCACGTGGGCGGTGGGGTTGATGGGCGGTGTGCTGGGCTCGCCGCTGATGCCGGAGCCGCCGTTGCCCGTGCCATCGGCGCCGGGCGGCAGCTTATAGGCCTGATCCAGCGGCAGGTTGTCGCCCGGGCTGCCGGTCCCGCCGGCTCCGCCCGCCCCGCCGTGGCCGCCGTTGCCCAGCCAGACGGCGTTGCCGCCGGCCCCGCCGTTGCCGCCGGGCGTGGCGGAGACGCCGGGCGGTACCGCCCCGCCGGACCCGCCGGCACCCCCGGCGCCCCCGTCGCCGTAGATCTGTCCGCCGGTGCCACCGGCCCCACCCGTGCCGCCGCTGCCGCCGGGTATGCCGGCCCCGCCGATCCCGCCGGTGCCGCCCGTGCCGAAGAACCCGGCATTGCCCCCGATGCCGCCGGTGCCGGCGACGCCGGCGGTGCTGATGCCGCCCGTCCCGCCGACGCCGCCGCTACCGAAGAACCCGCCGGTGCCGCCGGTGCCGCCGACCGCGCCGGCCCCGCCCGTGCCACCACCGCCGCCGTTGCCGAACAGCATGCCGTTGCCGCCGGAGCCGCCGGCCTTACCGGCGCCGCTGTTGCCGCCGTGACCGCCGGTGCCGAACAGCCCGGCCTGGCCGCCTTTACCGCCGACCTCACCGGGATTGCTGGCGTTGTAGCCGTTGCCGCCGTTACCGAACAGCAGGCCCCCGGCACCGCCGTCGGGGTGCGCGGCCGTGCCGTTGGCGCCGTTTCCGAAGATCCCGCGCCCGAGCAGCGTCTGGGTGGGCGCATTGATCGCATCCAGCACCGGCTGCAGCGGCGAGGCGTTCGCGGCCTCGGCGGCCGCATAGGCGGACGCCCCGGACCGCAGGGTCTGCGCGAACCTGTCGTGGAATGCTGCCAGCTGGGCGCTGAGCTCCTGATAACCGGACGCCTGGCCGTTCAGCACGGCCGTGATGGCCGCGGAAACTTCATCCGCCCCGGCGGCCAGCACCGACGACGTGGGAGCCGCGGCCGTCAGATTGGCCACTTCCAGCGCCGAACCGATCCCGGTGAAGTCCGTGACGGCAGCTGCCAGCGACTCTGGCGCCGCGATCACAAATGACATCCTGACCTCCCGGTTCACCTGCGCCAGCACGGCACGCGCGTATCGTAACGCGGCCGTGGCTCGGCCAAGTGGTGTTCGGGTTTCTCGGTAAGGACTTTGCTAAAGAGCGTCCGGCGGCCTACAGCTCGCCGGCGTCGATCGCTTCCTTGACTTCCTGCGCGTGCGCGACCTGCTCCGGGGTGTAGCCGATGAACAGCGCCATGCAGCCCACGATCACGGCGGCCCCGGCGACCCACAACAGGCCGTAGGTGTAGCCGTGGTCGAGCGCCTGCAGTTGCAGGTCGTTCATGAACTTCACCGGGCCGGTGGTGCCGCCCAGGTACAGGGTGCGCGAGGTGATCACGGCCTGGATCACGGCCAGCACCAGCGGACCACCCAGGCTCTGCAGCATCAGGGTGAGCGCCGACACCGGGCCGATCTGGTCGAAACCGACACCGGCGATCGCGGCCAGGGTCAGCGGGACGACGACCATGCCGATCCCGATGCCGCCCACCACGATCGGCATCACCAGGTTGGGGAAGTAGGACACGCCGCGGTGCATAAACATCGAGCCGTAGATCATCGCGCCCAGCAGCAGCCAGCCGCCGCCGATCGTCAGGACCCGCGGCGAGAGCCGCGACACCAGCTGCGAGGACACGCCCAGGCCGATCCCCATCGCGATGACGAACGGGATGAAGCCGACGCCCGCGCGCAGCGCGCTGTAGCCCAGGATGTCCTGCACGTACAGGCCGATGCAGACGGTGAGGCTGAACATCACGCCGCCGGCGACCAAGATCGCGCTGAAGGTGACCAGCCGGTTGCGGTCCTTGAACAGTTCGAACGGGACGACGGGGTTTTCGGCCGTGCGTTCCACGATGACGAAGGCGATCGCGGCGCCCAGGGCCACCACACCCGAACCGATGGTCGTGATCGAGATCCAGCCCCTTTCCGGCCCCATCGAGAAGGCGAACACCGCCGCGGTGCAGGCCAGCGTGGCCAGCATGGCGCCGGCGGCGTCGAGCTTCATCCGCTCGCGGTTGGTCTCGCGCAGGGCGGTGCGGGCCAGGTAGATCATCACCAGGCCGATCGGCACGTTCACCATGAACGCCAGCCGCCAGGAGTATTCGGTGAGGAAGCCGCCGACGACCAGGCCCATCACCGAGCCGACGGCGGTCATCGCCGCGAACACGGCCGTGGCGGCGTTACGCGCGGGTCCCTTGGGGAAGGTGGTGGCCACCAGAGCCAGGCCGGTCGGTGAGGCGATGGCAGAGCCGACACCCTGCGACAACCGGGCGATGACCAGCGTGACCTCGTCCCAGGCGACCGCGCACAACACCGAAGAGATGGTGAACAGCGCGACGCCGACGATGAACGTGCGTTTGCGCCCGATGGTGTCGCCAAGGCGGCCTCCGAGCAGCATCAGCCCACCGAAGGTCAGCACGTAGGCGGTGATCACCCAGCTCCGGCCGGCATCGGACAAGCTGAGCTCGTTCTGAATCTTAGGAAGCGCGACGATTGCGACCGTGCTGTCCATGGTCGCCAGAAGCTGCATTCCACCGATCGCGATGACCGCGGCTATGAAGCGCCGAGAAGGTAACCACGTGGGGTAATACCTGCTCAGACGTTCGGAGGCGGTCTCGGCCGGGCGCTCCGTGCGCTCCGTGGCCGGACGATCCGGGCGCGCGGAACTACCTTGGAGCACCGCGCGCTCTGTGTCGTTGAGAGCCGTCATAACTGGTTACCTTACAGTAATCTTAAGAATTGTTTAAACGCCGAATCCGGCGACCGGCCCGATCACGATGATCGCGGGAGGTCGAATTCCCTCCGCGCGGACCTTTTCCGGCGTGTCGGCAAGCGTCGCCCGCAACGTCTGCTGCGCGGCCGTCGTCCCATGTTGGACGACGAGGACCGGCGTATCCGCAGGTCGGCCGCCTTTCATCAGCGCGTCGGCGAAAAGTTCGATCCGCTCGACCGCCATCAGCAAAACAATCGTGCCCGACATCGCGGCCAAAGCATTCCAATTCACTAACGATTCCGGGTGCTCGGGCGCGAGATGGCCGCTGACCACCACAAACTCGTGATTTGTGGCCCGATGGGTGACCGGAACGCCCGCCAGAGCAGGCACAGCTATGGCGCTCGTCACACCGGGCACCACGGTGACCGGAATGCCGGCGTCGGCGCACGCCAGCACTTCTTCATATCCGCGCGCGAACACGAACGGATCGCCGCCCTTGAGGCGCACGACGAAGCTGCCCGCCCGGGCGCGCTCGATCATCACGGAATTGATGGCGTCCTGGGCCATGGCGCGGCCGTAGGGGATCTTGGCGGCGTCGATGACCTCGACGTGCGGCGGCAGCTCGGCCAGCAGTTCCGGCGGCGCCAGCCTGTCGGTGACGACGACGTCGGCCTGGGCCAGCAGCCGGCGCCCCCGCACGGTGATCAGCTCGGGATCACCGGGGCCTCCCCCGACCAGCGCCACCCCGCCGCGCATCACGTCCGTGCTCTCCGGGCTCTCCGGGCCTTCCGGGGTGATCACGCCCGTCTGCAGCGCTTCGCGGATGGCCGACCGTATCGCGGCCGAGCGCCGGTGCTCGCCCCCGGCCAGCACGCCCACCGACAGCCCGGCGTAGCCGAACGATGCGGGGGTGACGGCGCTGCCCGCCACCGCGATGTCGGCGCGGACGCAGAAGACTTGGCGCCGATCGGCCTCCTCGACCACCGCCGCGTTCACCGCCGGGTCGTCGGTGGCCGCGATCGCATACCAGGCGCCGTCCAGGTCGCCGTCGCGATACTCGCGCAGCTCCAGAGTGATGCCCACCATCGCCTCGACGGCGGGAGTCGCGCTGCGGGAGACGACGTGCACGTCCGCGCCGCTGGAGATAAGCAACGGTAGCCGGCGCTGGGCGACCGTGCCGCCGCCGATCACGACGACCTTCTTGCCCGCCAGACGCAGTCCCACCAGGTAGGGGCTCTCGGTCACCGGGCCAGCCTACTGGCGGGATGCGCGACCGCTCGCGAGCCGACGACGCGGCATCATGGCCGGCTACGGGAAAACGTGCTGGTCGTTGCGCGGTCCAATGCTTAGTGGAAACGCTCGTAGAAGGACGCCGTTCGGCCGCTACCGGTTGCCGGACCTGTTGGGCCGAGGCGGCATGGGAACCGTCTACGTCGCCAGCGGAATGCAGGTGTTGGCGCTGCCGGGGTAGCCACGCGCAGCGGCATGCGCGACGAAGCGGGCGACGGCGTGCGGCGCGGCCGCGGGATGGGTGTGCAGGTACGACGCGTGCACGCCGGCGTGCACGGCCCCTTCGGCCACGCGCAGCGTGCCTGGGCTCCGGTACGCCCAGGCCGGGGAATGGCCGCCGGTGAAAGTGGCTTCGGTGCGGTGGAATTCGTGGCCGACGACGCGCTCGCCGGCGCGGTACAGCGGGGAATCGGCGAGCGCGACGGCGTCGCGGTACCCGAGGTTCAGGCGCTCGGTGAAGCGCGCCGAGCCGGCCAGCACGTCGCACATCGGGTGCCCGTCGAGCTCGGAGACCAGGTAGATCAGCCCGGCGCACTCCGCGTGGACCGGTGCGCCGGCCGCGGCCAGCTCCCGGATCTGCCCGCGGGCGAGGTCGTTGGCCGACAGCTCCGCGGCGAACTGCTCGGGAAAGCCGCCGGGCAGGGCCACCGCGTCCGTGCCGTCGGGCAGGGCGTCGACGAGCGGGTCGAATTCGACGACGTCCGCGCTGGCGGCGCGCAGCAGCTCGGCGTGTTCGGCGTAGCCGAAGCTGAACGCCCGGCCGGAGGCCATCGCGACAGTGGCTTGGTGCGCGCCGGCGGCCTCGCCCAGCGCGGCGGCCGGGTCCCAGGGCGGGTCGGTGACCCCGCTGGCAGCGGCCGCGACGACCGCGGCGAGATCGACATGGCTGGCCACCAGGTCGGTCATCGCGTCCACCGCGCTGCGCGCGTGCCGCCCGTATTCGACGGCGGTGACCAGCCCCAGATACCTTGTCGGCAGCTCCAATTCGGCGACGCGCCCGATAGCGCCGAGGACCGGCACACCGGTCTGCTCGCAGGCCTGCCGCAGCACCGCCTCATGCCGGGCCGATCCGACCCGGTTGAGGATCACCCCGGCGATGCGGGTCGCCGGGTCGAACGTCGAAAAACCGTGCAGCAGCGCGGCGATGCTGTGGCTTTGGCCACGCGCGTCGACGACCAGGACCACCGGCGCGCCCAGCAGCGCCGCCACCTGAGCGGTGCAGCCCGGCGCCGGCCCGACGGAGGTGTCGGTGATCCGCCCGTCGAACAGGCCCATCACGCCTTCGACCACGGCGATGTCGGCGCCCGCGGCGCCGTGCGCGTACAGCGGGCCGATCAGCCGCTCCCCCACCAGCACCGGGTCCAGGTTGCGGCCCGGCCGTCCCGCGGCCAGCGTGTGGTAACCGGGATCGATGAAGTCCGGGCCCACCTTGAACGGCGCCACGGAGTGGCCGGCCCGTCGCAGAGCGCCGATCAAACCCGTTGCGATCGTGGTCTTTCCGCTGCCCGACGTGGGCGCGGCCACGACGACCGCCGGCGGGGCGCTCACCACTCGATGCCCTTCTGGCCCTTGCGTCCGGCGTCCATCGGGTGCTTGACCTTGGTCATCTCGGTGACCAGGTCGGCCGCCTGCACCAGCCGCGGCGGGGCGTCACGCCCGGTGATCACCACGTGCTGGTGGCCCGGGCGGGCCAGCAACGCCGCCAGCACGTCGTCGACGTCGACCCAGCCCCACTTCAACGGGTAGGTGAACTCATCGAGCACATAGAAGTCGTGGCGCTGCGCGGCCAGCCGGCGGGCGATCTCCGCCCAGCCGTCGGCGGCGGCCGCGGCGTGATCGGGTTCGCTGCCGGCCTTGCGGGTCCAGGACCAACCGGCGCCCATCTTGTGCCACTCCACCGCGCCGCCGATTCCGTCGCGGTCGTGCAGCTCGCCGAGCCGGCGGAACGAAGCCTCCTCGCCCACCTTCCATTTCGCGCTCTTGACGAACTGGAAAACGGCGACGTCCAGGCCCGCGTTCCACGCCCGCAACGCCATGCCGAACGCCGCCGTCGACTTCCCCTTGCCCGCACCGGTGTGCACCGCGAGGATGGGCGTGTTGCGCCGCGCCCGCGTGGTCAGGCCATCGTCGGGGATTTCGCGGGGCCGGCCCTGGGGCATGGTTCAGGCCACGCTGCGCACGGTCTGGGTCAGGTGATCGGCGTGCAGCTGCTCGAGCCGCACGGCGGGCGCGCCGAGCTGGCGGGCCAGCTGCCCGGCCAGTCCCAACCGCACGTACGACGTCTCGCAGTCCACCACCACCGCGGCCACACCCTCGGCGACCAGCCGGGCCGCCGCGATCCGGCTGCGGCCCAACGGGTCTGCGCCCGCGGTGGCCCGGCCGTCGGTCAGCACCACCAGCAGCGGCCGGCGGGCGCGGTCGCGGATCCTTTCCCGCATCACCAGCTCGCGCGCCGCCTGCAGGCCCTCGGCGAGCGGTGTCCGGCCGCCGGTGTCGAACCGGGCCAACCGTCGGCTCGCGATGTGCGCCGACGACGTCGGCGGCAGCAGCAGCCGCGCCCCCTGACCGCGGAACGTGATCACCGCGACCTTGTCGCGCCGCTGGTAGGCGTCGCGCAGCAGCGACAGGGTGGCGCCGCTGACGGCGGCCATGCGGTCGCGGGCGGCCATCGAGCCCGAGGCGTCGACGACGAAGATCACCAGGTTGCCCTCGCGGCCCTCGCGCACCGCCCGGCGAACGTCGTCGGGCCGGGGCCGCAGCGGCCCCGCGGTGGCGCGCCCGGCGGCCGACAGCAGGGTGGCGAACATGTGCAGACCGCCGGTGGCCTGCGCGCTGTCGGTGGCCTGCACCACCGCGCCGAACCGGTTGCGGGCGCGCGAGCGCCGGCCGGGCGCGCCCTGCCCGACGCCCGGAACAGTCAGCGCGCGGGTGCGGAAGACCTGCGACGGCGGCGCGCTGGGGCGCGGCGGCGACGGCTTGCCGTGCGACTGCGAGTTTTGTTGCGCGCCTGGCTCGTCGGCGGACCGACCGCCGCCCGGCGGATCGGGCTCTGGATCGGGATCTGCCTGTCGCAGGGCCTCGTCCAGCTGGTCGGGGTCGAGGCCGTGGGCGTCGAATGGGTCCCGGCGCCGGCGGTGCGGCAGCGCCAACTTGGCCGCCACCCGGATGTCCTGCTCCTCGACGGCGTCCGCGCCGCGCCAGGCCGCGTGCGCCACGGCGGTGCGAGCCACCACCAGATCGGCCCGCATGCCGTCGACGTCGAACGCCGCGCATAGCCCCGCGATCCGTCGTAACTCGTTGTCCGGCAACACCACATCGGCGACGGCGGCGCGGGCGGCGGCAATGCGACGGGCCAGCCCCGCCTCGGCGTCGGCGTGGCGTTCGGCGAAAGCGTCCGGATCCGCCTCGTAGGCCATCCGCTGCTCGATGACGCGCACCCGCACGTCGACGTCGCGCGAGGCGTGCACGTCGACGGTGAGGCCGAACCGGTCCAGCAGTTGGGGCCGCAGTTCACCCTCCTCCGGGTTCATCGTGCCGATCAGCACGAAGCGGGCCTCGTGCGAATGCGAGATGCCGTCGCGTTCGACGTGCACCCGGCCCATCGCGGCCGCGTCGAGCAGCACGTCGACCAGGTGGTCGTGCAGCAGGTTGACCTCGTCGACGTAGAGCACGCCGCCGTGGGCGCGGGCCAGCAGGCCGGGCGAGAACGCGTGCTCGCCGTCGCGCAGCACCCGCTGCAGATCCAGCGAGCCGATCACCCGGTCCTCGGTGGCCCCCAGCGGCATCTCGACCAGGTCGCCGTCCAGCAGCGCGGCCAGGCCCCGCACGGCCGTCGACTTCGCGGTGCCCTTCTCGCCGCGGATCAGCGCCCCGCCAATGTCCGGCCGCACCGCGCACAGCAGCAGCGCCAGGCGCATCTGATCGTGTCCGACGATCGCGCTGAAGGGGTAGGGCCTCACCGCTGCCCCGCCGGTCCGGGCCGCACCATGGGCAGGTGCGGGATGCCGTCGTCGATGAAATCGTCTCCGTCCCGGACGAACCCGTGCTTGGCCCACATGTCCGCCAGGTACGTCTGCGCGTCGATCCGGCACGGGAAGTCGCCCACCTCGGCGAGGGCGGCGCGCAGCAACCGGGTGGTATGCCCCTGGCCGCGGGCGCTGCGCTTGGTGCACAACCGGCCGAGCCGGAACGCCTTCTCACCCCCGGCGTGCTCCTCCATCAGCCGCAGCGTGCAGATCACCTCGCCCTCGGCGGTTTCCAGCCAGAAGTGCCGGGTCTCCGCCAGCAGGTCGCGTCCGTCCAGCTCCGGGTAGGGGCAGGCCTGTTCGACCACGAACACCTCCACCCGCAGCTTGAGCAGCTCGTAAAGGGTCTGGGCGTCAAGGTCTTTGGCCCACATCCGGCGCAGCGCTTCAGTCACGACACACCCAGCCCCAGCACCTTGTTGCTCCACGACCACACCTCGTCGAACAACGCCGGTTCCTCGGACAGCCGGGCGCCCAGCGACGGCACCATCTCCTTGAGCGCGGGCAGCCAGGACTGGTAGCGGTCGGCGAAGCAGCGCTGAAGGACGTCGAGCATGATCGGCACCGCCGTCGAGGCGCCGGGCGAGCCGCCGAGCAGCCCGGCGATGCTGCCGTCGGCGGCGCCGACCACGGAGGTGTTGAACTCCAGCACGCCGCCCCGGCGCCGGTCCCGGCGGATCACCTGCACCCGCTGGCCCGCCACCGTCAGCTCCCAGTCCGAATCGCGTGCGCCGGGCGCGAATTCGCGCAGGATCTGGACCCGGTCGGCCTCGGTGAGCCGCAGTTGGCCGATCAGGTAACCCAGCAGCTTCAGTTCGGTGACGCCGACGCCGAGCATGGAGCCCACGTTGTTCGGCCGCACCGACCGCGGCAGGTCGCTGAAGTGCCCGTGTTTCAAGAACTTCGGCGACCAACCGGCATACGGGCCGAACACCAGCCACGACTTTCCGTCGACAAAGCGCAGGTCCAGGTGCAGCGCCCCGAGCGGCGGCGCCCCGGGCGACGGGGCGCCGTAGACCTTGGCCCGGTGCGCGGCGGTCAGCGCCGGGTTGTCGGTGCGCAGGAACCTGCCGCCGATCGGGAAGCCGGCGAAACCCTTGATCTCGGCGATGCCGGACTTCTGCAACAAGGTCAGCGTGTCGCCGCCGGCCCCGGCGAACACGAATTTGGCGTTCAGTTTGCGCATTTCGCCGGTGCGGCGGTCGCGGACCGCCAAGGCCCAGCTGCCGTCGGGCTGCCGTGACAGGTTGCGGACCTCGTGACCGAACAGCGCGGTGGTGCCGTTGCGTACCGCGTAGCCGACGAGTTGTTTTGACAGCGCACCGAAGTCGACGTCCGTGCCGTCCTGTGCCCAGTTCAGCGCGACGGGTTCGGCGAAGTCACGGTCGGCGGCCATGAACGGCAGCCGCCGGGCGAACTCGTCGGGGTCGTCGATCATTTCGGTGCGGGCGAACAGCGGGTTGTGCGCCAGGGCGGCCCGGCGGCGCCGCAGGTAGTCGACGCCGGGTGCCCCGCGCACGAAACTGGCGTGGGGGACGGCGTTGAGGAAGCTGCGGTCGGTCAGGATGCCGTTTTCCATGGCGTACGCCCAGAATTGGCGGGTGAGCTGAAACTCCTCGTTGATGCGCACGGCCTTGGTGATGTCGATCGAGCCGTCGGGCCGCTGCGGGGTGTAGTTCAGCTCGCACAGCGCGGAGTGCCCGGTGCCGGCATTGTTCCAGGGACTGCTGCTTTCAGCGCCGACGGTGTCCAGGCGCTCCACCAGGGTGAGCGACCAGTCCGGCTCCAGCCGCCGCAGTAGCGCGCCCAGGGTGGCGCCCATGATGCCCGCGCCCACCAGGACCACATCCGTTCTGGCTACCTGCGACACGTCCCCAAGGTTATCCCGATGTGTCTAAGCTGGCCCCGTGACCGTCTGGGCGACTGACTGGGTGCCCGATGTCCTGCCCGGCTACTGGCAGTGCACGATCCCGCTCGGGCTCGATCCGGCCGGTGAGGGCGAGATCGTCGCCACCCTGATCCGGCGCGGAGAGCCCACCCGTACCGAGCACGCGGTGCTGGTGATCCACGGCTTCACCGACTACTTCTTCCACACCGAACTGGCCGCCCACTTCGCCGACCGCGGCTTCGCCGTCTACGCGATGGACCTGCAGAAATGCGGCCGGTCGCGGCAGGCCGGTCAGACCCCGCACTTCATCACCGACATGGCCCGCTACGACACCGAACTCGAGCACGCGCTGCGGATCATCGACGCGGAAACCGGCTCCGCCCGGGTGCTGACGTACGGCCACTCCACCGGCGGCCTGATTCTCGCGCTGTGGCTGGACCGGGTGCGGCGGCGGGGCGCGACGGCCCGCGCCGGCATCGGCGGCCTGGTGCTCAACAGCCCGTGGCTGGATCTACAGGGTCCGGCAATCTTTCGGTTGCGGATGACGTCGGCCACGATCGCCGCCCTGTCGCGGGTACGCACCAAGGGGGTCATCCGCGGTCAGGGCAACGGCGGCTACGGGTCCAGCCTGCACCGCGACTACCACGGCGAGTTCGAGTACAACCTGGACTGGAAGCCGTTGGGCGGCTTCCCGATCAGGCTGGGCTGGCTGCACGCCATGCGACGCGGGCAGGCGCGGCTCCAGCGCGGGCTTGACGTCGGCGTGCCCAACCTGATCCTGCGTTCGGACCACACCGTGCGCGAGGACGCCGGGCCGGACGCCCTGCAGCGCGGCGATGCCGTGCTCGATGTCACCCAGATCGCCCGGTGGGCGGGGTGTATCGGGAACCGCAGCACTATCATTCCGGTGACCGACGCCAAGCACGACGTGTTCCTGTCGCTGCCCGAGCCGCGCCGGTTGGCCTATCACCACCTCGACCACTGGCTGAACCATTACCTCAACGCCCGAGACAACACGATGGAGACCCATGACGTCCTATGACCTCGCGATCATCGGAACAGGCTCGGGCAACAGCATTCTCGACGAGCGCTACTCCGACAAGCGGGTGGCGATCTGCGAACAGGGCGCTTTCGGCGGCACCTGCCTGAACGTCGGGTGCATCCCGACGAAGATGTTCGTCTACGCGGCCGAGGTCGCCAAGACGATCCGGAGCGCGTCGCGGTACGGCGTCGACGCGCATATCGACAGGGTGCGCTGGGGTGACATCGTGTCCCGCGTCTTCGGCCGGATCGACCCGATCGCCCTGGGCGGCGAGGACTATCGGCGGTCCTCGCCGAATATCGACGTCTACGCCCAACACACCCGCTTCGGCCCGGTCCAGGCCGACGGGCGCTACTTGTTGCGCACCGACGCCGGCGACGAACTCACCGCCGACCAGGTGGTGATCGCGGCGGGTTCGCGGCCGATGATCCCGCCGGCCATCCTGGCGTCCGACGCCGACTACCACACCAGCGACACCGTCATGCGGATCGCCGAATTGCCCGAGCACCTGGTGATCGTCGGAAGCGGTTTCGTGGCAACGGAATTCGCTCACGTCTTCTCCGCGCTCGGGGTACGGGTGACGGTGGTGATCAGGGGTGCCACGCTGCTGCGACATTACGACGACACCCTCAGCGAGCGGTTCACCCGCATCGCGGGAACCAAATGGGAGTTGCGCACGCACCGGCAGATCGTCGGCGCGGCCAACCGCGGCTCCGGCGTGGCGCTGGAACTCGACGACGGCAGCACGCTGAACGCCGACATGCTGCTGGTGGCGGCCGGCCGGTTGTCCAACGCCGATCGGTTGGATGCCGAAAAGGCCGGCGTGGAGGTCAGGGACGGCCGGGTGATCGTCGACAAGTACCAACGAACTTGCGCGCGTGGAGTTTTCGCACTCGGGGACGTCTCGTCGCCGTATCAGCTCAAGCATGTCGCCAACCACGAGGCCCGCGTCGTGCAGCACAACCTGCTCCGCGACTGGGATGACACCGCGTCGATGCGGGTCACCGACCACCGGTTCGTGCCGTCTGCGGTGTTCACCGATCCCCCGCTGGCCTCCGTCGGCCTCACCGAAAATCAGGCCATCGCGCGGGGATTCGATATCACGGTGAAGGTCCAGGACTACGGCGACGTCGCGTACGGCTGGGCGATGGAAGACACCACCGGGTTCGTCAAACTGATCGCCGACCGCAAGAGCGGGTGCCTGCTGGGCGCGCACATCATGGGTTATCAGGCTTCGTCGATCATTCAGCCGCTGATCCAGGCGATGAGTTTCGGGTTGACCGCCCCTGAGATGGCGCGCGGCCAGTACTGGATCCATCCGGGGTTGCCCGAGGTGGTGGAGAACGCCCTGCTGGGGTTGCGCTGATCAGAGTTCCGAGAGGAATGTCGAGAGCCCCCAGAAGCCGAGCCAGGTCCACAGGCCGGTGGTTGCGGCGATCGGGTTGCCGATCGCGTTGACCAGCCCCATCGGATCGCCGGCGAGCAGTTGCTGCATCCCGTCGGCGAACAGCGTGAGGTCATACTGCGGGACCGAGATGAACGCCGCGGCCGCCAGATCCGCCATCGGAGTCAGCAGCGGCACGCGGTTGTCGGCGACCGCCTGCACACCCTGGACCAGCGAATCCGCCGTCGGGATCGTGAGCGCGGGCAGCACCGGCACCGGCGACGCGATGCTGGTCAGGTACGACGACGACGCGGTGGTCACCACCGGCTGGCCGCCGGTGATGTCGTTGACGAACGCGCCGACGCCCTGCCCCGCCCCCGAGACCAGGTCGCGCGCGATTGTCAGCGGGTTGACGGACGGGAACAGCCCGAACCCGGTCGGCACGTCGGCGTACCCGGTGGAGTAGCCGTAGTGGGGGTCGCCGTATCCCAGGTTGACCAGGTACGTGAGGTCCGGTTGCAGTAGATCCGCCAGCGGGTTGCCGATGAGCGGGATGGCACGCAGCGGCAGCAACATCGGCAAACCGTCGTAGGTGATCATGTAGTAGTTGGTCGCCACGTCGGCCGGGGACGTCGGCAGACTCACCAGGTGCGCCCCGGCCGGCAGGTTGAACGGGTCGATGCCCCCGTAGGCACCGTGGATGAACATGATGCCCGCCATCGCATTGAGGTCGGACAGGACGTTGATCGGATACCGCGGGAAGTCGGCGTAGCCGTCGTACTGCAGCGTGACGACATTGGTGTGGTAGGGCGTGCTGGCAGGCGTCGCGCCGTAGAAATCCATGCCGATGCTCGGCAGGCTCAGGCCGGCGAATCGCGACAGCAGGCCCCCATTGGGGTTCATCGGATTACCCAGCAGGGTGAAGCTGATCTGGCCCTGGTACGGGTTTGCCTGCGAGGCGAGCAGATTCATCTCGAGCGAGGAGATGATGGAACTCTGCGAGTAGCCCGCCACGGTGACGTTCTTGCCCGCCGTGAGCTGCTCCTTGATGGCGGTATCCAACAGGGCCAGCCCCTGCGCGACGGAGGCCTTGAGGGTCTGGGTGTTGTAACCGGTCAGCGGATACAGGCTCTCCGGCGTGTAGACGCCCTGCGAGCTGGTATGCGGGAAGACGACGTACTTCAGGACCGCGTCGATGTAGGCCTGCGGGGGTGTCGGCATGCCGCTGCCGCCCATGACCAGCGCGGCGAAATCCACGGCGGCGGCGTTAGTGGCCTCGGTCTGGGCGTAGGCGAGTCCGCTGCCGGCCAGCGTTTGGGCGAATGCTTCGTGGAAAGCCGTCGCTCGGCCGACCAGCTGCTCGAAATCCCGGCCGTAGGAGCTGAACAGTGCCGCGATAACCGTCGAGGCCTCGTCCTTGGCCGCCGCGGCCAGATTGGTGGTCCGGGCCGCGAAGGCTTCGCCCGCCGAGCCGAGGACCGCCCGGATTTCCGTCAGATCGGCTGCGGCCGCTGCCAGCGTGTCCTGCTGGAAGCTGACAAACGCCATTGCACCCTCGCTCTGCGCCCCGACCGACCCCTGAACCTACGACGCCGATCATTTCATCGAAAAGTCAGCGCTGTTGGCACCGGGGGCAGAGACCGTGGAGTGTCAGGCCGGCGCGCTCCGAAAGCGCGAACGAGCTGCCCTCCATCGCGTGTTCCAGCGCCGAGCTGAGCTGACGCGCGGGCACCTCGATGATCGACCCGCATTGGGTGCAGACCGCGTGATGGTGCGGCGCGGTGGCCAAGCCGTAAGTGGTCACACCGGTGTCGAGGGTCAGCGCGTGCAGCACGCCCTGATCGACCAGGGTGGTCACGGTGCGGTAGATCGTCGCCACGTCGGGCGGTTGGGTGCCGGCGGGCAGGCTCTCACGCACCCGCTGGTGGATCTCGGCCACCGGCAGGTGCCCATCGATCGGCTCGAGCACGGCCAGTACCTGGATCCGTGATGCCATCCGCCGCAGCCCTCGAGCGCGCAGGAATTCACCGATCCGTTCGCTGACGGCCGGGTCGAACTCGGAAGGCTTAGGACCCATGCGTTCAGTGTCGCGCCCGACACCGGGTATTGCCAGTGTTTCGCCGCTCCGCTCTTGCAAACTACTTGCATTCGATTCGTCGGCGAACCTACAGTCGCGACATGGCCGGCTGGTTGTCGAGGCTGCGCGGCGCCCTGTCGCCCGTTGAGTGGTGGCGGCTGGGGGCCATGTTGGCGGTGATCGTCGCCCTGCACCTGCTGGGCTGGATCATCCTGGTATTCGTGGTCGATCCCGCACGGCTCAGCCTGGGCGGCAAGGCATTTGGCATTGGGGTCGGCGTGACCGCCTACATCCTGGGGCTGCGGCACGCCTTCGACGCCGACCACATCGCCGCCATCGACAACACCACCCGCAAGCTGATGAGCGACGGGCAGCGCCCCCTGGCCGTCGGCTTCTTCTTCTCGCTGGGCCACTCCACCGTGGTGTTCACACTGGCCGCGCTGCTGGCGACCGGGCTGAAGGCCGTCGCCGGCGGGGTTCAGGACGATTCCTCCGTGTTGCACCACTACACCCGGCTCATCGGCACCGGCATTTCGGGCGCTTTCCTTTACCTGATCGCCATTCTCAACGTCGTCGTCCTGATCGGCATCTTGCGGGTGTTCGCCCGCATGCGCCGCGGCAGCTATGACCCGGAGACAGACGCGGCGGAATTGGAACACCACCTGGACAACCGCGGGCTGATCAACCGCGCCCTCGGCCGGTTCACCAAGTCGATCACCAAGTCCTGGCACATGTATCCGGTCGGGTTACTGTTCGGACTGGGCTTTGACACCGCCACCGAGATCGCGCTGCTGGTCCTGGCCGGCACCAGCGCGGCGGCCGGACTGCCGTGGTACGCCATCCTGTGTCTGCCCGTCCTGTTCGCCGCGGGCATGTGCCTGCTGGACACCATCGACGGCTCGTTCATGAATTTCGCCTACGGCTGGGCGTTTTCGAGTCCGGTGCGCAAGATCTACTACAACATCACCATCACCGGATTGTCGGTGGCCGTCGCGCTGCTGATCGGGACCGTCGAACTGCTGGGCCTGTTCGCCGACCAGCTGGGCTGGCGGGGCGGGTTCTGGGACTGGATCGGTGGGCTGAATCTCAACATGGTCGGCTTCGTCGTCGTCGGCATGTTCGTCGCCACGTGGGCCGTCGCCCTGCTGGTGTGGCGGTTCGGCCGCGTCGAGGAGAGGTGGGCCACCGCCCACCAGCGCGCCGGCGCCGCTGAAGGGTAACGCCCGGTTCGGGTGTAGAACAGGGTGATGCATGAGCTATCGCTCTGCGAGGCGATCGCCGGTCTGGTCAGGTCGCACGCCGGTGGACGCCACGTCGACGTCGTCCGCGTGCGTATCGGCGCCCTGCGCCAGGTGGTGCCGGACTCGCTGTCGTTCTGCTGGACCCTGATCCGGGAGTCCGAGGACATGCCCGACGCCGAGCTCGAACTCGAATGCGTGGCCGCCGAGGTCAAGTGCGGGTCGTGTGGCAAGCGGTCGGAGATCACCTCGGCGTGGTCGATCTGGTGTCCGCAGTGCGACAGCTCCGACGTGGAGGTAGTTTGCGGCAACGAGTTCCTGGTGACGTCACTCGACGTTTCGTGAAAGGCGTTCATTGCGAACGGGTTTGATATGGCCATTTCACCGCGATACCACCCGGTCATCATGCAAACGAATTGCATGATGACTCCTGCAAACGATTTGCAAGGCGGGCGGAAATGGTGAGCGTCTATTCGAAATGCCCTGCGGCACAAGGAATGAACTGGCCAGCAACGGGGCTGTAAAACACCTGTTCATTAGCAGGCAAAGGCGTCAACGTTGACAATGTACGAGGGCGGGAGTAGACCCAAAAACAGCGCTGCGCAAGTGGGCCGACGGTCGACTCCGGCGGCGCAGGGGCTCCAGCCCGCCCCGGAAAGCTGCAGCATGCCAACTGAAGCAGCAGTCAAAGCAGAAGAAACATTGATCCACGTTCTATGGATTAATGCGGGCCTAAGTTGTGACGGTGATTCGGTGGCGTTGACTGCCGCCACCCAGCCCAGCGTGGAGGAGATCGCACTAGGCGCGCTTCCCGGTCTCCCGCAGGTCGCCGTTCACTGGCCCCTTATCGATTTCGAGTGCGGTCCGACGGGAGGGGCGGACGATTTCCTCGAGTGGTTCTTCAAGGCCGATCGCGGCGAGCTGGAGCCTTTCGTGCTCGTCGTAGAAGGATCCATCCCCAACGAGAAGATCAAGGAAGAGGGCTACTGGTGCGGGTTCGGCAACGACCCGGCCACCGGCCAGCCGATGACCACCAGCGAATGGCTCGACCGGCTGGCGCCCAAGGCCACCGCGATCGTCGCCGTCGGCACCTGCGCCACCTACGGCGGCATCCACGCGATGGCCGGTAACCCGACCGGGGCGATGGGCGTGCCCGACTACCTTGGCTGGGGCTGGAAGAGCAAGGCCGGCATTCCGATCGTTTGCGTCCCCGGCTGCCCGATCCACCCGGACAACCTGTCGGAAACGCTGACCTACCTGCTCTACATGGCAACCGGCCAAGCCCCGATGATCCCCCTCGACGACGCGCTGCGCCCCAAGTGGTTGTTCGGCAACACCGTGCACGAAGGCTGTGACCGGGCCGGCTACTACGAGCAGGGTGACTTCGCCACCGAATACGGGTCGCCGAAATGCATTGTCAAACTTGGCTGTTGGGGCCCTGTTGTCAAGTGCAACGTGCCCAAGCGAGGCTGGATCAACGGCATCGGCGGTTGCCCGAACGTCGGCGGCATCTGCATCGGGTGCACCATGCCCGGCTTCCCGGACAAGTTCATGCCCTTCATGGACGAACCGCCGGGCGGCAAGGTTTCCACCACCGCGTCGGGCCTGTACGGATCCGTGATTCGCAACCTGCGGCACATCACGGCCCGCACCGTCGACAAGGAACCACGCTGGCGCCACAACGGGAACCAGCTCACCACGGGAGCCCGCCGCACCTGGTAGGTGCGGTCAGGCTCAGGTCTTTTCGAGTTCCAGACAGTTCCTTCAGAGCCGTCCAGGCGGAGAGCAGTATTTGCTATGACAACAATCATTCCCGAGCCGTCAACGTCCAAGCGGGAACCCGGCCAGCTCGTCGAGATGGCGTGGGATCCGATCACCCGGATCGTCGGCAGCCTCGGCATCTACACCAAGATCGATTTCGAGAACCGAGAAGTCGTCGAGTGCCACAGCACGTCGTCGATCTTCCGCGGCTACTCGATCTTCATGAAGGGCAAGGATCCCCGCGACGCCCACTTCATCACCAGCCGCATCTGCGGCATCTGCGGCGACAACCACGCCACCTGTTCCTGCTACGCGCAGAACATGGCGTACGGGGTGAAGCCGCCGCACATCGGTGAATGGATCGTCAACCTCGGCGAGGCCGCGGAATACATGTTCGACCACAACATCTTCCAGGAAAACCTGGTGGGCGTTGACTTCTGCGAGAAGATGGTCGCCGAGACCAACCCGGGTGTGCTCGCCAAGGCCGAGAAGACCGCGGCACCGCACGCCGACGCGCACGGGTACAAGACGGTCGCCGACATCATGCGGTCGCTTAACCCGTTCAGCGGCGAGTTCTACCGGGAGGCCCTGGCGGTCAGCCGCTGGACGCGAGAGATGTTCTGCCTCATGGAGGGTCGCCACGTGCACCCGTCCACGCTGTACCCCGGCGGCGTCGGCACCGTGGCGACCATCCAGCTGATGACCGACTACATGACCAGGCTCATGCGGTACGTGGAGTTCATGAAGAAGGTCGTGCCGATGCACGACGACCTATTCGACTTCTTCTACGACGCGCTGCCCGGCTACGAGAAGGTCGGTCTGCGCCGCACCCTGCTCGGGTGCTGGGGCTCCTTCCAGGATCCCGAGGTGTGCAACTTCGAGTACAAGGACATGGAGCGCTGGGGCAACGCGATGTTCGTGACCCCGGGCGTGGTGGTCGACGGCAAGCTGGTCACCCACTCGCTGGTCGACATCAACCTCGGTATCCGCATCCTTTTGGGCAGTTCGTATTACGACGACTGGACCGATCAGGAGATGTTCGTCAAGACCGACCCGCTGGGCAACGCGGTGGACCGGCGGCACCCCTGGAACCAGCACACCAACCCGCACCCGCAGAAGCGCGACATGGAGGGCGGCAACTACAGCTGGGTGATGTCGCCGCGCTGGTTCGACGGCAAGGATCACCTGGCGCTGGACACCGGCGGCGGTCCGCTGGCCCGGCTATGGTCGACCGCACTGGCCGGCCTGGTGGACATCGGCTACGTCAAGGCCACCGGTAGCAGCGTGCAGATCAACCTCCCCAAGACCGTGCTGAAAGGTCCGGTGGAATTGGAGTGGAAGATCCCCAAGCACGGCAGCAACACGATCGAACGCGACCGGGCGCGCACCTACTTCCAGGCCTATGCGGCAGCGTGCGCGCTGCATTTCGCCGAGAAGGCACTCGCCGAGATCCGGGCCGGGCGCACCAAGACGTGGGAGAAGTTCGACGTCCCCGACGAGGGCATCGGATGTGGGTTCACCGAGGCGGTCCGCGGCGTGCTCAGCCACCACCTGGTGATCAGGGACGGCAAGATCGCCAACTACCACCCCTATCCGCCCACCCCGTGGAACGCCAACCCGCGCGACAGCTACGGCACGCCGGGCCCGTACGAGGACGCGGTGCAGGGCCAGCCGATCTTCGAGGAGAACGACCGCGAGCACTTCAAGGGCATCGACGTCATGCGCACTGTCCGCAGCTTCGACCCGTGTCTGCCCTGCGGTGTGCACATGTACTTGGGCAAGGGCAAGACGCTCGAGAGACTGCACACCCCGACGCAGTCGCCTGTCGAGGAGTAGACCTCATGGCGGATCGCCCGGAAACCCCAGCAGTACAAGCGCAGTGGCGTGCGGCGGGCGATCGGATCCAGACGCTGCTGGATTCATTCGCGGCGGGCGGAGCGGCTGCGCATGAGCGCGCCCAGCAACTGGTCCGGGAGGTGGTCGGGCTCTACGGGGCCGGGCTGGAACGGATCTTGGATCACGTCGCCGCGCTCTCCGACGCGGTGTTGACCGAGCGGCTGGCCACCGACGACCTGGTGGCCAGCCTGCTCCTGGTGCACGGCCTGCATCCGCATGACGTGCACCGCAGGGTGTCCGACGCGCTGGACGGGGTGCGCCCCTACCTGGGTTCGCACGGCGGCGACGTCGACCTGCTCGGGGTGAGCGACGGCGGTGTGGTGCGCCTCGCTTTCAAAGGCAGCTGCAAGAGCTGCCCGTCGTCGGCGGCGACGCTGGAACTCGCGGTCGAGGACGCGGTGCGCGCGGCGGCGCCCGAGGTCACCGCCATCGAGGTCGAGGCGCCCGACCGCGCCAGCAAGGGCAGCGTGATCCCCGCCGAATCGCTGCTGGCGCCCCTGCATTCGAACGGCCACGGCTGGCACCGGCTGCCGGAGGTGGCGGAGCTGGCGCCCGGCGAGGTGGCCGGCTTTCTGGTCGCGGGGACCACGGTGCTGATCTGCCGCGTCGGTGACCAGACGCTGGCCTACCGCGACCACTGCCCCCTCTGCCGAGACACGCTGGCGGGCGCGCGACTCGACCGGGAACTGCTGCGCTGTCCGCGCTGCCGGACGGACTTCGACGTGGTGCACGCCGGCGCCGCGCGCAATGACCCGAATGGCGCCCACCTCGAGCCGCTGCCGCTGCTGCCCCGCGACGGCGTGCCGTCGGTGGCGCTGAGCGAAGGGACACCGGTGCCGGCATGACCACTCCGTACGACGTGCTGGCCCGCATCACCAGCAACCGCCGGGCGCCCGAACCGGCCGAAGAGCGGTGCGAGATGTGCAACGAGCAGATCGCCGACGAACACCAGCACGTCGTCAATGTCGCCGCCCGGCAATTGATGTGCGTGTGCCGGGCCTGCTATCTGCTGTTCACCGACAGCACCGCCGAGTTGCGCTACCGGGCGGTGCCGGACCGGTATCTGGCATTCGACGACTTCGCCCTGGACCGCCGGGCGTGGGAGGCGCTGCAGATCCCCGTCGGCGTGGCCTTCTTCTTCACCAATTCGGAACTGGGGCGCACCGTCGCTTTCTACCCCGGTCCGGCCGGGGCGACGGAATCCGAACTGGACCTGGAAACCTGGAACGCGCTGCACGGCACCGACTCTCGGATCGAGCTGCTGACCGACGACGTGGAGGCACTGCTGGTCCGGCTGCCCGAGGACCCCAATGGCGGCGCCGAGCCGCAGAGCTACCTCGTCCCGATCGACGCGTGCTACGAGTTCGTCGGCCGGCTGCGCATGCTGTGGCGCGGCTTCGACGGCGGCCAGCAGGCCCGCCAGTTCATCGACGGCTTCTTCCAACACATCGCGGAACGCTCCCGGCGGATGCCACGGCAGGCACCGTCATGACCGAATCGCTCGACGTGAACTTCACCGTCCTCGACGTGACGCCCGAGCCCTACACCGTCACCCCCGTGCTGACGGCCCGCATCGGGGTCGCCGCGACCACCGACGACCCGGTGCACGCCATCGCGCTGCGCTGTCAGGTCCGCATCGAGCCGCTGCGACGTTCCTACTCCGACGACGAGGCGGCGGGGCTGAACGACCTGTTCGGGCCGCGCGAACGCTGGGCCACCACCCAGCGCACGTTTCTGTGGCAGCACTGCACCGCGATGGTGCCCGGATTCTCCGGCAACACCACGGTCGCGCTTCCGCTGGACTGCACCTACGACTTCGAGGTGGCCGCCGCCAAGTACCTGCATGCGCTGCGCGACGGCGCCCTGCCCCTCCAATTCCTGTTCAGCGGAACCATTTTCGTCAAGGCCGAGCGCGGCTTCTCGGTGCAGCAGGTCTCCTGGGACTGTGAGGACCGCTACGACATGCCGGTGACGGCCTGGCGGGAACTGATCACCCAGCACTTCCCGAATACGGGTTGGGTGCGGCTGAACCACGACACCGTCGCCGCGCTGTCCCGCTACAAGTCGGCACACGGGATGCTCGACCTCGACCACGCCGTCACCACGCTCATCGCCGATGCGTCGCATTCGGAGGCGGTGCAGTGACTTCTTCTCCTGACACCTACGCCCGGGTGCGCACCGTCGCCGACGCCGTGCTCTACGAGGGCTACCTGCTATACCCCTACCGCGGGACCTCAAGCAAGAACCAATCCCGTTGGCAGTTCGGCGTCTTGGGCCCGCCCGGGGCGGCCGCGGCCGGGCTGGGCGAAGACGACACGCTGGCCGCGCAGTTCCTGGTGGACGGCGCCCGGGCGATCACGCTGGTGGTGCGGTTCCTGCAGCTGCAGCACCGCCGCGCGGAGCTTCAGGTGGATTACGGCTTCGAGCCGGTCGAGCAACTGACCACGCCGTCCGGCGCCTGGCTTACCTGGGACGAGGCGGTCGAATGCGAGGTGTCCTTCGGGCCGCTCGCGTTCGACGATCCCGACCGGCGCTGGGCCCTGCCGGTCGCCGCGGCCGCGGCGGTCGACGTCGAACCCCTCAAGGTTGGCCGCCTGGTCCGCGAACGGCAGGACGTGCGCGGCGAGCTGACGGTGTCCGCCGAACCCGACGGCGACCTACTGCGGGTCTCGCTGCGGCTGAGCAACGTCGGCGCCGCGCCCACCGACAAGACCGATTCGATCGCCCGTTCCCTGATCGGCGCCCACGTCATCGCCGAAGTTGTTGGCGGCCGGTTTATCTCGCTGCTCGAACCGCCGTCCGGCGCGGCCGAGGCGGTGTCGCGGTGCGGCCAGCATCGCTGCTTCCCGGTGCTGGCCGGCCCGCCCGGAAACGACGACATCCTGCTGGTCTCGCCGATCATCCTCTACGACCACCCCGAGGTTGCCGAACAGAGCAAGACCGCACTGTACGACTGCACAGAGATCGACGAAATCCTCACCCTGCGGGTGATGACGATGACCGACGAGGAGAAGGAGCAGGCCCGGGCCACCGACCCGCGGGCGGCGCGGATCATCGACCAGTGCGACGCCATGTCACCGGAGGCCATGGCGCGGCTGCACGGCGTGCTGCGCGACCCGCACGCCCCAGACGTCGGGGCCGTCCGGGACGGGTTGGTGCCCGAGGTCCCCGAGGGCATCGACTGGTGGGATCCGCTGGCCGACACTGCGGTTCGCCCAGAGATCGACGCGGTCCTGGTGAACGGCGTCCCGGTCGCGCGGGGCAGCCGCGTCATCCTGCGGCCGAGACGCAACGCCGACGCCCAAGACATCTTCGTCGCCGGCAAGATCGCCCGCGTCACGTCCGTGCACGAGGACGTCGAGGGCAACAAGCACGTCGGCGTGGTGGTCGAGGACGACCCGGCCGCCGAGCTGCACGACTGGTACGGCCGCTACTTGTACTTCTCCCCCGACGAAATCGAGCCGCTGGAACCACAGGAAGTCACCGAAAGGAGTTCGACATGGAGGTCTTAGGTTGGGTGTTCGTCGCCCTGCTCGCGATCGTGGTCGCGGCGGCACTTGCGATGGGGCTGGTGTCCCTGCCGGACGCGAAGCGTTACCTCAAACTGCGGCGCATGTAACCGGGCGGGCAGCCCAGTGGCAGCACGCATTCTGGTCGCCGGAATCGGCAACATCTTCCTCGGGGACGATGGTTTTGGCTCCGAGGTGGTTCGGCACGCCGAGATCCCCGCGGACGACGAGGCCGTCCGCATCGTCGACTACGGCATTCGCGGCATGCACCTGGCCTACGACCTGCTCGAAGACTGGGACAGCCTGGTTCTGGTCGACGCGGTGCCCAGCCGCGGCAGGCCGGGCACCCTGCACGTGTTCCAGGCCGACCACGAAACCGGTTCCGGCGCTGCGGGTCTGGACGCCCACGGCATGGACCCGGAGACGGTGTTCGCCAGCCTGCGGGCGCTGGGCGGCACTCCGCCCTACACGGTGGTGGTCGGCTGCGAGGCGGGCAACGTCGACGAAGGGATGGGCCTGACCGAACCCGTGGCCAGGGCCGTGCCCCGCGCCGCCCGCGCGGTCGAGGAGATCGTCGCGGCGCTGCGCGACGGGGATTCCGTTGCGTCGACCCGGGGGGAACGCTGAGCCATGTGCCTGGGAATACCCGGTCAGGTGATCCGGATGCTGGACGGCTACGAGGGCCAGCTCGCGCTGGTCGACGTCACCGGCGAACAGCGCAGGGTCAATGTCGGTATGCTGTCCGACGAGACTTTCGCGCCGGGCGACTGGGTGATCATCCACATGGGCTTTGTCGTCGAGAAGACCGACCGGGCGGGGGCCGAGCAGGCCCTGGCCGGCTTGGAGCTGATGGGCCGTGGGCCCGGCGACCCGTCCGCGTTTCCGGGGGTCGGCTGACATGCTCAACTCCCCCCTGATGCTCGCCGTGGTTCCCGTTCGGCAGCGCTTCACCGTGACCGGTGTCGTCCAGGGGGTCGGTTTCCGCCCGTTCGTCCACCGCATCGCCACCGAGCTGGGCCTGGCCGGGTTCGTCGGCAACGATTCGAACGCCGTGTTTCTCGAGGTGCAGGGCGAAGGCGCCCGCGTCGACGAATTCGCGCGCCGGCTGCGCTCGCAGGCACCGCCGCTGGCACGGATCAGCGCCGTCTCGGTTGCCGACGTCGCGCTGGATGCCTTGTGCGACGGCGAGTTCCGGATCGTGACGAGCCACCCGGCGCCCGGCACCGCCACCCCGATTCCGCCCGACGTCGCCGCCTGTGACGCCTGTGTGGCCGAGTTGTTCGACCCGACCAATCGACGGTACCGGCACCCCTTCGTCACCTGCACCAACTGCGGGCCGAGGTTCACCATCATCCGCACGTTGCCGTACGACCGCCCGGCCACCACCATGTCCGCATTCGCGATGTGCGCACGGTGCGCCGCCGAATACCACGATCCGGCCGACCGCCGGTTCCACGCGCAGCCGATCGCATGCCCGGATTGCGGCCCGTCGCTCTGGTTTTCGGGACCGCCGAGGGCCCCCGGGGTCCGGGGGTCGGATGCCGCGCTGGCGGCGGCCCAACAAGCGCTGGCCCGGGGTGCGGTGGTTGCCGTCAAGGGCATCGGCGGCTACCACCTGGCCTGTGCCGTAGACGACGAGGCGGCCGTCGGCGCCCTGCGGTCGCGAAAAGCCCGCGGCGCCAAGCCGTTCGCGATACTCGTGCGTGACCTGGAGGTCGCACGGCGTTTTGCGTTCGTCGACGACGGCGAGGCTGCTGTGCTCTCGGGACCGGCCCGCCCGATCGTCCTGCTGCGGCGCCGCCCCGGCGCGGTGGTGGCCGACGGCGTCGCACCCGGCAGCCCGCTGCTGGGGCTGATGCTGCCCTACTCCCCGATCCATCACCTGCTGCTGGCTGACGGGCCCGACGCACTCGTGCTGACCAGCGCCAACCGCTCCGACGAGCCCATCTGTTTCACCGATGACGATGCCGCGGAACGGCTTCCGGCGTTGTGCGACGCAGTGCTCGACCATGACCGGCCAATTCACGTGCCGTGCGACGACTCGGTGGTCCGCGTGGTGGACGGCCGGGAGTTGCCGATCCGGCGGTCCCGCGGCTACGCGCCGCTGCCCGTCGAACTCGGCAGCACCGGGCCCGCCGTCCTGGCAGTCGGCGGCGAGCTAAAAAACACCTTCTGCCTGACCGACGGCCGGCTCGCATACCTGTCGGGGCACATCGGCGACATGGGCAGCTGGGAGACGCTGCGGGCGTTCGAGCGCGCGGTCGCGCAACTCAGCGAAATACGGGGCACCCCCGCGCGGCTGGCCGCCGACCTGCATCCGGGGTATCACACCCGAAGCTGGGCGGAACGGCACGCGGGCGACCGTCCGGTGCATCTGATCCAGCACCACCACGCGCACGTGGTGTCGCTGCTGGCCGAGCACGGCCGCCTCGGCGAATCCGTCATCGGGGTCTCCTTCGACGGCACCGGCTTCGGCTGCGACCAGACCATCTGGGGCGGCGAGATCCTGCGACTCGGGCGCGACAGTCACCGGTTCCTGCGGGCCGGCCACCTGCTGGCGGTCCCGCTGCCCGGTGGCGACGCCGCGGTACGCAATCCGTGGCGGATGGCGCTATCGCAGCTGTGGACCGCCGACATCGACTGGACTCCGGAGCTGGCGCCGGTGGCCGCCGCGACGCCGAACGAATTGCGCCTCACCCGTTCGCAATTGGAGAGTGGGACGGGATGTGTGCCGTGTTCGAGCATGGGCCGGCTGTTCGACGCCGTCGCCTCCCTGCTCGGGGTGCGCCATCGCATCGACTACGAGGGCCAGGCCGCGATCGAACTCGAGGCGCTCGCCGAGTCCGCAACGGACACAGAACCCTTGCGTCTGCCGGTGCGGCCGGACGGCGTGCTGGATCCGGCACCCCTGGTGCGGAACCTGGTGTCGGCGTTGATCGCCGGTGCCGAACCGGCGGCACTGGCGGCGGGGTTTCACCGCGCGGTCGCGGACGCCGTCGCCGAGGTGGTCGGCCAGGTGGCCGGGCCGGTGCGGCTGGTGGGCCTCACCGGCGGCGTGTTCCAGAACGTGCTGCTGCTGCGTGCGTGCCGGGACAGGTTACAGCGCAATGGGTTTGAGGTGCTGACCCACCACACGGTACCGCCGAATGACGGTGGGCTGGCGCTGGGACAGGCGGCCGTCGCCATGCTGACCGCGCGCCGGGAAGGGGCCGACTCGTGAACGCCGTCAGCGCGATCGACCGCGGCCTGAGCGCAGAGCTGGCCTCGGATTTGGCCCGGGCGGCGTTCACCCTGGCCAAACGTTTCGCGGCGGGCGGCACCATGTGGTCCATCGCGCCGTCCTGGGAACCGCACGCCCTGCACATCGCGGTCGAGTTCGTCCACCCGGTGATCATGGGCAAGCGCGCCCTGCCCGCGGTCGCGCTCACCGGACCCGACCTGGTCGACCTGGTCCGGGTATCGGTGCGGCCCGGCGACATCGTCATCGCCGTCTCCGGCGCCGCCGACCCGCAGGTGCGCTCGGTGATGCGGCGCGGCCCGGCCTGGGGCGCCAGCACCGTCTGGATCGGCAGCGGCGACCGGCCCGACGTCGGGATGGCCGACCACGTGCTGTGGCTGGACGACCCCGATCCACGGGTGCCCGCGACGGGCGGCTTCGTGCTGTTCTACCACCTGCTGTGGGAGCTCACCCATGTCTGTTTCGAGCACCCGGGACTGCTCAAGGAATGCGCCGCCGAAACCGACGACGTCTGCGTCACCTGCAGCGACGAGGGGCGCCCGGGCGAGATCGTCACCGCGGGCGCCGACGGGATGGCGACCGTGCGTACCGCCCGGGGCCTCGAAGACGTGGTGACCGCGCTGGTCGAGCCCGTCGGCGCCGGCGACTTGATCCTGGTGCACGCCGGCACGGCGATCAGCCGACTGGAAGAGGACGCATGAGCAGCGACGAGCCGACCAACTTTCTGTACCCGTTCATCGATGCGCAGGAGGAGGACGCGACGTCGCTGCTGGCCGACCTGGCCGCGTCGGCACAGGCCAAGGCGGCCGAGAGCCTGGCGCTGCGGCGCTCGACGCTGCAGGCCAATGACGCCCTCCTGCAGTCCGCGGCCGCCGAATTGGCGCGGCGCTTCGCGGCGGGCGGGCGGATGTTCACCTTCGGAAATGGCGGCAGCTGCACCGATTCCACGACGCTGGCGGGCCTGTTCGCCCGGCCGCCGCTGGGCAGGCCGCTGCCCGCGTGGTCGTTGACCGCCGACCAGGCCATCGTGACCGCGCTGGGCAACGACGTCGGGTTCGAATTGGTCTTCGCCCGCCAGCTGATCGCGCGGGCGCGGGCCGGCGACATCGCGATCGCGATGTCGACCAGCGGCAACTCGCCCAACCTGCTGACCGCCCTGGCCGAGGCGCGACGGCGCGGGCTGTACACCGTCGGCTTCGCCGGAT
The DNA here is from genome assembly GCF_059812195.1 of Mycobacterium sp. NGS68. Taxonomy (NCBI): domain Bacteria; kingdom Bacillati; phylum Actinomycetota; class Actinomycetes; order Mycobacteriales; family Mycobacteriaceae; genus Mycobacterium; species Mycobacterium sp. NGS68. The sequence continues at coordinate 20,415 of NZ_JCALCE010000035.1, read as the reverse complement.
ACGACGGCGGCGCGTTCGTGGACAACCCGAATGTGGATGCCTGCTTCGTCGTTCGCTCGCAGAGCGTGCATCGCATCCAGGAAGCCCAGGCCCTGCTGGGCTACCAGTTGTGGTCGGCGGTGGCGGCGTGAGCCGCGGCGGCGAATACCTGTCGTCGGGCCCCCGGTTCGCCGAGGGCGAGGTGATCGAACGGATCGAGTCGTTCCGCCGGCGCCGCCCGCGGCTGCGCGACGACCACATCACGCTGGCGCACGGAGCGGGTGGCAAGGCGTCGGCCGCACTGGTGGACGCGGTGTTCGTGGAGGCCTTCCGCAACCCACTGCTGGAATCGCTCGGCGACGGGGCGGTGCTCACGCTGCCCGGTGGTGATCGGCTGGCGATGTCCACCGACTCGTTCGTGGTGTCGCCCAGGCGCTTTCCCGGCGGCTCCCTCGGCGAGCTCGCCGTGTACGGCACCTGCAACGACCTGGCGATGGCCGGCGCCGTGCCGTCGTGGATCTCGGCGGCGTTCGTCCTCGAAGAGGGCTTTGCGATCGCGGAGCTCAAGGAGATCGTCGCGGACATGGCGGCAGCGGCCGCCGTGGCGGGCGTGCAGATCGTCACCGGTGACACCAAGGTGGTGCCCCGCGGCGCCGCCGACGGCCTGTTCGTCACCACCACGGGCGCCGGCGTGATCCCCGCGCAGCGACGGCTGTCGGCCCAGGCGGTGCGCGCCGGCGACCGGGTGCTGTTGTCCGGGTCGATGGGCGATCACGGTATGGCGGTCATGCTGGCCCGGGGCGACCTGGCCATCGAGGCCGACATCGCCTCGGACACCGCCTGCGTCAGCCCGCTGGTGGAGCTGCTGATGGCCGCCGCGCCGTCCACCCGGTGGCTGCGGGACGCGACCCGCGGCGGCGTGGGCACCGTGTGCAACGAGCTGGCCCAGGCCTGCGGGCTCGGGGTGCTGCTCGAGGAGGAGCGACTTCCGGTGCGGCCCATGGTCAACGGCGCATGCGAGCTGCTGGGCATCGATCCCCTCTACGTCGCAAACGAGGGCAAGTTCGTCGCCGTCGTCGCGCAGGAGGAGGGCGAGGCGGGTCTGGCCGCGCTGCGGTCGCATCCGTTGGGCGCCGACGCGGCCGAGGTCGGGGAGATCGTCACGGAACCCGCGGAAAGCGTCGTACTACGTACCGGATTCGGCGGAACACGGATCGTCGACATGCTCGTCGGGGACCCGCTGCCGCGGATCTGTTAGAAAGGAGAGATCCTATGTGCCTTGGCATTCCGGGCCGGATCGTCGAAATCACCGATCCGGCAAACTATCTGGCGAAGGTCGACGTCAGCGGCGTGCAGCGCAGCATCAGCGTGCGGCTGCTGGAAGACGACATGCCCCAGCCCGACGACTGGGTGCTGGTGCACGTGGGCTTCGCGATGGCCAAGATCGACGAGACCGAAGCGCTGCTCACCCTGGCCGCCGTCAAGAAGCTCGGCGAGGCCTACACCACCGAACTCGAAGCTTTCGACTCGTCGTCGATCGTGTGAGGAGCCCTGATGAAATTCGTCGACGAATTCCGCGACCCCGCCGCCGCCCGCAAGCTGCTGGCCGCGATCGAGAAACTCGCTGGACCGAGCGAGGTGTTCAAGTTCATGGAGGTGTGCGGCGGTCACACGCACACCATTTACCGGCACGGCATCGAACACCTGCTGCCGGAGAACGTCGAACTGGTGCACGGGCCGGGCTGCCCGGTCTGCGTGATCCCGATGGGACGCATCGACGACGCCATGTGGCTGGCCGGCCAGCCCGACGTGATCTTCACCTGCTTCGGCGACATGATGCGGGTCCCGGGTTCGGCCGGCAGCCTGCTGGACGCGAAGGCCCGTGGCGCCGACGTGCGGTTCGTCTATTCGCCGCTGGATGCACTCAAGATCGCGGTCGACAATCCGGACAGGCACGTGGTGTTCTTCGCGATCGGCTTTGAGACCACGGCGCCCTCGACCGCCGTTACGCTCGTGCGTGCCCGGGACCTGGGTCTGCGCAACTTCAGCGTGTTCTGCAACCACGTCACGATCGTGCCGCCCATCAAGGCCATCCTGGAATCGCCCGACCTGCGGCTGTCGGGGTTCATCGGCCCCGGGCACGTCTCGACCGTCGTCGGCAACCGGCCGTACCGGTTCGTACCGGATGTGTACCGAAAGCCGTTGGTGGTGGCCGGTTTCGAACCGCTGGACATCCTGGCCGCTGTCACCATGCTGCTGCGCCAGATCCGCGAGGGCCGGTGTGAGGTGGAGAACCAGTACCGGCGGGTGGTGCCCGAACACGGCAACCCGGCGGCGCTGGCGCTGATGGGCAAGGTCTTCGCGCTGCGGCCGCACTTCGAGTGGCGCGGACTGGGATTCATCTCGCAAAGCGCGCTGCGGCTGCACGACGACTTCGCCGAGTTCGACGCCGAGCTGCAGTTCGCGATGCCGGGCGTGCGGGTGGCCGACCCCAAGGCCTGCCAGTGCGGCGAGGTACTCAAGGGCGTGCTCAAGCCTTGGGAGTGCAAGGTTTTCGGCACGGCGTGTACCCCGGAGACGCCGATCGGAACGTGCATGGTGTCGCCGGAGGGCGCGTGCGCGGCGTACTACAACTTCGGCCGCCTGCACCGTGACGCCGTCAAGCTCGTGGCCCGCACTTGACTGACAGCCGCGGTGTCGACATGTTCGCCCGCTATGCGCACGCGCCCAACGCGCTGGGCTACTGCGGTCCCCCGCTCGGGGCCACGCTGGGCGACGGCTCGGTCGACCAGGTGCGACGCGCCGCGACGACATTCTCGGGGGCGTGGCCGTATCTGCGGGTGCTGTCCAGCCTGACCGGCATCGTCGACCCGCTGGACCACCGGCTCGTCGAGTCGTACTGGCTCGGCGGCGGCGTCGGCGCGGACCTCGACCCGCAGGCATTCTTCGACGAGTTGCTGGCCATCATCGGCCCGCGGGCGGGCCACTACTGGTCACACCTCACGACCGACCTGACGAGCGAGGCGGCCGGCAATCACTGCTTCCACGTGTTCGGGGTGTATCCGTGGACCAGGTTCCTCGGCCGGGGCATGGATGAGCACCCGCTGAGCGTGCTGGACAACTGCCGGATCACTTGGGGCACAGTGCTTTCCCGTGACGGGGACGATATCGGGGTGCGGTGCCGCAAGCTGGTGTTCGACGGGGCCGCGCTGCGGCTGTCGGAGCCGTCGGCACGCCGGCTCGCGGTCTGGGCCGACGGGTACAGCGCGGTGCCCGACGTGGCCGTCGGCGACGAGGTCGCGGTGCACTGGGGCCGGCTGTGCGGGCGGCTGGAGCCCGAACAGATCGCGGCGCTGGCCGACAGCACGGACCGGCAACTGCAGAAGACCAACAACCGGCTGGCGCGGGTGCCAAACTGATCGAATGCCCGGCTCGATCTGCGACGTGCTGCCCGCCGCAGCCGCTCTGCTCGGCGTGCCGGGCGCGACCGACCGATTGGCGGTGGCGGAGTGCGTCGGTGCGGTCGATCGCGTCGGGGTGGTGCTGGTCGACGGGTTGGGCTGGCACCTGCTGCCGCAACTGGCCGAAGACGCTCCGCTGCTCGCCTCCGTGTTGGCCGGTGACGCCGGACGGCTCACCGCACTCGAGTGCACCTTCCCGTCCACCACGCCGACCAGCCTGGTGTCGCTGGGCACCGGCGCGCGGCCGGGCGAGCACGGCATCCTGGGCTTCACGCTCAACATTCCGGGCACCGACCGGGTGCTGAGCCACATCCGCTGGCGTGACGACCCACCACACGGCCAGTGGCAGCCGCTGCCCACCTGGTTCCAGCGGCTGCAGCAGGCCGGCGTGGGCGCGCGCGCCGTGTTGCCGGAGTGGTTCATCGGCAGCGGGCTCACCGACGCGGCGTACCGCGGCGCGCAGTTCCGCCCGACGCGCAACAACGACGACTACGCCCGGCGGGTCGCCGACGAGCTGCGCGCGGCGCCCGGCCTGGTCTACGGCTACACCGCCGCGCTGGACACCGCGGCCCACGTGTTCGGCATCGGTTCGCCGCAGTGGCACGAGGCGGCCGCCCAGGTCGACGCGCTGCTGGCCCGGCTTCTCGACACGCTGCCCGGCAACGCGGCGCTGCTGGTGACCGCCGACCACGGTGGTCTCAACGTGCCGCCGCAGGCGCGCGTCGACCTGGACACCGACCCGAGGCTGGGCGCCGGCGTCCGCGTGGTGGCCGGCGAGCCGCGGGTGCGCTACCTGCACACCGAACCGGGGGCCGCCGCCGACGTGCGGGCCGCCTGGAGCGAGATCCTCGAGGACCGGGCCGAGGTCTACAGCCGCGAGGAGGCCGTCGCCTCCGGGGCGTTTGGGCCGGTGAATCCGGAGTTTCTGCCGCGGCTCGGTGACGTCGTCGTCGTGTGCTCCGGTGACGCCGCAGTGTTGGCAACGGCGCACGAGCCGCCGGAAACGGCCCGCCTCGTCGGGTTTCACGGCGGCCCCACCCCGGCCGAGATGGCGATTCCCCTGATGGTCTTCGGTGCTACCGATTAGATTGGCCCACTGCGGTTTTCGGCCGCACGCAGGTTCAGATCGTTTTCAAAGAAACATTGAGCCCCGGTCGCTGTAGATTAAATTTCATTGTGAACAGCACCGGTGATTTGCCGCCGGAAATCACGTCCGGGCGAATGTACTCGGGCCCCGGCCCGGAATCGATGCTCGCCGCGGCCACCGCCTGGGACCGGCTGGCCGGCCGCCTCTACGACCGGGCGTCCGAGTACCAGTCGGTGATGTCACGGCTGGCCGATGAATGGCGAGGTCCGGCGGCAGCGGCGATGACCCAGGCCGTCGCGCCCTATCTACGGTGGTTGAACGACACCGCCGGGCACGCCGAACGAGCCGCCGCACAGGCCCGGCGGGCCGCGAGCGCGCACGAGACGGCGCGTGCGGCGATGGTGCCTCCGGCCGTGATCGACACCAACCGCGCGCTGCGCGCCTCCATGGCCTCGACGAACCACCTCGGCCAGGCCAGCGCGGCGATCGCGGACGCCGACGCCGAATACGAGCGGATGTGGGCCCGCGATGCGGATGCCATGTACGCCTATGCGGGCTCGTCGGCCGAGGCCGCGACGGTCACGCCCTTTCCCTCGCCGCCCGCCGGTATCGACCCGGCGGCGCTGGCACAGGGCAACCCCACCCTGGCGGATGCGGGCGAGGTCATCTCGACGGGCAACCAGTTGATTCCGGCGCTGCCCCACGCGATACGGGGGTTGGCGTCCACGCCTCTGATGTCTTCACCGCTGGCGGCGATCCTGCCGGCGCTGGGCAGGCTCCGCGCGCTGCGCATCGGGTTCGCGCGGGCGGCGAAGGCCGTTACCGCCGCGCACACCAGGCCGCCCGTCGACAGCGGCGCGCCGGTCTTTGCGGCCTTCGGTCGCGGGGCACCGCTGGGGATGCTGTCGGTGCCCCGGGCGTGGCTGGCGACGACGACGGTGCCGGTCGCGGTCTCGCCGCTGCCCCGCTACGCGTGGGTTTCGGCCCGGTAGCGGCACGGCCTCCGCTCAGGGCGAGCCTCTGAATGGCCCAGGGAATTATTTGAGTATTTTCTGCAAATCGATTGCATCTAGGTGCACCGCGTAGTTACGGTCAATAGTGCGGAAAGTTCGTTTGCACGCTGAGGGGCGGGAGGCCCTGATGAGAGACAAACAGCTACTGGCCCAAGCGATCTGGCGTTGCGCACAGATCGAAGAGAAGTGCACGGTGCCGACCGTACGCGTCGGCTGAAGCATGTCGACGGCTCGGCTTGGGTTTGTCTCAAGCCGCGACCGCCGCCGTCCCCGCATCCGGGCCGTAGCGCCTTCTGACTGAAATCGTTTTTACTACAAGATCTTTCACATCTCGGTGGGGGTCACCGGGCTGGTCGGGGCCATTTTGCGAGGGAGTTTGTCATGTCTTTTGTCCAGATCGTACCCGAGGCGCTGTCCGCAGCCGCCCATAATTTGCATGCCATCGGGGCGGCCGTGACCGCCCACAATGCGGCCGCCGCCGCCCCGACATCGGCGGTGATTCCCGCCGCCGCCGACGAGGTATCGGCGCTCACCGCAGCCCAATTCGTCGCGCACGCGCGGATGTATCAGGCGGTCTGCGGCCGTGCCGCCGCCATTCACCAGGCGTTCGTGACTGCCCTGGCGACCGGCGGCGCCGCGTACGCGGCCACCGAAGCGGCCAACACCCTCGCCGAGTGCTGAAGACGGGGCGCCGCCATGGATTTCGCCGCATTTCCGCCAGAAGTCAACTCTGGCCGCATGTATGCCGGACCGGGTGCCGGCCCGATGCTGGTCGCCGCCTCGGCGTGGGACAGCCTGGCCGCCGGTTTGGCCTCGGCCGCAGGTGATTACGGCTCGATCATCGCCGACGTCAGCAGCGGGCCGTGGCGCGGCCCGGCGTCGGCGGCGATGGCAGCGGCCGCCCAGCCGTACGCCGCGTGGATGAGCACCACCGCCGTGGCGGCCGGACTGGCCGCGGGCCAGGCCAAGGCGGCGGCCGGGGCCTACGAGGCCGCCTTCGCGATGACGGTGCCGCCGCCGGAGATCGCGGCCAATCGCGCGCTGCTGGCGTCGCTGGTGGCGACCAACCTGCTGGGCCAGAACACCCCGGCGATCGCAGCCACCGAGGCGCTGTACAGCGAAATGTGGGCACAGGACGCGGCGGCCATGTACGGCTACGCCGGATCATCCGCGGCGGCCGCGCAATTGACGCCGTTCGCCGATCCGGCTCCCACCACCAGCGGCAGCGCCGTCGTCGGCGGTGCGGCCGGCCAGGCCACGGTGTCGCAGCTGATGTCCGCGCTGCCGACGACGCTGCAGGGCCTGGCGTCCCCGGGGCTCGGTGGGACCTCGCTGGTCACCGAAGCGGAGAACTGGCTCGGCCTGGGCGGGGTCAACTTTTCCTCGCCGGCAGGCATTCTCAACTTCTTGTCCGGCGCCGACGGGAACGCGATCGGCACCTTTCTCAACGACAACGCCCTGAACACGCTGTTCTCCTCCGGCTTCTACATGCCGGGAAACTTCCTGGGCACGATGAGCGATTTCGTCGGCCTGGGTAACGCCGGGGCGGCAGCCGGCGAGGCGGCCCCGGCGGCCGGTGAAGCCGCCGCGGCCGCGGCGGGCGAGGCCGGCGCCTCGGTAGGCGGCCTCGGGGGTCTCGGCGGCCCGGTGTCGGCCGCCGTGGGTAGCGCGCCCGCGGTCGGGGCGTTGTCGGTGCCGCCCGGTTGGACGACGGCGGGCCCGATCGGCGCGGCCGCTTCGCCGTTGCCGAGCGCCGGCGCGGGCGCGGCGGGCGGCGCGTCGGGAACGGGCAGCATGCTCGGCGGCATGCCGCTGGCCGGCCCCGGCGCCGGGCGAGGCTTTACCGACGTCCCCCGCTATGGGTTCCGTCCGAACTTCGTGACGCACCCGCCGGCGGCCGGGTGACGCCGACGGCTACAGCGGCGTGACGGGTAACGTCGAGGCGGTGATGACGGGGTGTCGTCGCTGACCAAAACGCGACAGCGGTTCGCGACACCGGGCCACTGCCAAGAGGTTGATCGCGTACACCGACGTCTCTGTCGTACATGGGGCAACCACCCTCAACGACGGCGACCGCAGATAAACGCTCGAGGTGCAAACAACCCAGCGATACATTGCCGAAGTCAGGTAATTACGATCTTGGCCGTCAAGCACCGCGGACGTCAACACCAAACATCAGGTAATTGAACCAATCCGAGATGCTCCAACCCTTGGGTGTGATGACGACCGGCACGACAATGGTGGACGACGACATACCCACAAGCGCGTTAAAAGCAGACTGAACCGCTGAGGATGCTGAATTCAATGCCGCAGATACGGCCGACCGAGCTGTGGCCCGCACTGCCGCCAGCCCAGCGGTAGCTTTTGCCCAATTCTCCTTCGCCCCTTCTGCCATCTCCTCAAGCGAGGTTGGGAGCTGACTGATTCGAGCCATTAGTGCTTGGTACTTTTGCTCGAGCTGCTCTGGAATCAAACTTAGTCCCTGCCTCGCTAGCTGCGAGGACACGAGTCCGGTCTGGGTACGTCCGAGCTGCACGAGCGGTTTGCCGTCTAGGCGGCCATCGAGTCCTTGCTGCTGGATATCTTGTAACAGTTGCTTGGTTTCCCCCGCTACTTGGACGAGGGACCGGCCCTGCTCTAACACCGGACGGATGCCTTCCCCTAACTCGGCAGCCGCTTTGGGGTTCAGGTCGTTTAGCTCGCCCATCATCTTCGAGATCGATGCAAGCTGATTGCTGACGCCGTTTATGTTTCCTTGCCAGTTCCCGATATGTTCATAGGTCTCGCCAGCCGGACTCACTATCTCAGCCCCCTGAGCCTCACCAATTACTGCCTCGAACGTACCTCGCAACAGCCCGTGATTTTTCGGGCTGGCCATGAAGTCGGCGAGGTTCTTCGTGCTAGCTGTTATATCCCTCACCAACGAACCGGCATCTTGTGGAGCCCAACCGTCTGGGTCGACAAGCTGCAGCGGATTGCCCGCGACGTAACAATATGGAGAAGCCGTGCTTTCTGACAAACACTTGGTTTCGGCATACCTCGCGCCGGATACCGATTCGCCGCGATTATCACGCGCCAACGCCATCGCCGCTGAATCTTGCCTGAAAGCCAAATCCGCACTCCCACCGGAATCCAGCAGAGTGGCAGCCGCCAGCTTGCGTCGATCTTGCCCGCCACCGGTAGACCGGCCGGCAACCAGCAGTGGATCACAGGTCACCCAACGACCGATCCACGCAGCGTAAGACCGTGCGCCGTGATATGTGAAGCCAGTCTCGGTGTCGCGCTCCTTTCCCGTGTACCGATACCGCTTGAGCGACACCTCCGCTTGAGACGGGCCTGTTTGCAGCGACGTGCTGCCGTAGGGGTGGTATTCCTCGTAGCTGACGAGGGCTGCGTTGCCGTCCAGCTCCACCGCGGTCGAGCCGAGGTTGTTGCTGAACTGATAGCGGGCCAGGGTGTTTGGTACCGCGGATGCCTGGCTTGAATCGATGGTAGCGGTTTCGCATAGGCAGACGCGGCCGCCGCCGTCGCCGACGTGCAGGCTGTGTCGCTCGAGCGTGACATTCGCCTGCGCGTCGTATTCGCGATACAGCTCATAGCTTCCCAGGTAGACCCGCTGCGCGACGCGCGTGTTCCGGCCGCTGTAAGTGGCTTTCACGACGCGCGCACCGCCGGAATCGTAGCTGTAGTACGTGGTTGGCGGCACGCCGTTGTTGATGACTTGGGTTGCGGTCGCCTGTAGTTGGTCCTTGAAGTCGAATTGCATGACCGACAGGTGTGGCATCGTCATGTTGCCCGCCGCGTCGTAGGTGTACCGCTCGGTGGTGCCCCCAACCGTGGTCGAAGTGAGCTGGTTGTTCGACGGACTCGGCTGGGGTTCGTCGTAGCTATAGATGCGCGTCCAGCTGCCGTTCGGGGTGTTCGGCGGGGGGGCTGCCGTCGCGTGCGCGACGGTGGCGAAATTACCCACCGGGTCGTAGGCATACGTCTCGGAATAAGCCTGCATCGCCTGGATGTCGTTGGGCTGCAACGCCGGCGGGGTGCGATCGGCGTCGTTCCAGGTGGGTTGCGGTAGGTTTTGGCTGATGTGTTCGCGGCCGGTCGCGGCGATCAGCCGGTATAGCGGATCGTAGTTGTAGTCGTTGTCGGGCGTGACCTGCTGGTTGTTGTAGAAGATGGTCGCCAACGCGGCGTCGCTGGTGTGGGTGATGTTGCCAACCGCGTCGTAGGTATACGTGATGTCTTGAACGCTGCTGAGGCTGTTGAAGATTTGCGAGCTCACCGAGTCGCTCGCCCACGGCCGGGTGGTGTCGATGCCGACGAGCCGGAAGGTATCGGGGTCGTAGGTGCTGGTGGTGACGGCGCCGTTTCCGTAGTAGGCGGTTTCGCGTTGCCCTTTGGCGTTATAGGTGGCCGCGCTGACGACGTCCGCGGTGGTGTTGGTGACGGGAATGCTGAGGGTGACGCCGGCAAGCAGGCCGCGCTCGTTGTAACGGGGCGCGGTGGTGCTGCCGTCGGGTGCTGTGCTGCTGGTGACGCGGTTGAGCGCGTCGTAGGCAGTGCTGACGGTGAGGGTCTGGGTCGACTCGGCGTCAAGGCCGGATGCGCTTGCCGGCCAGTCGACTTCGCTACCGCTATAGTCCGTCAGTAGCTGGCGGCTGGCGGTGAGGACGTTGTTCTTGAAGTCGCGCAGCACGGTAGTGGCCAGTCCGGCGTCGTCGTAATGCTGGTAGAGCGCGCCGCGTAGGTTGGCGTCAGCGGCGGCGGTGGATCCCGATGCGGCATCCAGCGTTTCGCCGTAGACCAGCCGTTCGAAGGTGCGCGTGGTGGTGCCGTCGTCGACGACGAAAGCGGCGGGCCGACGCAGGGGATCGTAGCTGGCGGTGACGGTATGGCCGCGGCTGTCCACAGCGTACAGCAGTTGTCCGCTCGCGTCGGTGAGCAGCCAGCGGTCGCCGGCGTCGACGCTGTGGTGGTGGATTTCGGCGCCAGTCAGGTCGTAGTCGCAGGTGAGGATGTTGCGCGACAGCGCATCTTGGGTGCTCAGGGTGCGCCCCTGGATGTCGAGCGTCAGTGTCGTAGCGTACTTCAACGCAACGCCGTTGGCGTCGTGGCCGTTGTCGACGATGGTTTGGAAGACCCGGCCCAGGCTGTCGGCGTTGGTGACGGTCGGGGTTCCGGCGTGCCGGGCGGCCTTGGTGGCGGCGTCGAATTCGACAGGTCCGAGTTGGTTGTCGATGCGGGCCGCGATCCAGACACAACTGGGCACGGCGTTGTCGTTCTCGTCGGACGTGATCGTCTGCCACGGGCTGAATTCGATGCTGCGATAGGTGCCGTTCGGGTTGTCGACGCGGACGACGCGACCCAGCGGATCATAGCGGGTGATGGCGGTGACGCCGGTTTCGACGAGGTCGGCTTCGTCGGTGTAGGCGGAGGTGGTGTCGAAGAAGGGTTCGTAGGCTTTGACGGGATTGCCTTTATTGTCGTAGACGACCTTGCCGGTGCCGACCCACCGTTGGCCGTTGCTCTGCGGGCCGAGTTCCGCTTGGGCCTTGCTCAGCGCGACGCGGCCCAATCCGTCTGTATAGGTGTAGGTTTCGATCCACTCGGTGTCGGGATCGTGGTGGGCGACCCGCGCGAGCGTGTGCACCCACACCGGCGCGGGGTGAGCGGGATCGGGGTTCTGACCCTCGGCCCAGTCCTGGTACGCGAACAGGTTGTACTCGAGTTTCGTGGTGGGGTCGTCGCTCGATGATGCCTCGGTGGTGCTGGTGTCGAGGTGGTCCCCCTCGTCGGCGCCGTTCTTCAGCTTTCCCATGACGGCGGTGGCGGTGACCTGCCCCAGGGCGTCGTAGCGTACTCCGGAGCGGTTGTCGTTCGGGTCGGTGATCAGCCACGGACGGAGGACACGGTAGTTGATGTTTGCCGTGACGGTGTTGAGCACCGCGTCTTGGGTCTGGACTAGCAGCAGGTTGTGGACGTCGTAGGCGAGGGTCGTTTTGTTACCGAACGGGTCGATCGCACCGCAGGGCTGGTAGAAGTGGGCTCGGGCATAGTCCGGGTCGGGAACTTCGGCGTTCGGTGAGTAGAACAGCTGCGGAACGGGGAGCGGCGCGGACAACAGACCACCTGAGGGGACCCAGAGCTTCTGATCTCCGTCGAGGTCAACCAGGCCGCCCTGGCCTTGGGCAGTCAGAGACCCCTGCGCGGCAGCGAGTTTCGCGCCGAACACGTTGGCGAGCAACCCCGGGGTATAGCGCAGCGTGTAGCCGGCATAACCCAGGGCCAGGGATTGCACCTGGCCGCGGGGAAGCGGGCCCGCGGTCAGGTCGTCAGCCTGATAGAGGATGCGATGGGCGGTGAGCAGGCGCCTCTGCGCGACGGTGCCGTCGGGGGTCGCTTCCAAGTCGATGTCGGCGGCGCCGGCGGCGGCGTCAGCGAGGACGTCAGGGTCGAACAGGCCGCTCGGCAGCGTGGGCAGGCTGAGTTGGTAGTTGCGGGTTTCAACCGGCACGCCGATGCGATACCAGTCGGTTGGGTAATCGACATTGGTGTAGTCGCACTGTCGATAACTGATCCAAGTGGCTTTCTGCTCGTCGAGGACCGGACCATCCTGCGTCCCCACCTCGCGCCGCGGATAGCCGACATTGGCCGCGGCGGTGGTGTTGCCGTAATTGTCGATCGAGAGAGTGAGCTCGTGGCTGATGCGAGGGTCGTCCGCGACGCGTTCGTAGTGGCAGCCCAGCGTTTCGCGCTGCCACGGGTGGTAGGAGCCGTACGCGGTACCGGTCGGGGGCTGTAGTTGATCGACGCGGTAGCGGTATTCGGTTGTGCTGTAGGGGTTGTCCTCGAGGTCACCGTCGATGGCATAGACCTCTTGGCGCAGCGGGTGCCCGCGCAGGGCACGGCAGGCTTCGCGAAGTTCCTCGGGCGTGGCCACCATGGGCAGTTGCGTGCCCGCCAGCTCGGGGGCCTGCGGGTCGCCGTGCCAGTATTCGTCGTGCAGATGGGCGGCGATGTCGGCCCAGTCGAAGTAGGCGCCGGTGTGAAACCAGGTCTTGGTCTGCACTGTGGGCAGGTCGAATTGGCCTGTGCCGGGGTCGGATTGCGGAGGCTCGGTAAAGGTGCCGGCGCCCGCCGCCGCGGGCAGTGCGTCGGTGTCGTAGGTTTCGACGCGGGCAAACCCGCGGAACTCGCGTTCCACACCGTCGTAGTAGCCGTGGTGGTAGCTGTAGCAGCAGGTGTAGCTGGTGCGGCTGATCGCGTCGTCGGTCCGTTTCTGTTCGACGACGTGGACCGGGAACGGGAGCCGCGTGACCCATGGGTGGCCGGCAGCACGGTCCTGCAGATAGAACTTCGTCGACGGGGCGTAGGTCAGGGTGCGTTGGGCGCCAAGGTTATTGGCAGTGGTGGTCAGCAGGTACGGCTTGACGCCGCCGGTGAGGTCGACGTAGCGCAGCGGCGCGTCCTCGGGGAGTGGGGAGGTCAGGACGGCGCAGGCGGTCCCGGTGCCGAGCAGATCGAACATGCTGCCCTGGGCGGCGTTGGTGCAGATCGGGAACGCGCTCAGCTGGTGCCCGACGGTCCAGGAATTGCCGGACTGGTTGAACCAGATGGTGGGCCGGCGCCCCAGGTAGGCGATGTCGGCGGTGCCGGAGCCGTCGATGTCGGCAAAGCAGACGTAGCGCTGGTTGAACAGGTCGGGGGTGTCGAACAGCGGTGGGCTGTCCATGCAGACCTTGGCACCGAATCGACCATAGCCGAGGTTGGGCCAGTAGCAGATTTCGCCGTTGCGCACCCGCACTAGATCGGTCAGGCCGTCGCCGGTCATGTCGGCCAGGTGGATGGATTGCGAGCCGTCGGCCAACACCACCGCGGGGCCCTGCTCTTCGTCGAACGGTTTGGGCACGCGCTCCGCGGCGGCGAAGCCCTGCTCGACTTGCCACTGATACCAGGTGATGACGTTGTCCTCGGTGATCAGCACGTCGGACAGTCCGTCGCCGTCGAGGTCGACGAACCGCAGATTGGGGTCGGCGAAATCGATGCTGGCCGTGCTCGAAAGCAGTTGCAACGACGACCATCCGGTATCGGCGTCGTATTCGAACCAGCCCGGCGCGGGCAGCGCGTAGTCGACCGCGCACAGGTGCCCGGTCCCGTTGAGGTCGGCCAGGGTCGCTCCGGCGCTGGGGGTGGTGGCGACCACTGCGATCGGTTCGAACCGGGCCGTCGCCGCGCCGCCGTCGCCCGGGTTCCAGGCGCTGACGTTGTGTTGGTAGTACCAAGCCCGGTCGTCTGTCGTGAGGATGCCCTGCAGGCCCTCCCCGTCGAGATCGATCCACCGGGTTCTGCTGCCGCCGAAGTCGCCGCTGATGTTGGCCGCGTCCGGCCCGGCCACGGTGTGCAGGGTGTCGTCGATCGCCAGCGGCGCGTAACCCAGGGTCAGCGGCGGCATCCCCGCGGTGGCGTAGCTGCCGTCGGCTCCGGCGATCCACCCGGTCTGGGTGATCGTGGCGAGCTGGCTGATCACCGGCAGCGCCGGGTCGGCCGGGGCGGGCTGGTAGGCGAGGTCGGTGGAGCGCACCAGCACCGGCTCAGGTCTGAGCTCCGCCAGGTGGTGGAACATCAGCAGACGCCGGCACAGCCGGTAGGTGCGGATCTCGAACCCGGACCGGTAGGTGGAGAACGGATCCGGCCGGCACGGCCACGTCGTGTCCTCGGTCGGGGTCGGCGCCCGCAGGTCGTGTTCGCCGTAGTCGAGCACCAGCTGAAAACACCAGTCCGTGGGCAACGTCGCATATCCGTCCACCCTGGGCAAGTACGGGGTGTCGTTGCCGTACAGGACGTGCTTGAGGTACCGGTTGGCGGTCACGACGCGGTGCGCCTCGCTGGCCGCGGTGGACACGTTGTCCGTGTTCTCCGCTGTGTACAGATAGCGAATGGCGTTGCCGCGACTGTCAAAACTCAGATCGAGCAGCCAGGCAAACACCCGCGACGAATCGGCAGGGTCGGCGACACGACTGTTCGCGTCGCTTTCGCCGAGCCCGTAGATGCTCGCCGCCGCCTGGCCGTGCAGCCCGTACAGACTGGTCACGTTGTCGTGGGAGATGGTGCGCCAATGCGCTTCGCCTGAGGCGCTGTCCATCCAGCGTTCGATCCGCGCGAACCCGGCCTCCACCCGCGGCCGGTACGCCCTGACCTCGAAAGCGAAGCCACCTATTTGGGGCGTGCTGATACGCGGCGTCCAGCTCCTAGTGCCCGACGCGTCGTCGACCGGGTCGAGCAGCGGCACCAGATCCTCGGCACCCGAGAGCATGAATACATCGCTGTCGATCGCGTCCTCGTAGCGCGGTAATCCCTTGGAGGTCTTGCGGGTAATGGCCGGCACGGCGATGCCCCAGCCCAGCCCGAAGGCTGAGCTACCGGCACCGGAGTCGTAGCTGAGCGCCAGGCTGGGCCCGAAGCCCTGCCGCGCTGGCGAGGTGAACACCGCGACGGTCATCGACGCGGTGCCCGACGATTGGTTCACCGAAAGCTTTTCATCGATACCGCGGATCGCACCGCCCCCCTTGGGCAGCTGGATCGACGGCAATCGCCCGTCCGTATCGCCCGATCCTGCCGCCGACGCCGACGCGGCGTCACGGCTGGGCCGCTGGTGCGAATCCGGTTGCGCCCCAGCCGCGGGCGTTGCCGGGCTGTACCACCGGTTGGGGGACTGTGAATCGACCACGCCTACCTCCGCCCCTGCGGCTCAGCTCGCCGGTGGCTGTGCTGGCCGCGGACATCCGCGAACAGCCACCGAGGCAACCCGGTGGTAGCGGGCCCCGATGCCCGTCGCCCCTGACGCCATCCGAGGTTGGCCAGGCCAATACCGACAATCTTTGACAGGCAATTGATTTCGTGAACACCCGCGCAACACCCCAGAACGCAGCGGCCGACGACACCGTCTCGGAGTCATTGCCAAGTGGAGAATTGCATTTCCGTGCAGCAACGAAAATCTGTTGTTGCCGTCTTTGCGACACCGTCTGGTGGCCATATCCGGGGAGCCTTCGGTCGCGTGAAAGTCAATTAACGTCCGTAGGTTTTATTGTCGTTTGCTGGTTTCATAGCACTGCTCCTCAGCTTCTTCGGAAAGTATCCGCCCAACCCGCCGATAGTGCAGCGAGTTTACCGAATAATTCCTCCAATCGGCCAGTGGCGTCGCGCTCGGGTCGCCGAACATGCCGGTAGATCAACGGTTCTGGACCTGGCGCGTTGGAAGCCAAGCGGCCGCTAAGAATGCGTAAATTTTGTCTGATTTCTTTGCGCCTGCGGTTCCGAGGACAATAATGCTGCGCAGTCGAAAGTTTTTCCGGATCTCAAACCCGGAGACGGGAGCCGCCTCACTACGTCGTCATGCGCAGTTTTCGCGCCTTTCTGTGCGCCGATTTAGTTATTGCACGCACGCTTAACAACTGAAATTCATTCGTGGAATGGGTCGGGGTGTAACGAATAATGACCGAACCGATTGCGGCTGCGCGTTTCATGGTCACCGAGCCGGCGCGATATGCCGGCCGGGCCTTGGTCTTATCACGGCCTGACATGGTGATCGGGCGCGACGGGGAGACTGACTTCGTCTTCCCGGACAGTTATGTAAGTCGTCGACACGCCCGCGTGACAACCGATTCCTTCGGTGTTGTGACGATCGCCGACCTCGGCTCAACGGCAGGCACCTTCGTCAACGACGAACCCGTAACCGGGCCAAGACTGCTGCGCGACGGCGATATCGTGCGGATCGCCGACGTCGTGGCGCGGTTCGAATACTCGGCTGCACTGGCAAATTGGGACGCGCGTAGTACCGAGACGATCAGCGAGCCAGAACAGCCCGGCGCACCACTGCCCGCGCCAGTCGCTGAGCCGACGCCGCACCCCGAGGCGCCGGAACCGGAGGCGCCGGAGCCCGAGGCGCCGGTCACCGTCATCACCGTCATCGGCGAGAACCTGAACGAAGCCGCGGGCTCAGACAGCGGCGTCGGGGCCGATGGGGCGCGCATCACCGACGGTGATCGGTACACGGTGACCGGGACGGTGTCCAGCCCGGTTCTGCCGCCGGTCGCGGGTTTGCGAGTCTTGTTGATGGACAACAACGTCGGCTCTGAACCGACGACCCTGGCGAGCACGCGGACCGACAGTGACGGCCGCTACACCTTCTACCACCTGATACCGACCGAGTATCTGCGCGAGCGTGCCAAAAACGCGCCGGATCTGCAGGTGGAGGTCACGGGGGCAGACGGCGGGCCGATTCTGGCCTCGTCCGCTGTCAGCTACCAGTCTTCGACTACCGCGACGCTCGACATCACGCTGCCGGCCGAAGCCCAAGGCCTGCCCAGCGAATACGATCTGATGACCGCCAACATCGCGGCCGTCTATTCCGGCGATCTGGCCGCGTTGGAGGAAACCGAAACCCGCCACGACATCACGTACCTGGCAAACAGGATCGGTTGGGACGCTCGCGCGGTGGCGATGGCTGCCCAAGCCGCCCAACTCGCCGCGATCACGCCCACCACCAACGGCGATGTCTTTTCGTCGCCACCGGGCGGCCCGCGCGCTGCCGCAACCGGGCCACGCGCGGCGTCGGTGCCCGCGCCCTTCCTGTACGCGCTGCTGCGTGCCGGGGTGAGCGCCCAGGCCGACGCGTTATTCGGCATGCAAATCGCGACGGTCCAATACATTTGGGGACAGGCCATCAGCCAAGGCATCATCGCGCAGGCGATGTCGGCCAGTCTCAACGACGCCGTCGCGAGTTTCACGGCCATCGCCGCCTCGCGGGCACCAACGACCGTCCCGGCTTCCGGCGGCTCGACCCTGGGCGAACTGCTGCAGACCACCACGCTTGCCGGTAACTCCGAGCAACAACAGCAATTCGCTACGCTGTTGACAGCGCACAGCGACGACCCCACCACGCTGTGGCAGCAAACCACCGACACGGCCGGGCTCGGTCCGCAGAAAACCGCCGAGCTGCAACTCACCGGCAAGCTGGCCTATCTCACCCTCAACAACGCCCCGCTGATCACCGCGTTGCACCAAGCCGACTCGGCCAATCCGCTGACCTCGACGCTGGACCTCGTCGCCCGGGGCTACTCCCAGGCCGCGGCCTGGGAGAGGCTGCTCACCAACGCCAATGTGCCTGCGCCGCCGGGCATCGCCGGCTCGACGCCGGCGGAACAGCGGTCGAACTATGCCGCGCTGATGGCGGCACAAGTCCGGCTAACTTACCCGACGGCCACCGTCGCCCAACTGGTCACCGTCGACGGGCTGGGCATCACCGACAGCGCGCAGCAACGCACCGTCGCCCAATTCCTCACGACCAACCAGGCAGCCTTCGACCTCGGCGTGGAACCCGTCGATCAGTTCCTGTCCCGGACCAACGCCACGCTGGCCCCCACCGCCACCAGCCACATCCAGCGCATCCAACGCATTTACCAAATCACGCCCAGCCATGCCGCGTTGAGCACACTCGCCGCCGCCGGCATCGACTCCGCGCTGGCCGTGCTGCGGATGGGCCGCGCACAATTCACCGGGCGCTTCAGCGATGCCCTGGGTGGCGATGTGGCCGAAGCCATTTACGCCCGCGCCGCCACCGTGCACGGCACCACCCTGCAGGTCACACTGGACTACTTGCAGGCCCGCAAAGCGCCATTGCTGCCAGACGCACAGCACGCACTGTTCGATCCCACCTTCGGTCTCAACAACGGCTCAAGGCCCGACACCGGCACCCAACCTTCGGCGGCCGCGCAGGCCACGCTGGCCGATCTGTTCGGCAGCCTGGATTACGCGACCTGCGAGGACTGCCTGTCGGTGACCAGTCCGGCAGCGTATCTGGTGAGCTTGCTGGACTTCCTGGACAACGGCAATAGGGACCTGACCAACCCCCTCAACGTGTTGCGGCAGCGCCGGCCCGACATCTTCGCGCTCCAACTGACTTGCGAGAACACCGACACCGCACTGCCCTACCTCGACCTGGTCAACGAGACACTTGCCTACTACGTGCAAAACAACCAGCTGCCAGGAGGTCTCGACGGCTATACCGGCTACAACAACGACGGCACGATCACTTCCGAACAGTTGATCGCCAGCCCGCAGAACGACGACAACACCGCCGCAGACAAAGCGTGGCAAGATCTGACCAATCTCCTTTACCCGCCGCCGTTGCCATGGTCCCGTCAGCTCTCGCTGAGCCGCGCGTACCTTGGCGCGCTCAACACCGACCAGCACACGGTGATGCGGGTGCTGCGGCCTGCCGACACGTTGAACGCGCCCGCCACGGTGGGTGTCGGAGTCAGCTCCTACGGCTGGCATGAGATCCTGATCGAACGCCTCGGCGTGACGGAATACGAATGGCCGCTGCTGACCAACTCCAACCTGGTCACCCCCGAGACATTGCTCGGCTACCCGAGCAACCAACTAAGCCAGATCGCCGATCTGCAGGATTTCTCCCGCCACACCGGCGTGGGCTACGACGACATCGTCGCCATCCTGTCGACCTCGTTCATCAACCCCGCCTACCGGTTGATCGCACCGTTTCAGGCACTCGGCGTCACCCTCACGAGCCTGCAGCAACTGCACGCAAACCCTAACGACGCCAGCGTAATAGCCACCTTCACTCACGCCGTGCAGACGGCCAACCCCAACGTCGATGCCACCACGTACGGCGGCAACACCGCGGGCGACTACGGGGCGATCGCCAGTTGGGCCAACAGCAATTACGACACACTGCTGAGCCTGCTGGTGATCGCAGTAGCCCCGGCAGATGTCACTGACACCACCCGGATGGTGCTGCAGCATTTCGACGGCACTCCCCTGCAGGACATCGACGCCTGCAGGCTGGGCAGGTTCATTCGGCTGTGGTCGAAGCTGGGGCTATCCATCCCGACCACGGATGACCTGATCACCGCGCTGTACGAAGAGAATTCGGCTATCACCTCACCGCTGGCTCGGCTCGACGATGCCATGGCGCGAACCCTGCACCGAGCCGGTCTGCTGCTCGAAGCGCTCGACCTGGCGGGCCTCGACATCGACAACGACCTAGACAGCCTGCTGACCTGCTGGGGGCCGATCGGCATCAATGGTCCCGCCTCGCTGTATGCACGACTGTTCCTCAATCCGACCGCACCCACCGCCCAGGCGAACATCTTCCGGCTCGGCAGCACGAACAGCGGCGTGATCGACCTCGCCAACCCGGCAACCACCGTCCAAAGCGCGAAAGACTCGTTGTGCGCGGCGCTTAACGTGACCAGTGACGAACTGGACCTGTTGACCGCCGGTGGCGTGCAATACGACCCCAGCGACGCGGCGAAAGTCGTCTCCACGTCAACGACGCTGTCGCTGAGTGTCATCGGCGCCCTATACCGGCATGCCTGGCTGCCGCGGACCCTGGACCTCAGCGTGCGCGAACTGCTGGCCCTGCGCGACAACACCGGCATCGACCCCTTCGTCAACCCCCTACCCGTCGTCGACCCGCCGACGATGCTTTCGGTGCCGCTGCTGGACTTCATCACGCTCACCCAAAACCTCACCGCGGCCGGGCTGGCCCCGGTGCAGGCGTTGTATCTGCTGTGGAACGACGATCTCAGCGGCATCTCGGCTCCCTCGTCGCAAACCGTTCTGGCCCTCGCCGTCGCATTGCGTGCCGCCTTCGCCGCCATCGACGCCCAATTCGCCGTCACCGCGACACCAAGCGTCACCGCCGCCAAGGCACTGATGACCCAGGTGTTGGGGGCATCCGCCAGCGACTTCTACTTCGGACTGCTCAGCGCCACAGTCACCACCTCGGTGACGTACTCCTCCCCGACGGGGAGCGTGCCCAGCGCCCTGCTGACCGCAAGCAACGACGCCAACA
>NZ_JCALCE010000034.1:0-58245 GCF_059812195.1 Mycobacterium sp. NGS68 | reverse complement strand
GGGTTCTTCAACTCCGGCACCGGCAACGTCGGCATCTTCAATTCGGGCGACAACAGCGCCTCGTTCGGTGCGATCAACCCCAACGTCGTGAACAACGTCGGCTTCGGCAACTCGGGCGGGCTGAATTCGGGCCTGGGCAACTCGGGCGAGCTCAATTCCGGCATCGGCAACAGCGGCCGGTACAACACGGGCGTCGTGAACAGCTACTCATACAACACCGGCTTCGGCAACGCCGGCTTCGGCAACACCGGGTGGGGCAACGGCGGCACGTACAACACGGGCTTCGGGAACTCGGGCCAGATCAACACGGGCGGATGGAATTCCGGCAACGTGAACACGAGCCTGTTCCAGAACACCGACTCGGGCGACACCAAGTCCGGCTTCGGCAACACGAGTGCCGGCATGTCGGGCTTCGGCAACGGTGTCAACTCGCCCGTCACCTCGTCCACCTACATGTCGGGCTTCTTCAACCACGCCGACGGCGGCGGCGCCATCTTGCAGCAGGGCCCCATATCGGGCATCGGCAATTACGCCACCGGCGGCGTCCAGGTGAACGGCCAAATCTCGGGCCTGTTCAACACCGGCGTCCAGAACCCCCCGGGTCCCTTCTTTGGCGGCGGCGCCGTCACGGGCATGTTGAACAACGGCTCGTACCTGGCGGGCCTCTTGGGCATCAGGAAACTGCTGTAGCGCTGGGCCGAAACCACCGCTCAAGGGTGCTGGCTGGACACCGAGATCACTTCACCGGTCAGGTAACTCGAGTAGTCGCTGGCCAGGAACGCGATGGTGGCCGCTACCTCCCAGGGTTCGGCGGCCCGACCGAAGGCCTCGCCGGCCGACAGCCGGTCCAGCAGATCTGCCGACGATGTCTTCTCCAGGAACTTGTGCCGCGCAATGCTGGGCGACACCGCGTTGATGCGGACCCCGTACTCGGCGGCTTCGATTGCGCTGCACCGGGTTAGCGCCATGACGCCGGCCTTGGCCGCCGCATAGTGAGACTGCGAGTGCTGGGCCCGCCACCCCAGCACGCTGGCGTTGTTGACGATCACCCCGCCGTGGGTGGCCTCGCGGAAGTACCGCAGCGCCGCCCGGGTCGCGCGGAACACGGATGTCAGCGTGACGTCCAGGACGCGGTCCCATTCGTCGTCGGTCATGTCGGCCACCGGGGTCTGCCCGCCCAGGCCGGCGTTGTTGACCAGCACGTCCAGTCGGCCCATCCGCGCGGTGGTCGATTCGATGAGAGCGTCGACCTGTGCGGTGGACGTCACGTCGCACACCACGCTCTCGACGCGGCCCAGCCCCAGCGCGGACAGTTCCTCGGCCGTCGCGGTCAATCGACGCTGGTGGTGGTCGGAGACCAGGACGTCGGCACCCTCGGCGAGGGCGCGGCGCGCGGTCGCCGACCCGATTCCGGTGCCCGCGGCGGCAGTCACCACCACGACCTTGCCTTTCAGAAGACCGTGTCCGGCAATCTCTTCGGGCACTTCGGAAAGACTCAACCCTTCACCTCCCTGGGCAGTCCGAGCACCCGCTCGGCGATGATGTTGCGCTGGATCTCGTTGGATCCGCCATAGATGGTGTCGGCGCGGGTGAACAGGTACAGCCGCTGCCATTCGTCGAAGTCCCCGTCGGTCAGGCTCAGGCCCGGCTTGCCGATGACGTCCATCGCCAGCTCGCCCAGGCTGCGATGCCAGTTGGCCCACAACAACTTCGACACGTTGTCCTGACCCGGCTGCTCGACATCCATGGTGGCCAGGGCGTAGGACCGCATCGCCCGCAGCCCCGTCCACGCCCGCGTCAGCCGCTCCCGAATGGCGGGATCCTGGGCGGCGCCGTTGCGCTGCGCCAGCTCGGCGAGGTTGGAAAGCTCACGGGCATAGACGATCTGCTGGCCCAGCGTCGAGACGCCGCGCTCGAAGGTCAGCGTGCCCATCGCGACCCGCCACCCGTCACCGGGCTGGCCCACCACCAGGCCGGCGTCGGTGCGGGCGTCGTCGAAGAACACCTCGTTGAACTCCGCGGTGCCGGTGATCTGGACGATCGGCCGGACCTGGACGCCCGGCTGATCCAGCGGCACCAGCAGATACGACAGCCCGGCGTGCCGCTTGGAGCCCTTCTCGGTGCGCGCCACCACGAAACACCACTGCGACAGGTGCGCCAGCGACGTCCACACCTTCTGCCCATTGATGTGCCACAGCTCACCCCCGCCGTCGAGTTCGGCGGTGGTCGCGACGTTGGCCAGATCGCTGCCGGCGCCGGGCTCGGAATACCCCTGACACCACAGCTCGGTCACGTCGAGGATCCGCGGCAGGAAGCGCTCCTGCTGCTCCTTGGTGCCAAATGCGATCAGCGTCGGCCCCAGCAACTCCTCGCCGAAGTGGTTGACCTTGTCGGGAGCGTCGGCCTTCGCGTACTCCTCGTAGAACGCCACCCGATGCGCCGTCGACAGCCCCCGCCCGCCGTGTTCGACGGGCCAACCCAGGCACGTCAGCCCCGCCTTGGCGAGATGCTGGTTCCACGCGCGGCGTTCTTCGAAGGCCTCGTGCTCGCGTCCCGGGCCGCCACGGCCCTTGAGCGCTGCGAATTCGCCGACCAGATTGTCGGCGAGCCAATTGCGGACCTCCGCCCGGAACTCCTCGACGTCCTGCATGCCCTGTAGGCTAACCTACCAAGCACTTGCTTTGTTCGCCCGGTGACGATGCGCGCGGTGTAGCCGCGCGAGGAGGAGGCCGGGCGAGAGATCCAGGAGTATCCCCGTGACCAGCGCTCCCCGCACCGTTCCCGCGGCGCTGGATCGTTTCGCGCGCCTGCACCCTGATCACGAGGCGCTGGTCACCGAGGACCGCAGCTTCACCGCCGCCGCACTGCGCGACGGGGTGCACCGGGCGGCGGCCGCGCTGGTCACGATGGGTGTCGCGGCAAAGGACCGGGTGGCGATCTGGTCGCCGAACACCTGGCACTGGGTGGTGGCCTGCCTGGCCATCCATCACGTCGGCGCCGCCATGGTTCCGCTGAACACGCGCTACACCGCGGAGGAAGCCACCGACATCATCGCGCGCACCGACGCCCCAGTGCTGTTCGCGGCGGGCCGGTTCCTGGGCGTCGACCGGGCCGCCGGCCTGGACCGTGACGCCCTGCCGGCGCTGCGGCACATCGTGCGCATCCCCATCGAAGCGCAGGACGGCACCTGGGACGAGTTCATCGCCCGCGGCGACGACCCGGCGGCCGTGCAGGAGGCCCGTTCCCGCGCCGCGGCCGTCGACCCCGACGATGTCAGCGACATCCTGTTCACCTCCGGCACCACCGGCCGCAGCAAAGGCGTGCTGTGCGCGCACCGGCAGTCGCTGAGCGCGTCGGCCGCGTGGGCCGCCAACGGCAAGATCACCAGCGACGACCGCTACCTGTGCATCAACCCGTTCTTCCACAACTTCGGCTACAAGGCCGGCATCCTGGCGTGCCTGCAGACCGGGGCGACGCTGATCCCGCACCTGACGTTCGATCCGCTGCGCGCACTGCAGGCGATCGAGCAACACCGGATCACCGTGCTGCCCGGGCCGCCGACCATTTACCAGACGCTGCTGGACCACCCGGCCCGCGGCGACTACGACCTGAGCTCGCTGCGGTTCGCGGTCACCGGCGCGGCGATCGTGCCGGTGGTGCTGGTGGAACGCATGCAGTCCGAACTCGACATCGACATCGTGCTGACGGCCTACGGCCTGACCGAGGCCAACGGCATGGGCACGATGTGCCGCGCCGAGGACGACGCCGTGACCGTGGCCACCACCTGCGGACGCCCGTTCGCGGACTTCGAGTTACGCATCGACGACACCGGTGAGGTGCTGCTGCGCGGGCCGAACGTGATGCTCGGCTACCTCGACGACGCCGACGCGACCGCCGCCGCAATAGATTCCGCGGGCTGGCTGCACACCGGCGACATCGGGGCCGTCGACGACGCGGGCAACCTGCGCATCACCGACCGCCTGAAGGACATGTACATCTGCGGCGGATTCAACGTCTACCCCGCCGAGATCGAACAGGTACTGGCCCGGTTGGACGGGGTGGCCGACGCCGCCGTGATCGGGGTCCCCGACGATCGACTGGGCGAGGTGGGACGCGCGTTCGTGGTCACCCGTCCCGGAGCGGAACTGGACGAGGAGTCGGTGATCGCCTACACCCGTGAACATTTGGCGAACTTCAAGGCACCGCGATCGGTGCGGTTCGTCGACGCGTTGCCGCGCAACCCCGGCGGCAAGGTGGTCAAACCACAACTGCGAGAGTTGGCCTGAATTGGACCTGACCTTGGACGAAGAAGCGCTCGCCTTCGGGGCGGAGGTGCGGGAATTCCTTTCGGCCAACCGGGAATCGGTCCCGACGAAGTCCTACGACAACGCCGAAGGATTTGCCCAGCACCGGCATTGGGACCGGGTGCTGTTCGACGCGGGCCTGTCCGTCATCACCTGGCCGAAGAAGTACGGCGGCCGCGACGCCCCGCTGCTGCACTGGGTGGTCTACGAGGAGGAGTACTTCCGCGCCGGGGCGCCGGGGCGGGCCAGCGCCAACGGCACCTCGATGCTGGCCCCCACGCTGTTCTCGCACGGCACCGAGGAGCAGTTGGACCGGATCCTGCCCAAAATGGCCAGCGGCGAGCAGATCTGGGCGCAGGCCTGGTCGGAGCCGGAGTCCGGCAGCGACCTGGCATCGTTGCGGTCCACCGCGTCCCGGACCGACGGCGGCTGGCTGCTCAACGGCCAGAAGATCTGGAGCTCGCGAGCCCCCTTCGCGGAGATGGGGTTCGGGCTGTTCCGGTCCGATCCCTCGGCGCAGCGGCACAACGGGCTGACGTACTTCATGTTCGACCTGAAGGCAAAGGGCGTCACGGTCCGCCCGATCGTCCAGCTAGGCGGGGACACCGGTTTCGGCGAGATCTTCCTGGACGACGTGTTCGTGCCCGACGAGGACGTCATCGGCACCCCGAACGAGGGCTGGCGGGCGGCCATGAGCACGTCGAGCAACGAGCGGGGCATGTCGCTGCGCAGCCCCGCCCGATTCCTTTCCGCCGCCGAGCGGCTGGTGCAACTGTGGAAGGACAGCGGGTCTCCCCCGGCGTTCGCCGAGCGGGTCGCCGACGGCTGGATCAAGGCGCAGGCCTACCGGCTACAGACCTTCGGCACGGTCACTCGGCTCGCCGCCGGCGGCGAACTGGGCGCCGAATCGTCGGTGACAAAAGTGTTCTGGTCCGAGTTGGACGTGGAACTGCATCAGACCGCGCTGGACATCCTGGGCGCCGACGGTGAACTCGCCGGGCGGTGGACCGAGGGCCTGCTGTTCGCGCTGGGTGGTCCGATCTACGCCGGCACCAACGAGATTCAGCGCAACATCATTTCCGAACGGCTGCTGGGTCTGCCTCGAGAAAAGAAGGCGTAGATGGACTTCGCACTCGACGAACAGCAGCGTGACTTCGCTGCCAGTATCGACGCCGCCCTGGGCGCCGCGGACCTACCGGGCGCCGTGCGTGCCTGGGCGGCGGGCGACACCGCCCCGGGACTCAAAGTGTGGGAGCAACTCGCCGACCTCGGCGTCACCGCGTTGATGGTGCCGGAGAGATTCGACGGCATCGACGCCTCCCCGGTCGATCTGGTGGTCGCATGCGAGCGGCTCGGGCACTGGTGCGTCCCAGGGCCCGTCGCCGAATCCATTGCCGTCGCACCGATCCTGCTTGCCGAGGATCAGCGCAGCGCGGGTCTGGCGTCCGGTGAGCTGATCGCCACTGTCGCCATGCCGCCGGATGTGCCGCGCGCCGTCGACGCCGACACGGCGGGGCTGGTGTTGCTGGCCGGATCCGATGTGACCGCGGCCGCCGTGGGTGAGCGCCACGAGTCCGTCGACCCCAGCCGGCGGCTCTACGACGTCACGGCGTCCGGCGCTGCGTGGCAGGCAGATGTCAAGCGCGCCTACGAGTTCGGCGCGCTGGCAACCGCGGCGCAGCTGGTCGGCGCGGCCGGGGCGCTGCTGGCCGGCAGCGTCGACTACGCCAAGCAGCGAACCCAGTTCGGCCGGGTGATCGGCTCGTATCAGGCGATCAAGCACAAGCTCGCCGACGTGCACATCGCGATCGAGTTGGCCCGGCCCCTGGTCTACGGGGCGGCGCTGACGCTAAAGCCGCGCGACGTGAGCGCGGCGAAGGTCGCGGCGGGTGAGGCGGGCCTGCTGGCCGCCCGCTCGGCACTGCAGACCCACGGCGCGATCGGCTTCACTCAGGAACACGACCTGTCGCTGTTGCTGCTGCGGGTACAGGCATTGCGATCCGCGTGGGGTACCCCGGAATCGCACCGACGCCGAGTGCTGGAGGCACTGTGACTGAAGAACGGGAAATGCTGCGGGAGACCGTCGCGGCCCTGGTGGCCAAGCACGCGAGCCCGGCCGCGGTGCGCGCGGCGATGGAGTCCGACCGCGGCTATGACGAGTCGCTGTGGCAGCTGTTGTGCGAGCAGGTCGGCGCGGCGGCGCTGGTGGTGCCCGAGGAGCTGGGCGGCGCGAGCGGTGAACTCGCCGATGCCGCAACGGTTTTACAGGAGCTGGGGCGCGCGCTCGTGCCCTCGCCGTTGCTGGGCACCACGCTGGCCGAGTTGGCCCTGCTGTCCGCGTCCGAACCGGACACGCAGACGCTGGAAGCGCTGGCCGCCGGGACGTCGATCGGGGCGCTGGTGCTCGACGCCGACTATGTGGTCAACGGCGATGTCGCCGACGTCGTCGTCGCGGCGGTGGACGGCGAGGTGCACCGGTGGACGCGATTCAGCGCCCAGCCGGTGACCACCATGGACCCCACCCGCAGGCTGGCCCGAATGCAGCCGGAGGACACGGAGTCGCTGGGCACCGATCCCGGCGTGGCCGACCTCGCGGCGATCCTGCTGGCCGCCGAACAGATCGGCGCCGCCGAACGCTGCCTGCAGCTCACCGTCGAATACGCCAAGAGCCGCGTGCAATTCGGCCGGCCGATCGGCAGTTTCCAGGCACTCAAGCACCGCATGGCCGACCTGTATGTCCAAGTCGCGGCGGCCCGCGCCGTGGTCGACGACGCCTGCACCGAGCCCACACCCGCCAACGCCGCAACCGCGCGCCTGGCCGCCACCGAGGCGCTGAACACCGTGGCCGCGGAGGGCATCCAGCTGCATGGCGGCATCGCGATCACCTGGGAACACGACATGCATCTGTACTTCAAGCGGGCGCACGGCAGCGCCCATCTGCTGGGGTCGCCGCGCGAGCTGCTGACCCTCCTGGAGTCCCAAGTACTCTCGACACAGTGAACGATCGTGTCGCCCTGCGCGCCGGCGTCCCACCGTTTTATGTGATGGACGTCTGGCTGGCGGCCGCCGAACGCCAGCGCACCCACGGTGACCTGGTGAACCTGTCCGCGGGCCAGCCCAGTGTCGGTGCGCCGGAGCCGGTTCGGGCCGCGGCCGCCGCCGCGCTGCATGTCAATCAGCTCGGATACACGGTGGCACTGGGCATTCCGGAGCTGCGGACGGCGATCGCGGCGTCTTACCAGCGCCAGCACGGAATCGACGTCGAGCCCGACGCGGTGATCGTCACCACCGGATCCTCGGGCGGCTTCCTGCTCGCCTTCCTGGCGTGCTTCGACGTGGGTGACCGGGTGGCGCTGGCCAGCCCCGGCTACCCGTGCTATCGAAACATTCTGTCGGCGTTGGGATGTGAGGTCGTGGAGATCCCCTGCGGACCCGAGACCCGGTTCCAGCCCACCGCGCAGATGCTCGCCGAACTCGACCCGCCGGTGCAGGGCGTGATCGTCGCCAGCCCGGCCAACCCCACCGGGACCGTCATCCCGCCCGCCGAACTGGCCGCGATCGCGACCTGGTGTGACGCCTCCGGGGTACGGCTGATCAGCGACGAGGTGTACCACGGCCTGGTCTACGAGGGGGCGCCACAGACCAGCTGCGCCTGGCAGACATCGCGAAACGCGGTGGTGGTCAATAGCTTTTCCAAGTACTACGCGATGACTGGCTGGCGGCTGGGCTGGCTGCTGGTGCCGACCGAGCTGCGCCGCGCGGTGGACTGCCTGACCGGCAACTTCACCATCTGTCCGCCGGTGCTGTCGCAGGTCGCCGCCGTTTCGGCCTTCACCCCCGAGGCCACCGCCGAGGCCGACGGGAACCTGCAGCACTACAGCGTCAACCGCGCGCTGCTGCTGGACGGCCTGCGCCAGATCGGCATCGACCGGCTGGCGCCCACCGACGGCGCGTTCTACGTGTACGCCGACGTCTCGGACTTCACCGGCGATTCGCTGGGCTTCTGTTCAAAGCTGTTGGCCGACACCGGGGTCGCGATCGCGCCGGGCATCGACTTCGACACCGCGCGTGGCAATTCGTTTGTCCGCCTGTCGTTCGCGGGGCCGACCAGCGATATCGAAGAGGCGCTACGGCGTATCGGTCCCTGGCTGCCCGGTCGGTAGCCGGTCGATGCGTGCCTCGAGCGCTCCGCGCTCGGCCACGTCGATCCCAAATCGGTCGCGCAGCGTGTCGACCACCGCGGCGGCGTCGGCCAAGCGAATCTTCTCGGTGCCGTCGGCGCGGTGCACGGTCAGGTTCCGGTCGGCGAGGTTCCATCGGGCGTCGTCGGTGACGATCGCCGCCATCAGGTTGGTCACGAAATGCGACGACGGGTGGGTGGAGACGAACCAGCTGCCGACCTGCAGATCGATCATCGGCGCGGTCGTCGTGGTGAATTCGTACAGCCGCTGCCACTCGCCGCGCACCTGCGCCGCCAACACCAGCCCGTCGGCGTGGTCCTCGAGGCGGTACGGCTCGTGGGCGGTCTGCTGGACGCCGCCCGTTTCGAGCCGAAGCGGCGACGTCGGGGTCTGGCCGCCGAAGCCGACGTCGACCAGATACGGTCCGCGCGAGCCGGGGAACGTCACCGCCAATACGGTGTGCGTCTGCGCCGCCGGCGGCGCGTCGGGCGGCGCCATCCAGACCACCCGGCCGGCCAGCCGGCGCACCCGAAAGCCGATCTCGGTCAGCACATAACCCATCAGGCCGTTTTGCTCGTAGCAGTAGCCGCCGCGCCGCCGGCGTACCAGCTTGTCGAACAGGGCCGCCGGACCGAGGTCGTCGACCGCTACTCCCAGCAGCGGATCCAGGTTTTCGAACGGAATGCTGCGGGTGTGCGCGGTGACGAGATCCTGCAGCACCTCCAGGCTTGGTTCGAGTTTGCCGTGATAGTCGATGCGGGCGAAGTAATCGGTGAGATCCAATGCCATAACGCCATTCTGTCGAAACGTTCGCCGAATGGTGTACCGGTGAGTAGACGTTCGCTACTCTTGACCTCGCGAAGAATCTATCGCTGGGGAGGGTGGACGGCGACCTATGACAACAGGACCCACGCCCGACGGCCCAGGGCGTCCGTCAAGCGGGCTCGCCGAGGAGCTTGCCGCCGCCGGATTCGAGAACGCCCAGCAGGTGGCCCGCGGCGGGGCCGGGGTGATCTACCGCTGTCACGAGACGGCGCTTGGCAGAAACGTCGCGGTCAAGGTCCTGCCATCGCATTTCGACGAGGAAAGCCGGGAGCGTTTTCTGCGTGAGGGCTACGCGATGGGCGGGCTTTCCGGGCACCCGAACATCGTCAACATCCTGCGCGTCGGCGTGACCCCGAGCGGCAAGCCCTACATCGTGATGCCTTATCACGCCGCGGATTCGCTGGCGGTGCGGCTGCGCCGAGAGGGGCCGCTGCCTTGGCACGAGGCTCTGCGGATCGTCGTAAAGCTTTGCGGTGCATTGGAAACCGCGCATAAGACCGGCACTTTGCATCGCGATATCAAGCCCGCGAACGTGCTCATCAACGATTACGGCGAACCATTATTGAGCGACTTCGGAATCGCCCACATCGAAGGCGGATACGAAACCGCGACCGGCTTTTTCTCCGGCACCATCGACTACACCGCGCCCGAGGTGATGACCGGCAACCCGGCCACCGTCGTCTCCGATGTCTACTCGCTGGGCGCCACCATGTATGCGCTCATCGCGGGCAGCGCCGCGCACGCTCGCAAGAGCGGCGAAGATCTGATCGCCCAGTACCTTCGGATCAGCACCACCCGGGTCCCCGACATGCGCCCGGAGGGAATCCCGGATGCGGTGTGCGCGGCGATCGAGCGGGCGATGGCGATCGACCCCGCGGAGCGGCCGGCGTCCGCCGAGCAATTCGGCCGCGAGTTGCAGCAGGCGCAACGCCACAACGGCCTGAAGCCCGATTCGATGGCCATCACCAGCACGTCCGTCGAGTCGGTCCGCGCGGCCACGTCGGCGGCCGCCCCCGAGTCGCCCGGCGGCCAGACCGCCGCGATGCCGGCGCCCGGCCCCGCGACGTCCAGCATTCACGCTTCCACGCAACAGCTTTCGGAGCCGACGGGTGCCACCTCCGCCATCTCGCCCCCGTCCGCCCGGGAGGCCGCGCCCGCGGGCACGGACGAGTTCTCCCAGGCCGCCAACATCCTGCGCGGCGGGCCCGGTACACAGCCGCCCCCGGCTCCACCGAGGCCGGTGTCGCCCCCCACGCGCGCGACCGACGTGATCGCACCCCACGCGACCGGCATCACCCCCGTCCCGCCCCCACCGCCGCGCACGCCGTCGGGACCGGTTCCGCCCACCGGCGGCACGCAGGGGAAGAAGGGTGGCGGCGGCTGGTTCACCGGGCGTAACCGCATCGCGTTGGCGGCGGTCGCGGCCCTGGCCGCCATCCTGCTGGTCGTCGGCGGCATCTACTTCTTCACGCGCGACAAGGGCACCAACGCCCCGGTCGCGAGTCAGCCCAGCACCGAGGCGCCGGCCCAGTGGAAGCCGATCACGAACGCGCCCGTCGCGCGCGACGCGGTGGCGACCACCCAGACCGACGGCACCATCTGGATCTTCGGCGGCATTCGCAGCGACGGCAACGTGACCACGTTGCACGAGGGATACGACCCCGCCCCGATCGACACCTGGAAGACCGGCCCGGATCTTCCGGCCGGAGTTCAGCACGCCATGGCGGTGACGTGGCAGGACAATCCGATCGTGCTCGGCGGCTGGCGGATGGAGAGCGGTAAAAAGGTTGCGACGGACAAGGTTTGGCGGGTAGTCAACGGCCAGTGGGTGGAACTTCCGCACCTGTTGCAGCCGAGGGCGGCGGGGGCCGCTGCCTCGGTAGGCACGGGCCCGGCCGAGCGCATCGTCGTGACCGGCGGTGTGGACGCGAACGGGGCACTGCTGAACACGACCGAGGTCTTCGACGGCACCGCCTGGACTCTCGGCGCCCCGCTGCCGACCCCGCGACAGCTGCTGGCCGCGGCCTCCGACGGCAAGGTGCTGTATGCGGTCGGCGGCTCGAACGGCAAGACAGACCTGGCGACCGTCGAGGCTTACGACGCGACCACCAAGGCCTGGACGCCGGTGGCCGACCTTCCGCAGCCCCGCAGCGACCTCGGTGTGGCGATCGCCGATAGGCGACTCGTGGCCGTCGGCGGCGTGTCGGGCGGACAGGTCCTCAAGAGCGTTTCCGTGCTCGATCTGACGACGAAGACCTGGGACAGCCTGCCGGACATGGCGACACCGCGGCACGGCATGGCCGTCGACGCCGTGGACAAGTCGGTCTACGCGATCGGCGGGTCGACCGCGGCTGACGACACCCAGACGGTGTCGACCGCGGAGGTGCTGAAGCTTCCGGCCCGCAGGCTGCAGCCCGCGCCGCAGTGGCGTACGTTGCCGGACGCCCCGACCCCCCGGCTGATGATGGCGTGGGCCGTGTTGCGCGACAAGATCTGGATCGTCGGCGGGCTGCACAGCTCGGAGGAGCCGCTGCAGACGGTCGAAAGCTACGACCCGAAGACGGGCGCCTGGGAGACCGGGCCGCCGCTGCCGGTGCCACTGCATCACGCGGCGGCGGCGGCCTACCGCGGCGAGGTGGTGGTGCTCGGCGGCGCCACCGCCAGCCTGGCGGACGGGTCGAACAAGGTGTGGGCGCTGCGCGGCAACGGGTGGGTGGAGCTGCCGAGCCTCAAGCACGGTCGTGCGGCGCCGGCGGCGGTGGTGGTCGGGGACAAACTCATCGCGTTCGGCGGCCAGAACGCCAAGAAGCTCGTCCCGCAGACCGAGGTGTTCGACGGCAATTCGTGGAAGGACGCCGAAGACATGCCCACGCCGCGCGAACACCTCGCGGCGGTGTCGGACGGCACCTTCGCCTACGCGGTGGGCGGCCGGTTCCTGTCCGCCTCGAAGAACTCCGCGGCGCTGGAACGGTTCGACCCGGCCAGCGGGAAATGGACCAAGTTGGTGGGCATGCCGACCCCGCGCGGGAGCTACGGCGCCGCCTACATCGACGGCCGGATCGTGGCGGTCGGCGGCGAGGCGCCGACGCAGGTGCTGAACGTGGTCGAGATGTATGACATCGCGGAAAAGAAGTGGAGCACGTTGCCCCCGATGCCGGTCGCACGGCACGCCGAGGTGGTCGCCACGGTCGGCAACACGGTGTACGTCATCGGCGGTGCGAACCGGCCGTCGCACGAAGGCCCGATCGCGACCGTCGAGGCGCTGGACTTCATGTAACTTGCAGGCATGACCAGCTTTTCGGACCTGCCGTCGGCCGATCAGGAAGCGATCGGCAAGACGCTGCTGACGTTGTTGAAGGCGTTCGACGAACGCGACGCCGAGCCGCTGCTCGGGGTGTATTCCGATGACGCCGACTGGGTCAACGCGTTCGGCACGGTGAAGCGGGGCCGTGACGACATCGTCGAGTACCTGCGCGGCCTGTTCAACGACGACAACTTCAATCGCGGCGAGCTGGCCGGTCCGCCGGAGACCAGTTTCAAGGTGCTGACCCCCGAAGTCGTATTGGTGTCGGCGCACCTGCAGGTCACGGGGCAGGGCCTGGTGGGCGGCGGCACGCTGGACCGGGACAACTTCTCGCTGCGCGCCCTGCAGCGGCAGGCCGACGGGTCCTGGTTGATCGTGTCGGAGATGTTCCAGGACGCCAACACCGAGACCACCTACGCGCACTGACCACAACCCACGGTTGTACCCCCACAAGGATGCGGCCCCTACTGCCATGCCCTCGCCGCGCCAAAAATCAATGGCATGAACACCTCAACGAACACCCAGGCCGCCGGGATCCTCCGGCGCATCATGGCCGGCACCCTGCTGGCCGCCGCCCTCACCGGCACCGCCGCCGGCTTCGCCGCCACCGGCCAGGCCGACCCTGGCACGCCCCCCAACGCCGTCTGCAAGACCGAGGCGTGGGGCTTCCTCGGCTCACAACGGCGGACCCTGTGCGACGGCCCGGTCGCCCCCGACGGCAGCTGGAGCCGCCAGCGCACCTTCTGGGCGCCCGCGCACACCACCTCGATGTCCTGCTACGGCCGCAGCTACGACAGGTACTCCAGCAGCAACTGCTCGGGCGGATACTTCGTCCCCGAGCGGCTGATCAGCAGCGACACCTATCCGGTACGGCCGAGCACCGTCCTGCACGACGAGCCGGGCCACCTGGGATGAGCGGGCAGCAAAGCCCCCGGCAGCCTTATGGCGACCGGGGGCTTGTGCCGTCGCATCAACTCTCGGCATTGTTTGCTGATCTGACCTTGGCCACCGCGGTCAGCTGCCAGAATGTGGCCACGACGCTCCCGCATTCGGAGCCGAGGAGGTTGCTATGGCCTATGTGTTTATAACGCCGGAAACGGTAACGGCGGCCGCGTCGGACCCCACCAGCGCCCCGGGCACGGGCGGCGGGCCCAATGGCACAACCGGCGGGACCGGCGGTGCAGGCGGCCTCGGTGTCGGCGCGCAGCCGTAGCCGGCGCGCTGTTTGATCCCTGTCCAATATGGGGACCCGGTAGGGACGACTGCAGCACAACCGACACACCGTCGCACCAACGGAGTTCATCATGGGTAACAACAGCACTGTCGTCTGGATCGTCGTCGCCGTAGCCGCCGTCTTGGTCGTGGCCGCGCTGGCCTTTGCGGCCAGCAGGGCACGCCGCGGCCGCCGCCAGCGACAGGCCGAGGAAATCCGCGAGCAGGCCCGCCTCGAAACCGCCAAGCTGGAACGGCGCGAAGCGCTGGCCGAAGAAACTGCCGCCAAGGCCCGAGCCGCGCAAGCCGAGGCCGAGGTCAAGGCCGCCGAAGCCGCCAGGCTGCAGGACCGGGCCGCCAAGCACGAAAGCGAAGCCGCCACCTCACGCGAACAGCTGCAGGAGCACTGGGACCGCGCAGACGAGATCGACCCGACCGTCAAGCGGGAGAACGCCGAGCGGGAGAACGCCGAGCGGACGAACGCCGACACCGCCACCTGATACTGCCCCGGGTGCGTGACGCTACCGCGGAATTTTCCCCCTTGATATTTCGCGGTAGCGTCGCGCTACGGACGATAGCGCCGGACATCCCGACGACACCTCCGGGCGATCTGCTGCTCACGCGCGTATAGCAGGCCGTAGGTAAATCCGTTCTCGCCCTGCGTCGTTCCAGCCGTCACCGCGAGCCGCCGCAGGACATCGGTGGCGACCACGGTGTCCTGATGGTCGCCCAATACTGTCTGAATGCTTTTGTAGCGCTTCACCGTTCGCCTGGCGCTCGAGTCCAGCGACTCGCACAGTTCGGCCGCATAGCGGGCGCGTTTGGCGGCTTTGCGGGCGCGGTGCAGCATGGCGCCGTCATCTCCGGACTCCAGCGCCGCGGCCAGCCGGCGGTCGGCCTTGCGTCGCGCCCGTCGGGCCCGCTTCCGCAGCGCGGTGCCCGAAAGATCCCGCCCGACGGTCGGTTCGGCGCGAAGCCGTCGCAACGCCGCCATGACGGTGACATAGCGTTGCGAGTCCATCGCCTCGCTCACCCGGGAGCGCGCCGGCAGCTCGATCGCCCGCAGCTCGTTGCGGATCCGCGACCGGACAGGACCCAGGATCAGGTCGTCGGGCAAGGCGTCCAGCGCGTCGCTGAACCGCCCCTGCTGGACCTGGCAGTCGCGCACCTCGCCGAGCAGGCCCGCATACCACTTCAGTTCCTCGTCCAGGTCGCCCACGGCATCGCCGTCGAGCACCTTGCCGAAGACGCGCAGCGTGCTGCGCAGCCGCCGGATCGCCACGCGCGTGTCATGAATGGGATCCTCGCCGCTACGCAGGCCGGCGTCGCCCGCGACGATCTGGTCGATCTGTGCATTGACGTAGTCGCCAAACGCCTGTGTTCCCCGCATGTCTGAAAGCATTGCCGCGCACGCGGCCGTCAAACCGTCAGAGCCAGGTGTCCTGCGTGGTGGCGGTGAGGAACGCCTCCAGGTCGTCGCGCCATTGCGCCGGCGTGGTCTTGTCCGGCTCGATGCCGGTGTAGTCGCCGCGATAGAACAGCAGCGGCCGGGGCTTGATCTTCGGCGCCTCCGACAGAGACTGCACGGCGCCGAACACCACGAAGTGGTCACCGCCGTCGTGCACCGACGCGACCGTGCAGTCGATGAAGGCCAACGATCCGTCGATGATCGGCGAGCCGAGTTCCGAGGGATGCCAGTCGATTCCGGCGAACTTGTCCGGCTCCTTGGAGCCGAAGCGCGCCGACACGTGCTTCTGCTTCTCGGTCAGCACGTTGACGCAGAACCGGCCGCTGGCCTCGATGGCCTGCCACGATCGCGACACCTTGGTGGGGCAGAACAGCACCAGCGGCGGATCCAGTGACAGCGCCGCGAAGGACTGGCAGGCGAACCCGATCGGCACGTCGTCGTGCACGGTGGTGATGATCGTGATCCCGGTGCAGAACTGACCCAGCACGCTGCGGAACGCGCGCGGGTCGATCGCCGGGGCATTCATGGCTACCGCATGCCGACGGTGAAGTCGTGGCCCCACAGGCTGACGGCGGTGCTTTCCCGGGCGATCCAGTCGCCGTCGTCGACTTTTCTGCCCTCGCAACCGAATTCGATGTCGAAACCACCGGGTGTCTTCATGTAGAAGGACAGCATCAGATCGTTGACGTGCCGCCCCAGCGTGGCCGACATGGGCACCTTTTTCCGCAGCGCGCGGTCCAGGCAGAGGCCCACATCGTCGGCGTTGCCCACCTCGACCATCAGGTGCACGATGCCCGACGGCGTCGGCAGCGGCAGGAAGGCCAGCGAGTGGTGCCTCGGGTTGCAGCCCAGGAAGCGCAGCCAGGCCGGAGCCCCGTCGGCCGGCCGGCCCACCACCTGCGGTGGCATCCGCATCGAGTCACGCAGCTTGAAGCCGAGCACGTCGCGGTAGAAGTGCAGGGTCTCGGCGTCGTCGCGGGTGGTGAGCACCACGTGCCCCAGGCCCTGCTCTTCGGTGACGAATTTGTGGCCGTACGGGCTGACCACCCGGCGGTGCTCGAGGGCCGCGCCGTGGAAGACGGCCAGCGGATTGCCCGACGGGTCGCTGAACAGGATCATCTCGTCGACCCGGCGTTCGGCCAGCTCCGCGGCGGTGGCCTCCTTGTAGGGCGTGCCCTCCACGTCAAGCCGGTTCCGGATTTCCTGCAGGCCTTCGGCGTTGGCGCATTCCCAGCCGGCCTCGGCGAGCCGGTCCGCCTCACCGGGCACGATCACCAGCCGCGCCGGAAAGTCGTCCATCCGCAGGTAGAGCGCGCCCTGGACGGTGCCCTTGCCCTCGACCATGCCCAGCACCTTCAGGCCGTATTCGCGCCAGGCGGCCATGTCGGTGGCCTCGATGCGCAGATAGCCCAGCGACCGGATGCCCTCCGCGCTGCTCATCGCGTGCCTCCCAGGAAATCGATCGTCAGCTTGTTGAATTCGTCGAACTTCTCGACCTGCGCCCAGTGCCCACACTGCCCGAATACGTGCAGCTGGGCCCGCGGGATGGTCTTCAGCGCCACCAGCGCGCCGTCCAGCGGGTTGACCCGGTCCTCGCGACCCCAGATCAGCAGCACGGGCTGGCGCAGCTTGTACACCTCGCGCCACATCATGCCGAGCTCGAAATCGGCGCCGGAGAACGACATTCCCATCGCTCGCGTCGCGGTCAGCGATTCCGGCGTGCTGGCCAATTCGAAGCGCTGGTCGATCAGCTCGGGGGTGATCAGTTTCTGGTTGTGGACCATGACCCGCAGGAACGCCTCGAGGTTCGCCTTGGTGGGTTCCATGGAGAACTTGCCGAGGCGCTTGACGCCCTCCGTCGGGTCGGGCGCAAACAGGTTGACACTCAGCCCGCCGGGGCCCATCAGCACCAGCTTGCCGGCCAGCTCCGGGTAGTCCAGCGCGAATCGGACCGCGGTGCCTCCGCCCAGCGAATTGCCCACCAGCGGTACGCGCGTCAGCTCCAGCTGGTCGAACAGTCCCTTGAGCGCCCGCGCGGCGTACCGGTTGAACTGACCGTGCTCCGCGCGCTTGTCGGAGTGCCCGTAGCCCGGCTGGTCGACGGCCAGCACGTGGAAGTGCTGCGCCAGCACCGGGATGTTGCGGGAGAAGTTCGTCCAGCTGGCCGCGCCCGGGCCGCCGCCGTGCAGCAGCACCACCGTCTGGTCGTTGCCTACACCGGCCTCGTGATAGTGCAGCTTCAGCGGCCCGTCCACATCCACTTCCGCGTAGCGCGAGGTGGATTCGAACGTGATTTCCTCGGTTGCGGTCATACCATCGTGTCGCCGGGCGGCAACCCGAACTCGTTGTTCCCGAAGATCACGTACGCGCGTTCGGGGTCGTTGGCGGCGTGCACGCGGCCGGCGTGGGCGTCACGCCAGAAGCGTTGCACCGGCTGGTCATTGCCCAACGCGGTGGCGCCCGACGCCTCGAACAGCCGGTCCACCGAAGCGATCGCCCGGCCGGTAGCCCGTACCTGGTCGCGCCGCGCGCGGGCGCGCAGGTCGAACGGGATCTCCTTGCCGGCCGACAGCAGGGCGTACTCGTCGGCGACGTTGCCGCTGAGCTGCCGCCAGGCCGCGTCGATGTCGCTGGCCGCCTCGGCGATCCGGACCTTCGCGAACGGGTCGTCCTTGGCCTTCTCGCCGGCGAACGCGGCCCGCACCCGCTTGCCCTGGTGCTCGACGTGGGCGTCGTAGGCGCCGTAGGCCATGCCCACGATCGGCGCCGAAATGGTGGTGGGATGCATGGTGCCCCACGGCATCTTGTAGACCGCGGCGGTGTTGGTCTGGTATCCACCGGCGGTGCCGTCGTTCATCGCCTTGTAGGACAGGAACCGGTGGCGGGGCACGAACACGTCCTTGACCACCAGCGTGTTGCTGCCGGTGCCACGCAGTCCGACGACGTGCCAGACGTCGTCGATGCGGTACTCCGTGCGCGGGATCAGGAAGCTGCCGAAGTCCACGGGCCGGCCGTCCTTGATGACCGGGCCGCCGACGAACGTCCACGACGCGTGGTCGCAACCCGACGACCAGTTCCACGAGCCGTTGACCAGGTAGCCGCCGTCGACCACCACGCCGGCGCCCATCGGGGCGTACGACGACGAGATCCGGGTCCGCGGGTCCTCACCCCAGACCTCCTCCTGCGCCTGCTGGTCGAATAGCGCCAGGTGCCAGTTGTGCACACCGATGATCGAGCTCACCCAGCCGGTGGACCCGCACGCGCTGGCGATGCGCCGCACCGCCTCGTAGAACAGCGCCGGGTCACACTGCAGGCCGTTCCACTGCTCGGGCTGCAACAGGGTGAAGAAGCCGACCTCGTCGAGCTCCTGAACGGTCTCGTCGGGCAGCCGACGCAGCTCCTCCGTCGCCTGGGCGCGCTCCCGAATCCGCGGCAGCAGATCATCGATGGCGGCCAACACCGACTGCGCGTCACGCTGTTGAATGGACGTCACTTACGTTTGCCTCCTGGGCCGAACTAACTACAGCGGATTTACACGAAAGACTAGAACACGTTCCGATTTGTGTCGAGCAGGGTAATCCTGCGGCTGGTAGCGATAGGAATCGGGGTTTTTGTAACATGTTCTAGTTGTGAGACCCGTGGCGATCGCAAGACCGGCGCAGCCGGTCGCAGCGGGTCGCCACGAAAACGAACGTGGCGATCGCAAGACCGGCGCAGCCGGTCGCAGTGGATTAAACGAAGAGAGGACGAGGCGTTGACCGACGCGATTCCCGACGAGCCGCTCGGCGATCATGTCCTTGAACTGCAGATCGCCGAGGTCGTCGCCGAGACCGACGACGCGCGGTCGCTGGTCTTCTCGGTTCCGGACGGCTCGGGAGACCCGGACGTCCCACCTGAGCGGCTGCGCTACGCGCCCGGGCAATTCCTGACACTGCGCGTCCCCAGCGATCGCACCGGTTCCGTCGCCCGCTGCTACTCGTTGTGCAGCTCGCCCTACACCGACGACGCGCTGACCGTCACCGTCAAGCGCACCGCCGACGGATACGCGTCCAACTGGCTGTGCGAGAACGCGCAGGCGGGCATGCGCATCCACGTGCTGGCGCCGTCGGGCAACTTCGTGCCCAAGACGCTCGATGACGACTTCCTGCTGCTGGCGGCGGGCAGCGGGATCACCCCGATCATGTCGATCGCCAAATCGGCGCTGTCCGAGGGCAGCGGACAGGTCACGCTGCTCTACGCCAACCGCGACGACCGCTCGGTGATCTTCCGCGACGCGCTGCGCGAGCTCGCGGCCAAATATCCCGACCGCCTCACCGTGGTGCACTGGCTGGAATCGCTGCAGGGACTGCCCAGCGCAGCCGCGCTGGCGAGGCTGGCGTCGTCGTACGGCGAACGGCAGGCGTTCATCTGCGGGCCCGGGCCCTTCATGGAAGCGTGCCGGGAGGCACTGATGACGCTGCAGATGCCCGCGGAGCGGGTGCACATCGAGGTGTTCAAGTCGCTGGATTCCGACCCGTTCGCGGCGGTGAAGATCGAAGACGCGCCCGACGGAGAAGACTCCGCGCCGGCCACCGCGGTGGTCGAATTGGACGGGGAAACCCACAGCGTCGCCTGGCCGCGGCACGCCAAACTGCTCGACGTGCTGCTGGCCGCCGGGCTCGATGCGCCGTTCTCCTGCCGGGAGGGCCACTGCGGCGCCTGCGCCTGCACGCTGAAGGGCGGCAAAGTCACGATGGAAGTCAACGACGTGCTCGAACAGCAGGACCTCGACGACGGGCTGATCCTGGCGTGTCAGTCGCACCCGGACACCGAATCGGTGGAAGTGACCTACGACGAGTAACGCTCGTCGGCTCTGCGCCCGTCGAACTAATTGTCGGTAATTTCAAAAATACCTTCGCCAGCCTGAGCGCACCCGATTCGTTGCGCTCCGCGTTCTTTACTCGGCGGGGTGTCGGATGTCATACCTGTCCTAACACCCAGGTGCCCGGCCATTTCCGCCGGACCAATGGTGCGCCACGCCCAGAGATTCGCAACCAGCACAGCACCCTTCCAGGAACTTCTTAACCTGCTCTTGGCTTAGTTAATTACCGTCACCCGTGGTTGCGTCCCTGCTGTTACGCAGGCCGCAAGAATGGCCAGAAAATACCGGACAGAGCATTAGCAAAACCCGAAAGGACCGTGGTTCGCGTGAGCACTCCCGAAATCGAGATGGTCGACGCCTTGTTTAACGACGCCGTGGCAATGGGCACCGTTCAATTGACCATCGAGGATCCGCAGTTGGTCGGCAACGTCGTGCATATCCGAGGTCGGGCGCTGCGCAACTTCGGCTCATGCAGCTATCTTGGGCTGCAACAGCACCCGGCGCTGGTCGAGGGAGCGATCGACGCGGTCCGTCGGTACGGCACGCAGTTCTCGTCGTCACGCGCGTACGCATCGGTGACGCTCTACAACGAATTGGAGCAACTCCTCCACAACATTTTCGGCGTACCCGTAATCGTGGCACCCACAACGACTCTGGGTCATGTGGCCGCGATGCCGGTGCTGGTAACCGCAGAGGACGCGGCACTCGTCGACAAGCAGCTACACAACAGCGCACAGATGGCGGTGGCGCTTTCGGCGGCGCGAGGAGCCCATGTCGAGACCGTCAGCCACAACGACGTCGAGGCGGTGCGGATTCGCGCCCTCGAACTCGCGAAAGAGCGCAAGCGGGTGTGGTACCTGTGCGACGGCATCTACAGCATGTTCGGCGATTTCGCCCCGATGGGGCCGCTGATGGACCTGCTCGACGAGATTCCGCAACTTCACCTGTACGTCGACGACGCGCACGGTGTCGGCTGGTTCGGCCGGCACGGCCGCGGATACGCGCTGGACCGCGCGGGGTTGAACCCCAGGGTGGTGGTGGCCGCGGGCTTCGCGAAATCGTTCGCCGGCGGTGGGGCGGCGATGGTGATCGCCGACGCCGACGACCGTCGCCGCGTGCGCAATTGCGGTGGGCCGATGACGTTCTCGGGCCCGCTGCAGCCGGCGATCCTCGGCTCGCTGGTCGCCTCGGCGAAGTTGCACCTGTCCGGCGAGCATGTGGAACGCCAGCGGGCGCTGGTCTCCCGCCTGGCGCACGCCAACCGGCGCGGGCTGGAACTCGGGTTGCCGATTATCAGCTCGCCCGATTCACCGGTTCGCTTCCTCGGGGTGGGCCAGGAGGCGGTGGCGCACAAATTGGTTCGCCAGCTTATCGTCGCAGGCTTTTGGACCAATGTGGCCGGGTTTCCCGCGGTACCGAAGGGGCGCGCGGGCGTGCGATTCACCATTACCAGCGATCAGACGTTTGAGGACATCGACGAACTGCTCACCACGATGGCGATTCTGTTGCCCGCGTGCCTGCGCGAATCGGGCAGCACAGTCGACGAGATCGACGGCGCATTCGCGCGAATCCGCTCGAGGCTCAACGTCGACCTCGCCGCATAGGTCCGCAATTACCCCAACGCCACCTGAATAGAAACGAGAATTTGTCGACATGACGACTGAAATGGTCGATTGCGAATTGCCCGAGAACATCGAAGAGCTAGTCAGAGAGGTCGATTGGCTGGACGCGCAGATCCTCGCCGCGGTGAAGCGGCGAGCGGAAGCGTCCCGGATCATCGGCAGGGTTCGCATGGCGTGCGGTGGCACCCGGTTGGTGTACAACCGCGAGATCAAGGTCATCCAGCGCTACGGCGCGCTCGGACCCGAAGGTAGGGACTTGGCATTGCTGCTGCTCCAATTGGGCAGGGGACGACTCGGCCGCTAGTGGCACGACTGCTCTGAGGGCGATTTTCCCCGCCGGTTTTCGCCCTCAGAGCACGTCGGGCGCAGCGGAAGACGCGTCACCCGACTCGGCCTGTCAATCGCTCACGGAATCTGGTTCGGTAGAAGAGACCTGCGACGTGTCGTCGCAGCGTTAAGTTCTGCGTCAGGTCCACGAGGGAAGGGCGGCGGGATGAAGCGGTTGGTGATGGGTTTGGCTGTCGTCGGGCTGATGTTTCCGTTCGCGCCCGCCGGGGTTTCGCAGGCGGCGAGCAACACCGCCTCCACCCTCTTCCCGCTGGACGGCCCGAATCAGCTCGAGACCCATATGTTCCTCAACTGCTTCAAGGCAGACGGCCACTGCGACTTCGTCGCCGGCGCCCAAACGCGCACGCCCGACGGCGTGACGGGCTTCCCCGCCGGACTCTGGGCCCGGCAGACCACCGAAATCCGAGGGACGAATCGGTTGGCGTACATGGACGCGCACGCCAACGGGGAGCACGAGCGGGTGATGAAGTCGATGGGGTCCATCGAGATCACCACCGTCTACTTCGGCGAGGGCCCTCCGGACAAGTACCAGACCACCGGCCGCATCGACTCGACCAATTGGTCGACCGGGCAGCCGATGACCGACACAAACGTCATCGCGTGCACGCACGTGCAGGTGGTCTACCCCGGGGTCAACATCACCTCGCCCAGCACCTGCGCGCAGACGAATTTCGGCTGATCGCCGGCTTGGCGCGCTGGTGTGTCGAAAGTGAAATCAATGCGAAAACTCGCGCGTGATTTCGCAGTGGTTTCACGTTCGGCGAAGGGGCCTTGCCTAGCGCGGTAGGCCGAGCAGCCGCTCGGCGGCGACCGTGAGCAGGATCTGCTCGGTGCCCCCGGCGATGGTGAGGCAGCGGGTGTTGAGGAAGTCGAACACCGCGCGGTTGCGCACGAGACCGCCGCCGTCGGAGACGTCCATCGTGAATTCGGCGAGGGCCTGCCGGTAGCGGACCCCGATGAGCTTGCGGACGCTGGACTGCGCGCCGGGATCCTGGCCGCCGAGGGCCAGCTGAGCGATGCGCTGGTCCAGCAGCGCGCCGGTGGCCGCGGTGACGATCAGGCGTCCCAGCCGGTCCTGCTCGGCGGCGTCGAGATCCAGCTCGGCCAGCATCGCGAGCAGCTCTTCCATCGGGTTGCCCAGCGCGGTTCCGCTGGCCATCGCGATGCGCTCGTTGGCCAGGGTGGTGCGGGCCAGCCGCCAACCGTCGTTCACCGTGCCGACCACCATCTCGTCGGGCACGAAGACGTTGTCCAGGAAGACCTCGTTGAACAGCGAGTCGCCGGTGATCTCGCGCAGCGGGCGGATCTCGATGCCGGGCGCTTTCATGTCCAGC
Source organism: Mycobacterium sp. NGS68 (assembly GCF_059812195.1). Lineage (NCBI taxonomy): Bacteria > Bacillati > Actinomycetota > Actinomycetes > Mycobacteriales > Mycobacteriaceae > Mycobacterium > Mycobacterium sp. NGS68. The sequence continues at coordinate 34,786 of NZ_JCALCE010000034.1, read as the reverse complement.
AGGAAGTAGGTGATGCCCTTGTGCTTCGGCGCATCGGGGTCGGTGCGCGCCAGGCAGACGCCCCAGCGGGCCTTGTGTGCCGCCGACGTCCACACCTTCTGACCGGTGAGCAGCCAGCCGCCGTCGGACCGCACTGCCTTGGTGCGCAGCGACGCCAGGTCCGAACCGGCTCCCGGCTCGGAAAACAGTTGGCACCACAGGAAATCGCCACGCAGGGTGCCCGGCACGAACTGCTCGATCTGTTCGGGCGTGCCGTGCTCGAGGATGGTTGGCGCCGCCCACCACCCGATCACCAGGTCCGGCCGCGCGACACCGGCGGCCGCCAACTCCTGATCGATCAGCAGCTGCTCGGCCGCCGACGCGTCGCGTCCGTACGGCTCCGGCCAGTGCGGCGCCTGCAACCCGGCCTCGGCCAGCGCCACCTGCCGCTTGTCCTCGGGCAGCGCGGCGACCTCGGCGACGGCGGCGGCGATCTGCGGCCGCTGGCCTTCCACCTCGGACAGGTCGACGCCCAGTTCCCGACGGACGCCGCGCTGGGTCAGCGCGGTGACGCGGCGCAGCCAGCGTTCGGCGCCCCCCAAGAATCGGCCGATGCTGTGGGCTCGCCGCAGGTAGAGGTGCGCGTCGTGTTCCCAGGTGCAACCGATGCCGCCGAGCACCTGGATGCAATCCCTGACGTTGGCCTTCGCGGTGGCGATGCACGTGGCGGCGGCCACCGCCGCGGCAATGGCGAACTGGTCCTCGTCGGACTCGTCCGCGCCGCGGGCGGCATCGGCGGCGACCACCTCCGCCTGCTCGGCGCGACACAGCATCTCGGCGCACAGGTGCTTGATGGCCTGGAAGCTGCCAATCGGCTTGCCGAACTGCTCACGCACCTTGGCGTAGGCGACGGCGGTGTCCAGGGCCCACCGGGTCACCCCGGCCGCCTCGGCCGCCAGCAACGTCGCGGCCAGATTCTCGACCCGCTCGGACCGAACCGGTACGGCCGCCGCGCCGTCCAGCGTGACCCCAGCAAGTGGCCGGGAGAAGTCGGCGGCCGCCAAGGGCTCGAGTGAAACCCCGTCGCCGTCGGTGTCGACCAGCAGCCAGGTCCCGTCGGCCGGGAGCAGCAGCAGGCCCCCGGCTGCGCCACCGAGCGCATACGGCACGGTGCCCGACGCCCGCGAAGACCCTTCGTCGAACCGCACGTCGGCGTCCAGGGCGACGCCGGCGAAGCGTGCGCCGGATGCCAGCGGCTCGGGGTCGGGCACAACCAGCGTGGCCAGCGCCGTCGTCGCCACCGGGCCGGGCACGAGCGCCTTGGCCGCTTCCTCGACCATCGCGCACAGGTCCTCGATGCGGCCGCCCGCGCCGCCCTGGTCTTCGGCGACGGCGACACCGAACAGCCCGAGGTCGGCCAGGCCCGCGAACACCGGCCGCCAGGCGTCGGCGTCGCCCTGTTCGGTCGCGCGAATCGCCTCGGTACCGAGCTTGCGGGCCCAGTCGCGCACCAACTCACGCGCTGCGGTCTGTTCGTCGGCGACGGTCGCTACCACGGGTGAGTCCTCCACGTCCTGGATTCGGCCTGACAATGGGCGGTTCCGCCCAGCCCTAAAACAGACTAGAACGTGTTCTAATAGTGCCAGTGGTCGACCTTCAAGTCGAACCCATTCCAGCAGCACACGTGGTTGTCTTGGCGACCGGGAGGTGAGAAATTCACACTCGAGATGCGTATCGTTTGCGAACGAAGCGCCAGGAGAAGGAGCTACCCGCCAGATGTCGCCAGCGAACACTAACCAGGGCCGCGCCACTGACGCGCAGCCGCGCGAGGTGGTGAACGTGGCGGTATTGGCTGAGTCGGAATTGGGTTCGGAGGCACAGCGGGAGCGCCGCAAGCGCATCTTGGACGCCACCATGGCAATCGCGTCGAAGGGCGGCTACGAGGCGGTGCAGATGCGCGCCGTGGCGGACCGGGCCGACGTGGCGGTCGGCACGCTGTACAGGTACTTCCCGTCGAAGGTGCACCTGCTGGTGTCGGCGCTGGGCCGCGAGTTCACCCGCATCGACGCCAAGACGGACCGCTCCTCGGTGGCCGGTGGCACACCGTTTCAGCGGCTGAATTTCATGGTGGGCAAGCTCAACCGCGCGATGCAGCGCAATCCGCTGCTGACCGAGGCGATGACGCGCGCCTACGTGTTTGCCGACGCGTCGGCGGCCAGCGAGGTCGACCACGTCGAGAAGCTGATCGACGGCATGTTCGCGCGCGCGATGGCCGACGGCGAACCGACCGAGCACCAGTACCAGGTTGCACGCGTGATCTCCGACGTCTGGACGAACAACCTGCTGGCCTGGCTCACCCGGCGGGCTTCGGCCACCGACGTCAGCAACCGGCTGGAGCTGGCCGTGCGGCTGCTGATCGGCAATCACGAGAACTGCTAGCGGACTAGGCCGGCGGCCCGGCAGTGCGGCCCCGGATGAGCTCGGTGTCCAGGAGTTCGACCACCGGCAGGCCGGACCGCGGCGGCTTCTGCACCAGCTCACCGGCCCGACGGCCCTTTTGCAGGCTGGGCTGCGCCACCGTCGTCAGACCCCGGCTGATCGCCTCCGACACGCCGTCGAATCCCGTGACGGTCATCTGGCCGGGCACGTAGATGCCGTGTCCGCGCAGGTAATCCATGGCCGACAGCGCCAGGATGTCCGCGGTGCACATCAGCGCGGTGATGCGCGGGTTGGACTCCAGAGCCACCTTCGCGGCGGTGCCGCCCGACGTCGGCAGGTGCTCGTCACTTTCGACCACTGTGAGCGAATCCGGGTCGACGCCATGGGCGGCCATCGCCTCCCAGACCCCGATGATGCGTTCGCGCTGCACGTCGAAGGTCGGCGACTTCAGCCGGTCCTTCTCCACCAGGCCCTGGCGCCGGTCCCGGCCGAGGCGCATGGTCAGCAGGCCGATCTCGCGGTGCCCCAGCCCGAGCACGTAGTCGGCGATCCCGCGCATCGCCGCGCGGTCGTCGATGCCCACCCGCGATACCCCTTGCAGGTCGATGGGCTGGTCGACGACCACGACGGGCAGCCGCCGCTGCAGCACCACCTGCAGGTAGGGGTCGTCGTCGCGCACGGAATACACCACGAAGCCGTCCACTCCTGCCGAGAGCACCGCGGAGGTGCCGTCGGCCAGGCTGCGGCTGGGCCCGACCGCCACCAGCAACAGTCCCTGCCCCAGCTCCTCGCACGACTCCGCAACTCCCGCAACGAAATCCCGCGCAGCCGGGTCGCTGAAGGAGTAGGTCAACGCCTCGGTCATCACCAGGCCGACCGCGCCGGCCCGGCGGGTCCGCAACGAGCGCGCCACCGGATCCGGTCCGGCGTAGCCCAGCCGCTTGGCCGTGGCGAGCACCCGTTCCCGCAGCTCGGGCGACAGCTGATCCGGCCGGTTGAAGGCGTTGGAGATGGTGGTGCGCGAGACCTTCAGCTCGGCGGCCAACGACGCCAGAGTGGCACGTCGGCGCGGAGTGGGACTCACGTTCGGTCAGGCTACTCGAACGCCGCTGTTCGAGCGCTTAAGCTGATCCAACGCAGCGGCCGAAGGTAGGGGGCAACAGTGCGTCAGCACCTCGCCAGGCTGTTGCTGACTTGCCTCTGCACGGTCGCCGTCGGCTGCACCGCCAACATCGGCGGCATTGCGGTTCCCGCGGACAAATCCGGACCCTACGGCGTGCCTGCGGTGCCGGCTTCGGCGCTCGACGGACTGCTGTTGGACCCCGACCAGATCAGCACCGCGCTGGGCGCATCGTCGGTGAAGGTCTGGTTCGACTCCAGGAAGATGTGGGACTGGAGCGGCGATGTGAGCGACGCGGGTTGCCTGGGGGTCGACGGCCCCGCGCAGGACAAGGTGTACGCGCACACGGGCTGGACCGCCGTCCGCGGGCAGCGGCTCGACGACAGCGTCGACGGCTCCCGCAAGCGCGAGCACTACGCCATTCAGGCCGTGGTCGCCTTCCCGTCCGGACGTGAGGCCGCGGCGTTCTACAAGTCCTCGACGCAGAACTGGCCCGCCTGCTCGAACCGCACGTTCTCCGAGCACAGCCCGAATCAGCCGGACACCGTGTGGTCGGTGGCCGAGGTGACCAACGTCGACGGCACGCTCAGCACGACCGAAACCCAGGAGGGCGGCAGCGGCTGGACCTGCCAGCGCGCGCTGACCGTGCGCAACAACGTCGCGATCGACATCGTGGCGTGCAGCTCCGCACCCGGTTCCGCAGCCAAAGACATCGGGATCCAGATCGCCGCCAAGGTGAACCAGAAGTAGGCCGACACGCCGCCCGCAGTAGCCCATAAGCTGGTCGCGTGGGCCGCACCGACCGCTGCATCGACCTCAATGCCGACCTGGGTGAGGGTTTCGGCGTCTGGCGACTCGGTGACGACGACGCCATGCTGGGGATCGTCACCAGCGCCAACGTCGCGTGCGGCTTCCACGCGGGCGACCCGGCCGGCCTACTGCGGGTCTGCCGGTCGGCCGCCGAGCGCGGCGTGCGGATCGGTGCGCAGGTGGGCTATCGCGACCTGGCCGGGTTCGGCCGGCGTTACATCGACGTCGCTCCCGAGGACCTGACCGCGGACGTGGTGTATCAGATCGGCGCGCTGCAGGCGCTGGCGCACGCCGGTGGCTCTACCGTGTCCTATGTGAAACCCCATGGGGCGCTGTACAACACGATCGCCACCGACCGCAGCCAGGCCGCGGCGGTGGCGGAGGCGGTGCGCCTGGTGGACGCCACGCTGCCGGTGCTGGGCCTGGCGGGTTCGGCGTTTTTCGACGAAGCCCGCGATGCCGGGTTGCGCACGGTGGCAGAGGCATTCGCCGATCGTGCCTACCGGCCGGACGGGCAGCTGGTGTCCCGTCGGGAACCGGGCGCGGTGCTGCACGACGCGGATCGGATCGCGCAACGGGTGGTGGGCATGGTGACCGACGGCCAGGTCACCGCGGTCGACGGCAGCCGCATCGCGGTGACCGTGGAATCCGTGTGCGTGCACGGTGACTCGCCCGGAGCGGTACAGATCGCGGCGGCGGTGCGCGATGCGCTGAAGGCCGCCGGATCCGACGTGAAGGCGTTCTGCTGATGCGACTGAAACTGGGCCGTCCCGACATTGAACGCTATTCGGACCGTTTCGACGTCCCCGCCGCCGAACCCGATGCGCCCCTGTCGGTCACGTGGATCGGGGTGTCCACGCTGCTGCTCGACGATGGGTCGTCGGCGTTGATGACCGACGGCTTCTTCTCCCGCCCCGGTCTGGCGCAGGTGGCAGCGGGCAAGGTGTCGCCGTCGTCGTCGCGCGTGGACGAATGCCTTTCCCGCGTGGGGGTTTCGCGGCTTGAGGCGGTCATTCCGGTGCACACCCACTTCGACCACGCACTGGACTCGGCCCTGGTCGCCGAGCGCACCGGGGCGCCGCTGGTCGGCGGCGAGTCCGCGGCCAACGTGGGTCGCGGCCACGGGCTGCCCGAGGACCGCATCACCGTCGCCGTCTCCGGTGAGCCAATTGCGTTGGGCGCCTACGACCTCACGCTGGTGGAGTCGCATCATTGCCCGCCCGACCGGTTCCCCGGGGTCATCGACGAGCCGGTGGTGCCGCCGGTCAGAGCGTCGGCGTATCGCTGCGGCGAGGCGTGGTCGACGCTGATCCACCACCGCCCGTCCGGGCGGCGGCTACTGATCCAGGGCAGCGCCGGCTTCGTCAAGGGGGCGTTGGACGGGCAGCGCGCGGATGTCGTGTACCTCGGCGTCGGGCAGCTGGGGCTGCAGCCGCGGTCGTATCTGCTGGACTACTGGGCCGAGGTCGTGCTCGCCGTGGGCGCTCGGCGGGTGGTCCTGATCCATTGGGACGACTTCTTCCGCCCGCTGTCGGAGCCGTTGCGGGCCATCCCTTTTGCCGCCGACGACCTGGACATGTCGATCCGCACGCTCGACGAGCTGGCCGTGTCCGACGGCGTCTCGCTGCACATGCCGACGGTGTGGCGGCGCGAGGACCCCTGGATCTGAGACGTTGACCCTGCTTCTTGCGTTGCTGCTGCTTGCCGTCGTGCTCGCGTTCGCGGTCGCCCGCCCGCGGGGCTGGCCGGAGGCGGTGGCGGCGGTGCCCGCGACGCTGATTCTGATTGCGACCGGGGCGATCTCGGCACGTCAGGCTTATGCGCAGGTAGCGAGCCTGGCGCACGTCGTCGCATTCCTGGGCGCTGTGCTGGTGCTGGCCAAGCTGTGCGACGACGAGGGCCTGTTCGAGGCGGCGGGCGCGGCGATGGCGCGGGTGGGGTCGCGGGGGTTGCTGCGGAAGGTGTTCGTCATCGCCGCGACCATCACCGCCGCGCTGAGCCTGGACGCCACCGTGGTGCTGCTGACGCCGGTGGTGCTGGCGACGGTCCGCCGGTTGCGAACTCCGGTGCGGCCCTACGCCTATGCCACCGCCCACCTGGCCAACGGGGCATCGCTGCTGCTGCCGGTGTCGAATCTGACCAACCTGCTGGCGTTCGGCCTCGCCGGCCTCTCGTTCGTCAAGTTCACCCTGGTGATGGCGCTGCCGTGGCTGGTGACTATCGCCGTCTTGTACGTGGTCTTCCGGTTGTTCTTCGCCCGCGATCTGCGCGTGCCGCCGGACCCCGAACACGCCGAGGCCCCTCCGCGGCCGCCGGTGTTCGTCCTGACGGTCGTGGGGCTGACGCTGGCCGGGTTCGCGGTCGCGGAATCGCTGGGGGTGGCGCCGGCCTGGGCGGCGCTGGCCGGCGCGTCGGTCCTGGCCGTGCGCAGTCTTTACCACCGGCGCACCTCGGCGCTGGAGATCGTGCGCTCGGTGAACGTGTCGTTTCTGGTGTTCGTGCTGGCGCTGGGCGTGGTGGTGCAGGCGGTGATGGTCAACGGCATGGCGGGGCGCATGTCGGCGGTGTTGCCGTCGGGATCCGGGCTGGTGTCGTTGCTGGCCATCGCCGCGGTGGCCGCAGTGCTGGCCAACATCGTCAACAACCTGCCGGCCACGCTGGCGCTGCTGCCGCTGGTCGCGGCCAGCGGGCCCGCGGCGATCCTGGCGGTGTTGATCGGGGTCAACATCGGCCCCAATCTGACGTATGTCGGTTCGCTGTCGAACCTGCTGTGGCGGCGGGTGCTGCGGCAGTACGACGTCGAGGCCGGCGTCCGCGAGTACACGGCGCTCGGGTTGTGCACCGTGCCGCTAGCGCTGGTGGCGGCGGTGCTCGCACTCTGGGTCAGCATGCGGTTGGCTATGTAGCGTGACACTTTGGCGCGCGGCGGGTGCCCTTGTCCTCGCCACGGGGCTGGCGGCATCGGCCGTGGCCGGTTGTGCGCACTCCCCGCCCGGTCGGCCGCCGAGCGGCGCGACGGCCACCCCGTCGTCGACAGCCCCGCGGTCGTATGCGGCACAGGTCGTGCTGCCGTTCGGCGACTTCATCAATCATCTGGCCGGGTTGGCGGTGGACGCGGGCGGCAACGTCTACGTCCTCGACTCCCACTACGGCAAGGTCTGGAAGTCCACACCGGGAACCAACCCCACCCCGCTGCCCTTCACCGACCTCGGACAGCCCCTCCACGTAGCCGTCGACGCGGGTGGCGTCCTCTACGTGCTCGACGGCCACGGCGGGCGGGTGTTGCGGCTGGCCCCCGGGTCGACCACGCCAACCGTGCTGCCGTTCGGTGAACTCCAACAGCCCGGCGATGTCGCGGTCGACGGCGCCGGCAACGTCTACGCCACTGAACTGGCGACCGACCGGATCCTCAAGCTGTCGGCGGGTGCGACCAGTCCCACCGTGCTGCCGTTTCCCGATACCGGCAAGCCCACCTCCCTGGCGGTGGACTCCGCCGGCAATGTGTACGTGGCACAGCTGTCCACCCACGAGGTGAGGAAACTACCGGCAGGCGCGAGCAGCCCGTCGGCGCTGCCCCTCACCGGCGTCGAGCAGCCCGCCGGCCTCGCGGCGGACACCTCGGGAAACCTCTACGTCAGCGACTACGCGAACAACAAGGTGCTGAAATTTCCTGCGGGCGGCGGCAATCCGACTGCGCTGCCGTTCACCGATCTGAATCAACCGGACGATCTCGCGGTCGACACCGCCGGCAACGTCTACGTGCTCGACGCGGCGAAATTCCGGGTGCTCAAGCTGCCGGTCCGGTGAGCGGACGAGCCGACCCTGTGCACCCGCGCGCGGACCGGCGCGGAGGCCACCACGGTGAACGGCGTCTCCAGCGGGAACGTCAAACCGAGCGATTCGACCTCGGCGGCGCGGACGATCGTGGCCAGCGCGAGCGTGGCCTCCAGCATCGCGAAGTGATCGCCCACGCAGGAGCGCGGGCCGCCGCCGAACGGCAGGAACTGCCAACGGCTTCGGCCCTTCGAACGTTCCGGAAGGAAGCGGTCCGGGTCGAAGGTCAGCGGGTCATACCACAGTGCCGGATCCCGGTGCAGCGCGTAAAAACTCACTATCGCAATGGTTTTCGCCTCGACCCGGTAGCCGTCGACGACGAGGTCGCGGGTCGGCGAACGCGTCGTCGCGGCCCCGGGCGGGCACAGTCGCAGCGCCTCGTGCAGGACCCGCACGGTGAGGTCGAGTCCGACCACGTCGTCCGGCGTCAGCTCCCGATACCCCAGCGCGGCAACCTCCGCGCGCACCCGCTCCTGCAGGCCGTGGTCGTGACCCAGCGACCACAGCGCGTAGGTCAGCGTGGTCGACGTGGTGTCATGGCCGGCGAGCATGAAAAGCACCAGCTCGTGGCAGATCTCGTCATCGGTGAGCGAGCGACCGGTCTCGTCGTCGACCGCTCGCATCAGCGCGCGCACCAGCGGCGCGTCCCGGTCGGGGTCGGTGCGAACCTCGCGCAGGATGTCGGCGGCCAGCCGGTGCAACACGTCGTTGGCCTTGCGCGCGGCCCGCCGACCCGCGGTGGGCAGCCAACGCGGCGGGTTGACCGGCCGGGCCGCACGGTCAGCGACCCACTCCAGCGAAGTGCGCAGCGCCCAGCCGATCTCGTCGGCGCGCTCGTCGAGGTCGGCGCCGAACACCGATCGCCCCAGCGCCCGCAGCGTCAGCTTGCGGCACTCGGCGTCCAGGTCGACGAAAGCGCCGTCGCGCCAACCGTCGACCAGCCCCCGGGCGGCCGCGGCCATGTGCCCCGCATACCGCGTGACGTGACGCTTGGTGAACATCGGCTGCACCGTCCGGCGACGCGGCAACCACTGCTCGTGCGGCAGATTGAGCAGGTTGCCGCCCATCAGCGCGCGCATCTCGACCATGGTCCGGACCCGGCCCCGGTCGGCGATCTCATCGCTGTGGCCCAACAGATCCCGGGCGCCCTGCGGCGTGGCGATCAGAACCACGTTGGGTAGCAGCCACCTCGGCGCGAGGACCAGCCGGGTGACCGGACCTCCGGCATCCAGCAGGTCAGCAAAGCCCTCGATGAACGACCGCACCGACCTGAGCTGACGCCAAAGCGGAAGCGGATTTTTCGGTGCCAGCCTCATCTCGCGGACTTCGGCCTGATCCAGCATCTCAGCCATGCAGGCACGGTATGGCCGACGTGCGGACCTGCGCATGCGTAGTCCACTACGTAACTTTCGTGGGTCAGACCATCCCGCCGCCGGGCCCGGACCGGATGATCGACGCCAGTTCCTCGCGGGACTGGGCCCCCACGCGTTGGCACGCCCGGTATACGTGGCCCTCGACCGTGCGCACCGACATCACCAGCTTTTCGGCGATGTCGCGGTTGGACAGGCCGGCGACGACGAGCTCGACGACGTCGCGCTGCCGACCCGACAGCTTCAGGCCCGACGGCGTCCGCATCGCGGGCGTGCGCAAACCGCCGCACTCGTCCGCCAATTCGCGGGCCAGGGCCGCGGCATACAACCCGCGCTTGTGCTGCTGGTCCGCGTCGAACGCCACCGACGCCTGCGCCGCGGTGTCGGCGGCGGCGGCCCGATCACCGATCTCGCGGTACTTCACCGACGCCGACAGCAGGCCCTCACCGTCGCCCGCCGACAGCGCCGCCGTGTGCAGCGCGACGGCCTCGGCCAGCGGCAGCGCCAACGCGTCGGCGAGTTCCCGCGCGCGGGCCGCCTGCGTGGTGTCGCCCCATTGCGCGGCGGCCTGGATGCAGGCCAGTTCGTGGGTGGGTTGCCCACGGTCGCGGGCGATTTCGGCCGCCTCGTGCGCGCTCGCCACCGCCTCGGTCAGGCTGCCGCTGGCCGCCGTCGCCCAGCCGCCCGCGAGCGCCAACGCGGTCTGCATGAACAGGAAATCGGGCGGGACGCACGACCGTGCCACGGCGACAGCGACGTTCGCTTCGGTCGCCTGCCCGAGCTTGGCGTGCGCTTCGGCGAGCGCGAAGTAGCTCGCCGGCTGCAAACCCGTCGTGACGGAATGGATCTGCACGCCCGCAAGCGCCTCGTGCACCAGCCGCGCCGCCTCGGCCACCGACCCGCGAACCAGCTCGACGTTGCCCATCAGGAAGGCCAGGTTCGCATAGGCCAGGCCGGGGATGTCGCGGGCCGATTCGGCCAGTTCCGTTGCCGTGGCGACGTATTCATCGATACGACCGGTCAGCCGGCAGGCGCGGCCGTACACGGCGCCGAACCAGTACCGCAGGTGGGAAGCCTGGAACGACGTCGTCGCGCCCCGCAGGGCACGCTGGGCCACCGCCGCGAGCTCGTCGACCTGGCCCAGGGCGCCCATCGCCATGATCAACGCGAGCGACGCCATCATCGCGTGGAAGCCGGAAAGATCCGCGAACTCGAGCGCCGCCCGGGCGTTTTCGGCCGCGACCTGGCATCGGGCCAGCGCGGCGTCCAGGCAGGCCTGCACCGCCAGTCGCTCCGCGGTCTGGGCCGGGGTTTCGGGGGCTCCGGCGAGGCCCTCCAGGATCACCGCCGCATCGCCGGGCCGGCCGAGCATCCAGATCAGGTTGGCCGCGCGCACCGTCGCCCAGTGATGCCCGTCGGGCAGGTCCGCGCCGGTCATGTCCTGCAGCGCCGCCTCGGCCTGCTCCCCGCGGCCGAGCAGCACCAGGTTCATCGCCCGCACCCCGGCCGCCCCCGGGGCGCCGGCCCGCGTCGCGGCGGTGGCTAGCCGGTCGGCCAGGTCCAGGTCCAGCAGCGTCATCGCGTGCCGAGCGGCGTCCAGATACAGCTCGGGATCCGGATCGAGATCGGACTCCAGCCGCAGCAGCGCGCGGCGCACGGTGGCCTGCATGTCGGCGTCGTCGTCTTCGGCCAACCGCGCCGCCAGCAGGCCGCGGATCTCCGAGAGGTACATCTCGCCGGCGCTGGCCCGGCGCAGCTCGCCGAACAGCGGGTGCGCCAGTCGCGCCATCAGCCGGGAGCCGGTGCGTTCGACGTTCACCAGACCCATCTGCTCGGCGGCCGCCAGGTCGGCGCGACGCACCAGGTCGCACAGCACGTCGACGGCCAGCGGCTCGCACTGCGAGAGCGTGTCGACGACCTTTGCCATCCGCGCGCTGAGCCGGCCGACCTGGCGCCCGATCATGTCGGACAGGCTCGGCGAGACGGCGACGTCGCCGTCCCACATCCACACCCCGGCCAGCTTGCGCATCCGTCCGGCCGCCACCTGGTCGGCCAGTAACTGGCGCAGGAACAGGGCGTTCCCCCCAGTCAGCTTGCGGAATCGGGCCGCGCTGCGCGCGTCGACGGGACCGTCCACCGCGCTCTCGATGACCTCGCGCGTCGCCGCGTCCGAAAGCGGTTCGAGGTCAAGGCGGGCCAGCAGCCCGTCCTTCCACAGCGCCGTCACCGCGTCGGGCTCGTCGGCGCCGGTGCGGACCGTGACCACCAGCCGGGCGCCGCCCGACTGGGCCAGCTGATGAACGACCAGCGCGGACAGCCCGTCGAGCAGGTGCGCGTCGTCGACCCCGATCACCACACGGCTCCGGCGCTGTTGCGCGACAAACGAATTGATCACCCGCCGCACGTTCGTCAGCGGGTCCGACATCGCATCACCCAGGGATCCGATGAACGCGCCGAGGGGCAGCGCCTGCGCCGAGTCGGTGCCGACGATCCATTTCGTGCGCTCGCCCATGGATTCGGCGCGCCGCAGCACCTCGCGGGCGAGCCACGTCTTGCCCACCCCGGCCGCTCCGGCGATCATCACGCCGGAGTAGTTGCCCGTCCCCGTCAGGGCGCGGCGAATAGTCCCCAGTTCGCTGCTACGCCCGGTCAGCGGCTCTGCGCCGATCACTCGGCAAATATATCGGGGGGTGCGCCTTTAGCGGGAGGATTTGACCCCGCGAGCCCGCGCGAGCCTACATCAGGCGGGCAAACTGGCCGTGCCGGTATTGCTCAACGCACGCCGCGCGCCGGACCTTGCCGCTGGTGGTGATCGGTATGGAACCCGGCGGCACCAACACCAGATCCGCGACGCTCAGGCCGTGCGCGTTGAATATCGCCGACGAGACCTCGCCCCTGGTCGCGACGAGCCTGTCCGTCGCCTCCTCCTCGGTCTCGCCGCGCTTCTTCAGCTCGATGATCGCGACGAGCTTCTCCGTGTGACCATCCGGAATGGCTATCGCCGCGACCCGGCCCCCGGTGATCTCCTGGATCGTCGCCTCGACGTCGTCGGGCGAGTGGTTGCGCCCGTGCACGATTAACAGGTCCTTGATGCGGCCGACGATGAACAACTCGCCGTCGGAGACGAAGCCCAGATCCCCGCTGCGCAGCCAGGGCTCATGGGGGGTGCCGTCCGACGGCCCGACCAGCGCGCCGCGGAAAGTGCGCTGGGTCTCTTCCGGCTTCTGCCAGTAGCCTGCGGCGACGTTGTCGCCGTGCACCCAGATCTCCCCCGCCGTGCCCGCCGGGCACTCCGTGCGGGTGTCGGGATCCACGATCCGCACCAACGGCGTCTGCGGCACGCCGTAGCTGACCAGCGACGTGCCGCCGGCCGACGGCTTCGCATGCCCCTCGGACAGCTTCTCGGCGTCGAAGTGGACGACATTCGGGGCGGCCCCGGGCGCGCGCGTCGACACATACACCGTCGCCTCGGCCAGTCCGTACGACGGCCGAATCACGCTCTCGCGCAGATTGAAACGCGCGAACCGCTGGGTGAAGCGCCGCAGCGTCGCCGGATGCACCCGCTCGCTGCCGGTGACGATGATCAGGACGTCGGACAAATCATGGTCGGCCATGTCGTCGTCGGACGTTTTGCGCGCCGCCAGCTCGAACGCGAAGTTGGGACCCGCGGTGTAGGCGTGGCTATTGTCCGCCATCAGCTGCATCCACCGCGCCGGTCGCTGCAGGAAGGCAACCGGACTGGTCAGGATCGCGGGAAGCCCCAAAAGCACTGGCGCACAGATGCCCAACAGCAAACCCATGTCGTGATAGAACGGCAGCCACGACAAGATGGTGGTGTCCGGCGGCGGGACGTTGCCGTAATCGGCGAAATAGCCGGACATCAACTGTTCGAAGTTGCCCAGAATGTTCTTGTGCGACATCATCACGCCCGCCGGCTGACGAGTCGAGCCGGAGGTGTACTGCAGATACGCCGTTTCCGGGCCGTCGGTCGCCCTGGCGCTGGGCCCGCCCCGCACGTCGCGGTCCAGCAGGTCGAGCTCGACGAGTGACGGAGCCGGCCCCCCGGCCCGCGGCCCCACGTGCTCGGCGACCGCGCCCGCCGCGGCGGACGTAGTGAGCACGACAGCTGGTGTCGCGTCCTCAAGCACCCAGCCAACCCGGTCGTCGATGGCGCCACCTAGCGGAACCGACAGCGGAACCGCGATCTGCCCCGCGTGCAGTGCGCCGAGAAACCCGACGAAGTAGTCGAGCCCTTGCGGCGCCAGGATGACGGCGCGATCCCCCGGCGACCCGCAGCGGTCCAGCTCGCGCGCCACCCCCAGCGTTCGCCGGTACAGCTGCGACCAGGTCAGGGTCTCGGGGACACCGTTCCAATCACGGTCGTAATCCAGGAAAGTGACCGCTGGATCGTCGGGCTGCAGGCTGGCGCGTTCGCGCAGCACAAATGGAATGGACTCCGCAATCACCTGCCCCATGTTCCCTCGGCCATCGCCGTTGAAACGTCTGGGAGCGAAATCTCAGGAAGCCCGCGTGGATCCCACAGGCGGCGGAGGTTTGAACCGTCACCCCGTGGTCAATCGTTATCACTTGGGCCCGGGGGAGTTGTGGGGGAGGCGGCATGGTCTCGATCGAGACAATCGACGTTGGCGTAAAAAAGGATTCGACCGCATCTGTGACTCCGGTGGCGGTGATCGGCATGGCGTGCCGCCTGCCCGGCGGCATCGACTCGCCGGAGCGGTTGTGGGAAGCGTTGCTACGTGGTGACGATATGGTCACCGAAATCCCCTCTGATCGTTGGGATCTGGACGACTACTACGATCCCGAGCCCGGCGTGCAGGGCCGGTCGACCTGCAAGTGGGGCGCGTTCCTCGACGACGTCGCCGGATTCGACGCCGAGTTCTTCGGCATCAACGAGCGCGAGGCGACAGCGCTGGACCCCCAACACCGGTTGTTGCTGGAGACCTCGTGGGAGGCCGTGGAGCACGCCGGCCTGACCCCGCAAATGATGACCGACTCGCTGACCGGAGTGTTCGTCGGGCTCACGCATTTCGACTACCAGATCCGTGTCGCCGACTCTCCCGCCATGGAAGGGCCATACGGCTTCGTGGGCAACGGATTCAGCATGGCTTCCGGGCGGATCGCCTACGCGCTGCGCGTCAAAGGCCCCGCCCTCACGGTCGATTCCGCGTGTTCGTCCGGCCTGCTCGCCGTCCACATGGCCTGCCGCAGCCTGAACGACGGGGAGAGCGACCTCGCGCTCGCCGGTGGCGCGCTGGTGATGCTGGAGCCGCGAAAGTTCGCGGCGGGGTCGGCGCAGGGCATGCTGTCGCCGACGGGACGCTGCCACGCGTTCGACGTCGCGGCGGACGGCTTCGTGTCCGGTGAGGGTTGCGCCGTGGTGCTGCTCAAGCGGCTGCCCGACGCGCTGCGCGACGGTGACCGGATCCTGGCGGTGGTGCGTGGCACCGCCGCCAACCAGGACGGCCACACCGTGAACATCGCGACGCCGTCGGAGGACGCGCAAACCGCGGTGTACCAGTCGGCGTTGGCCGCGGCCGGCGTCGAGGCCGCCACGGTGGGCATGGTCGAGGCGCACGGGCCCGGCACCCCGGTCGGCGACCCCATCGAATTCGCCAGCCTGGCAAATGTTTACGGCACCGACGACCGCTGCGCGCTGACGTCGCTGAAGACCAACTTCGGACACACGCAGTCCGCCGCCGGGACGCTGGGCCTGATGAAGGCGGTCCTCGCGCTGCAGCACGGCGTGGTACCGCCGAACCTGCACTTCACCCGCCTTCCCGACGAGCTCGCGCGCATCGACACCAACCTCTTTGTGCCACAGGAGACCATGCCGTGGACCACCGACGGGCGACAGCCGCGTCGGGCCGCGGTGTCGTCGTACGGCCTGTCCGGCACCAACGTGCACGGTGTGCTCGAGCAGGCACCCGAAAGTGCTGCGCCGCAGCGTGTTCCGGTTGCAGCGACGGGCCCGTTGCTCTTCACGTTGTCGTCCACCTCGGCCGACGAACTGCGGCGCACTGCCGGCCGGCTCGCCGACTGGGTAACGGCGCACGACGACGTCGCGCTGCCGGATCTGGCGTACACCTTGGCCCGTCGGCGCGCGCATCGCCCCGTGCGCACTGCCGTCGTCGCCGACAGCCATCCGCAGCTCGCGGCGGCGTTACACGCTGTGGCGCAAGGCGATACCCCGCACGAGGCCGCGGTCGGCCGCGACGACCGCGGACCGGTGTGGGTGTTTTCCGGCCAGGGTTCGCAGTGGGCCCGGATGGGCGCCGAGTTGCTGGCGACTGAACCGGCGTTCGCCGCGACGGTGGCGCGTGCCGAGCCGATCATCTTGCGCGAGTGCGGCTTCTCGGTGACCGAGGCGATGTCGGCGCCGCAGACCGTGACCGGCCAGGACCGGATCCAGCCCACACTGTTCACCATGCAGGTCGCGCTGGCCGCCACCATGACGGCGTACGGGGCGCGGCCGGGCGCCGTCATCGGGCACTCCGTCGGTGAGGCCGCGGCGGCCGTCGTCGCCGGGGCGCTGACGCTGGAAGACGGGCTGCGGGTGATCTGCGCCCGGTCGAAGCTGATGTCGCGGGTAGCGGGCACCGGCGCCACGGCATCGGTGGAATTGCCTGCCCAGCAGGTGCTCTCGGAACTGACCGTGCGGCGGATCAAGGACGTCGTGGTGGCGGTGGTGGCGTCGCCGGAGTCGACGGTGATCGCGGGCGACGCCGCGACTGTGCACGAGTTGGTCGCGGCCTGGGAGCAGCGGGGGGTGCTGGCCCGCGAGGTGCCCACCGACGTCGCGTTCCATTCGCCGCAGGTCGACCCGATCGTCGGCGAGCTGACCGGGATGCTCGACGGCCTCAGTCCGGCGTCGCCGGCGATTCCGTTCTACTCGGCGACGCTGTATGACCCGCGCGAAGAGCCGGTGTGCGATGCCCGCTACTGGGCCGACAACATGCGCCGGATGGTGCGATTCTCCGCGGCGGTGCGGGCCGCGCTGGAGGACGGCCACCGGGTTTTCGCCGAACTGTCGCCACACCCGCTGCTCACCCACGCCGTCGGGCAGACCGCCCGCAGCCTCGACACGCCGCTGGCCGCGCTGGCCGCCATGCGTCGCGAGCAGGAATTGCCGCACGGGCTCAAGGGTTTCCTGGCCGACCTGCATGGTGCGGGCGCGGCGATCGACTTCTCGGCGCTGTATCCGGACGGCCGACTGGTGGATGCGCCGTTGCCGACCTGGACGCACCAGCGGCTATGGTTGAGCGACGAGGGCCAGTCCCGCACTGCGTTCACGGTCGCGGTTCACCCGCTGCTCGGGGCACACGTGCGCCTGCAGGAGGAACCGGAGCGCCACGCGTGGCAGTCCGAGGTCGGCACCGATGCGCACCCTTGGTTGGGCGATCACCAAATCCACAATGTCTCAGTGCTTCCCGGCGCGGCCTACTGCGAGATGGCGCTGGCCGCGGCGCGTGCGGTCTTCGGCGAGGACAGCGAGGCGCGTGACATCCGCTTCGAGCAGGCGCTGCTGCTCGACGCGCAAACCACCGTCGGCGCCGTCGCGACGGTCGACACGGCGGAGGCGGCCAAGTTGGTCGTCGAGGCCGGGCAGGCGCGACACGCAGCCGCCGCGCTGCGCGCCGCGCCCGACGATCGGCCGCCGGCACGGGACATCACGGCACTGCTGGCGGCGCACCCGCGCCGCGAGGACGGGGCCGACCTGCGAAACCGCTTGGACCAGTACGGCCTTCAGTACGGGCCCGCGTTCAGCGGGCTGGCCGCCGTGTACCCCGGTGCAGACAGCGTGCTGGCCGAGGTCGCGCTGCCGGGCCCGATCCGCACCCAGCAGGCCGCCTACCACGCGCATCCCGCGTTGCTGGACGCCTGCTTCCAGGCCGCCGCCGCGCTGCCGGACGTTCAAGGCATCGGCGGGCTGGCGTTGCCGGTCGGTGTCCGTCGGATCCGCGCCTACGGCCCGGCGCGCGACGCGCGCTACAGCTACCTGCGGGCCACCGGCAGCGATGCCACCGGCATCGAGACCGACATCGACCTCCTCGACGAACAGGGCAACGTGCTGATCGCGGTGCAGGGACTGCGATTTGGCACCGCGACGGCCGAGGGCGGCAACGACGACCGGGTGCTGACCGAACGGCTGCTCACCGTCGAATGGCAGCAACGCGAGCTGCCCGAACTGCCCAACGCCGACGCGGGAAAGTGGCTGTTGATCGGCGCAGGCTTTGATGCGTTGCGCGCCGCGCTGGGAGAACACGGCGCGCACTGCGTCGGCCTGCCCTCGCCGGGCGATGCCGACCGGCTCGAAAGTGAGCTGCGTGGCGGGGAATTCGCCGGTGTGGTCGTGTGCCCCGTCGAGCAGTCGGACTCACGGAGCCCGTCGCATGTCCGCGAAGTGGTGCGCATCGCGCGCACATTGACGGAACTGCCCGGCGATCCGCCCCGCCTGTACGTCGTGACCCGCGGCGCCCAAGCGGTGACGGCCGGCGAGCGCCCCAACCTGGAGCAGGCCGGACTGCGTGGGCTGCTACGGGTAATCGACACGGAACAGCCACATTTGGGCGCCACGCTCATCGATGTGGACTTCGATGTGGACGCCGATCAGCTGGCGCGGCAACTGCTCGGCGGGTCCGAGGAGGACGAGACGGCGTGGCGTGGCGGTCAGTGGTATACGGCACGGCTGTATCCCGCTCCGCTGCGTCCCGAGGAGCGGCAGACGACCGTCGTGCATCCCGAGCGTGACGGAATGCGACTGCAGATCCGCACACCGGGCGACCTGGAGTCGATGGAACTGGTCGCATCCGAGCGGGTTTCGCCGGGCCCGGGCCAGATCGAGGTCGCGGTCAGCGCGTCCAGCATCAACTTCGCCGACGTCCTGGTTGCGTTCGGCCGCTACCCCTCCTTTGAGGGGCGGCTGCCGCAGTTGGGCACCGACTTCGCCGGGGTCATCACCGCCGTCGGGCCCGACGTGACCGAGCATCGGGTGGGCGATCACGTCGCGGGGTTGTGCGCCGACGGCTGCTGGGGCACCTTCCTGACGTGCGACGCGCGCCTGGCCGTGGGGTTGCCGGATGGGCTGTCCGACGACCAGGCCGCGGCGGTGACGACCGCGACCGCCACCGCGTACTACGGCCTGCACCAGCTGGCGCACATCAGGGCCGGCGACAAGGTGCTGATCCATTCCGGGACCGGCGGGGTGGGGCAGGCAGCGATCGCCATCGCCCGCGCCGCCGGGGCCGAAATCTTCGCGACCGCGGGCAGCGAGCAGCGCCGACAACTGCTGCGCGACATGGGCATCGAGCACGTGTACGACTCGCGCACCCTGGAGTTCGCCGACCAGATCCGCCGCGACACCGAGGGTTACGGCGTCGACATCGTGTTGAACTCCGCGATCGGCGCAGCCCAGCGGGCGGGCGTCGAATTGCTTGCGCTCGGTGGACGATTCGTTGAGATCGGCAAGCGCGACATCTACGCCGACGCCCGGCTGGGGCTCTTCCCGTTCCGCCGCAACCTCGCGTTCTACGGCCTGGACCTGGGGCTGCTGTCCTACAGCGACCCGGACCGGCTGCGCGATCTGCTCGACACCGTGTACCGCCTCACCGCGGACGGCTCGCTGCCGATGCCGGAGTGCACGCACTATCCACTTGCCGACGCCGCCACCGCGATTCGGGTGATGAGCAACGCGCAACACACCGGCAAGCTGGTGCTCGACATCCCGCACACCGGCCAGAGCCGCGTCACGGTGCCGCCGGCACAGGCGCGGCCCTTCCGCTCCGACGGTTCGTACATTGTCACCGGCGGGCTGGGCGGCCTGGGACTGTTCCTGGCCGAGAAGATGGCGGCGGCGGGGGCCGGGCGCATCGTGCTGTCCTCGCGCTCGGAGCCCACGGTGAAGGCACTGGAAACGATCGAGTGCATCCGCGCCGTCGGCGCCGACATCGTGGTCTCGTGCGGCGACATCGCTGTGGCCGGAACGGCGGAGCGTCTGGTGGCCGCCGCGACCGCCACTGGGCTGCCCGTGCGCGGCGTGCTGCACGCCGCGGGCGTGATCGAGGACGCCACCCTGGCCAATATCACCGACGAGGTCCTCGAGCATGACTGGGCACCAAAGGTTTACGGCGGGTGGAACCTGCACGAGGCCACGTCCGGTCAGCCACTGGACTGGTTCTGCTCGTTCTCCTCGGCGGCGGCGCTGGTCGGCGCGCCCGGGCAGGGCGCCTACGCGGCGGCCAACAGCTGGCTGGACGCGTTCGCGTGGTGGCGCCGGGCGCAGGGCCTGCCGGCCACCTCGATCGCGTGGGGCGCCTGGGGGCAGATCGGCCGTGGGACCGCGCTCGCCGAGAGTACGGGACTCGCGATTGCTCCCGACGAGGGCGCGTACGCGTTCGACACGCTGCTGCGCCATGACCGCGCGTACACCGGTTATGCCCCTCTTACCGGTGCCCCGTGGCTGGCCGCCTTCGCCCAACGCAGCCCGTTCGCCGAGGCGTTCCGGCCCAACCGTCAAAATGGCTCGGGGACAAGCAAACTGCGTGCCGAGCTGGAGACTCTGGACCGCGACGAGTGGCCCGTGCGGCTGCGGCGGCTGATCTCCGATCAGGTCACCCTGATCGTGCGTCGCAGCATCGATCCGGATCGGCCGCTGCCGGAGTGCGGGATCGACTCGCTGGGCGCGCTGGAGCTTGGCACCCGCATCGAGGCCGAGACGGGCGTCCGCATCACGTCGTCCGAAGTCACCACGATTCGCGGGTTGGCGGACTTGCTGTGCGAGAAGTTGGCGCCTGCGGAGTGAGCCGTCGCCTGCGGAGCGAGCCGTCGTCTGCGGAGTGAGCCGTCGCCTGCGGAGTGAGCCGTCGGGCCCTGCTCACCCGTCACCGCGGCCTCCGCGGGAAGGTATGTGCCGAATTGCCCGTCTTTTAGCGACAATGAGCTGCCACACAAGGCTTTAGCTTTCCGGCCCCACCGCGTGGCGTTTGGCGGGAAAAGTTGTCGTAGGTCGCTGCTTTGATGTGGTTATGTCGTCGTCCGCTTTGCCTGTCACGCCGGTCAGACCGATTGATCGTTTGGAGGTGTTGTTTGAGGAGCTCGCGGAGTTGGCGGGTCAGCGTAATGCGATTGATGCCCAGATTGTGGCGCGGGTGGCTGAGATTGAGCGCGACGGGTTGTGTGGGATGACCGGGGCGCGGTCGGTGAAGGCGTTGGTGGCCTGGCGGCTGGGGTTGTCCTCGGCGACCGCGTCCACGCTGACTACGGTGGCGGGCCGGATCGGGGAGTTCCCGTTGTGTGCCGCGGGGATGGCGGCGGGCCGGTTGTCGCTGGATCAGGTGGGGGTGATCGCCGCCGGGGCGGGTGCGGGTTCTGATGAGCATTATGCGGAGCTGGCGGCGGTGGCCACGGTCAACCAGTTACGCACCGCCGTCAAGCTGGAGCCCCGCCCCGACCCCGAGCCGCGCCCGGCACCGGAATCCTCGTTCCGCAAGACCGGCACCGAGGCGGGCAGTTGTTACCGGATCACGCTGGGCCCTGTGGAGGCGGCGACGTTCGATGCCGCGCTGGCCGCCCATCGGGATGCGCTGATCGCGCAGTGGAAACGCGATCACGCTGAGAGTAGCGAGGAGCAGCGGCCCCCGATCCCTTCCACAGTGGATGCGTTTCTGCGGTTGGTGGAGGCCGGCTGGGACGCTGATGCCGCCCAGCGCCCGCATGGGGCACACACCACGGTGGTGGTGCACCTCGATGTCGCCCAGCGTGCCGCCGCCCTGCATCTGGGCCCGCTGCTCTCCGACGCCGAACGGCAGTACCTGACTTGTGATGCCACCTTTGAGGCGTGGTTTGAGCGCGACGGGGTGCCGATCGGGGCGGGGAGGGAGACCCGTCAAATCAGCCGCCGGCTGCGCCGCGCCCTCGAGCACCGCCACCGCACCTGCGCAGTACCCGGATGCGGGGCCACCCGCGGCCTGCACGCCCACCACCTGGTGCACTGGGAAGACGGCGGCCCCACCGAGCTCTCGAACCTGGTGCTGCTATGCCCGTATCACCACCGGTTGCATCACCGCGGCGGCATCACGATCTCCGGCACCGCCGAGGATCTCAGCGTCACCGACAGCGACGGCCACACCCTGGACAACCGCTCCCTGGCCCGACCACCCAACAAACCCCCACCCGATGTTCCGCCCTGGAACGGGCCTCTCGGCGAACGCGCCGACTGGTGGTGGTACACACCCTACGAACCCAAAAAGACCGGAACGTAGCGCACCGTGATCGATGCCTTGGCAGCCGCATGGCTCTGCGGCACAGGGGTTGTCGGTTGTTGGCGCTGTGGCGGGCGGCGCCTCCGCGAGAGTCCCCAAATTCGAGGCCTGACCCGCGATTTGACGTGACTTTGAGGGCTCTCGCGGGCCAGCGGGCGGGCGGGGCCCCGCGGCCGTGCACGAAACGCCGGCCAGCGCAGCGTGCCGCTGTGCATCTGCGTGCACGGGCAGGCGACGGGGCGAGCATGTGGCGGGTCGCCCGCCTCCGCGCGACACGTTGTCGCTACGAGGCGGGCAAAACTCCATATGCCCTTTCTTGTGACGCCGGGGGACTCGCCAGCCTGACACGGTGAGCGGCGGCGCCGCGAGCGACCCCAAATTCGAGGCCCCACCCGCAATTTGACGCAAATTTGAGCGCCCTCGCGGGCCAGCGGCGGACGGGCGGGCGACCATCCGGACCCCCGCGCACGTGCACGACATGCCGGTCAGTACGGCATGTCGTCGTACATCGGCGCACACTCGCGGACACACGCGACCGCCGGCATGTGCCTGCTCGCCCGCCTCCGCGCGACAGGCTGTCGCTACGAGGCGGGCAAAACTCCATATGCCAATTTTCTTGCGACGCCTGGGGACCCGCGAGCAAGGACGCGGCGGGCGGCGCCGCCGCGAGCGACCCCAAATTCGAGGCCCCACCCGCACTTCACGCAAATTTGAGCGCCCTCGCGGACACGCGGCCGCCGGCATGTGGCGGTTTGCCCGCCTCCGCGCGACAGGCTGTCGCTACGAGGCGGGCAAAAGTCCATATGCTGATTTTCTTGTGACGTCTGGGACTCGCGAGCGACCCCAAATTCGAGACCTCACCCGCAATTTCGCGCAAGTTTGAGCGCCCTCGCGGGCTGGGCGGCGGGCGGGCGGCCATCCGGACCCCCGCGGCCGTGCACGACACGCCGGCCACAGCGGTGGCCGTACGTCTACGCGCACGCGCGGGCACGCGACGGTCAGCATCTGCCCGCGCGCCAAGCTGTCGCTCACTGGTGCACTACGACGCGGGCAAAACTCCATACGCCGACTTCCTGCGACGCAGGAACGCCGCTGCTAACTCCCCCGCAACCAACGATTCTCGAACCACGGCGTCCACAGCCACGCGGTCTGACCGGCCGATCCCGACGCCGCCCGCGGACGGGCCTCGGGACGCTGCACCGCCGAACGCGCGGGCGAACGTCCGGACGGACGTCGCCGACCCCGCCACCCCGACGGCCACCAGTTGGCCTTGCCGGCCAGCACCGCCAGCGCCGGCACGGTAATGGTGCGCACGACGAAGGTGTCCAGCAACAGCCCCACACCGATGACGAAGCCGGCCTGTACCACGGAACTGACACTGCTGAACAGCATCGCGAACATCGGCGCGGCGAAAATGATTCCAGCGGAAGTGATCACGCCGCCGGTCGTGCCCACAGTCCGGATGACGCCGGATCGGATCCCATGCGGGGATTCGTCGCGTATTCGGGAGATCAGCAGCATGTTGTAGTCCGCGCCGACGGCCACGAGCACGATGAAAGCCATCCCCGGCATGCTCGCGTTCAACGGCTCACCACCGATTAGCTGCAACACGATGACCCCGATGCCCAACGATGACAGATACGAAAGGATCACCGTGCCAACCAGATACAGCGGTGCCACGACCGCCCGCAGCAGCATCACCAGGATCAGGAACACGACGACGACGGTCATGATGACGATGTACCGCAGGTCCTGGTTGTAGTAGTCGCGCATTTCGCTGTAGTAGGGCGTCAGGCCCGACATCGATATCTGCGCGTCGGCCAGCGAGGTGTTGGCCTGTGCCCCACGCGCCGCGGACAGGATCGCCTTAACCTGATCCATCGCCTTCGAGTCGTACGGGTCCAGCTTCGATTGGACCAGGTAGCGCACCGCGTGCCCGTCGGGCGACATGAATACCGCGGCGAGATCCTTGAATTGGTCGTTGCCCAGGATCTCCGGCGAAATGTAGAAGCCGGCCGCGCCGGGCTGGGACGCGTTGAGTTTCATCGCAAGCAGGAAGGCCGCCGCGTGCGACAGGCCCTCGCCCAGCTGTCTGGTCTGGTCGTCCAGGGTTCGCACCCCGTCGGCGATCTGGCGGCTGCCGTCCGCCAGCTGGTTGGCGCCTTGAGTCAGTTGCGAAATGCTCTGCTGCAGACCGCCCGGATTGTTCAGGCCCAGCGCCCGAATCGATTTCGAGGCCGCCTCCATCGAGGGTTGCAGCCTCTGCAGCGTCTCGACGAGGCGCCGCAGCTGGTCGCGCAGCTGGACGCAGTTGGGATCGTTCACGCAGGCGGGGTTGGTATCCAGGCCGCCCAGCACGTTGTCGGCCAGCTTCACGACGTCGTTGAGGTTTCCGGCCGCCGGCTGGATCGAGTCGCCGGCGTTCATCTGGCTGGCAAGCCGCGCCTGCAGGTCCCG
The DNA here is from genome assembly GCF_059812195.1 of Mycobacterium sp. NGS68. Classification (NCBI taxonomy): domain Bacteria; kingdom Bacillati; phylum Actinomycetota; class Actinomycetes; order Mycobacteriales; family Mycobacteriaceae; genus Mycobacterium; species Mycobacterium sp. NGS68. Next base: position 10,499 of record NZ_JCALCE010000034.1, on the reverse strand, counting down.
CAGCGCCTCGGAGTTGGAGAGCTGGTTCTTCATGGTCGTCAGCTGGTTGGCCAGGCCATTGATCACCCCGGTGGCCTGCGTCAGCTGACTGCGGACGGCGGCCAGCGCGTCGGCGAGTTTGCGCGCCCCGCCCGTCAGCGCGTCGCGCTGGTCCTTGCTGCCGGAGATCTTCGACGACACGTCGGCCAGCCGGTCGCCGATCACCCCCGCCTGGTAACTCAACGTGGCCTGTTCCAGCGGGGCGCCCGTGGGCCGGGTGACGCCGCGGACCATCGCGATATTCGGCAGCTCGCTGACCCGCTGCGCCATCTGCTCCAAGTCCGCCAGCGCCTTGGTATTGCGCATGTCGTGCGGCGACTGGATGAAAATGTACTGCGGCACAGTGGAACTCGCCGGGAAGTGACGTTGTATCGCGGCAAATCCGATGTTGCTCTCGGCTTTTGGCGGCAGCGTCGTGCGCGCGTCGTAGCTAGTGTGCATGACGGCCACGCAGCTGGCCAGCGCGATCAGCACGACGAGGCTGGCGGCCAGGTGCGCGACGGGGCGCCGGACGATGTGGATTCCGGACCGACGCCAGAACCGGGTGGTGAGGTCGCGCCGTGGCTTGATCCAGCCGCGGCGCCCGGCGATCACCATCATCGCCGGAAGCAGCGTGATCGCGGCCAGGAACGCCACGGCGATCGAGACGGCCAGGGCGGGACCGATGGTGGAGAACACCAGCAGCTTGGTGAAGGTCATCCCGAGGAAGGTGACCGCGACGGTGGCCGCGGAGGCGGCTATCACCTTGCCGATAGCGGCCAAAGCGCGCGCGACGGCCTCGTCGGAATCCATCCCCTGCCGCAGGTATTCGTGATATCGGCTGATCAGGAACACGGCATAGTCGACGCCGGCGCCGATCATCATGGCGGTCATGAAGATGACGGTCTGCTGGGAGATGCCCAGTCCGGCCATCGCGAGGCCGGAGACCACCTGGGCCGCGACGGCCTGAGATATGCCGATGGTCACCAGCGGAAGCAGGATGGTGACGGGATTGCGGTATACGACAAGCAGAATCAACAACACCATGAGCAGGGTCGCGCTCTCGATCACCCGCAGGTCGCGTTCCCCGATCTCGGCGAGTTCGGAGACGGTGGCCGTCAACCCCGTCATGTGCGCGGTGACCCCCGAGCCCGGGGGCGCCTGTTTGAGCGTCTTGTTGACGATGTCTACGACGCGTTCGTAAGCCTTATTGGAAGCGGGCGAACCCAATTCGCCCGCGATGCCGACGGGGATGAACCACGCCTTGTTGTCCTTGCTGGCCATCACCTCCCGCAGCGGCGGTTTGGAGATGAAGTCCTGCACCATGACGACGTCGTGGGTGTCGGCGCGCAACCTGTCGACCAGGGTGCGGTAGACGTCTTCGTCGGGCTTGGTCATCCCGTGCTCGTTGGTGAGCACGACGAGCGCGACGTTCTGGATGCCCGGCTCGTGGAACGCCGCCGTCATCTTCCGGGTCGCCACCATCACCTGCGCGTCGCTCGGCAGGAGTTCCTGGGTGTGTTCGCGGGCGATCTTGGTCACCGGCGGAAACATGCCCCCCAGCACCGCCATCAGCAGCACCCAGCCGGCGATGACGAGCCACGGGCGGCGCGCCACCACCCGGGCCAACCGCAGGAACCCGCCGCCGAGAGACATGCCGCCCAGCGACGAGCCGGAAAGCCGCCGCGGCCACTTCACTTTCACGTTGCCTCACCGACCAGTCGCCTCAGTTGTCTGCCGTACCTGTCGAGCGATTCGGCGCTCAGCATCTCTTGATGCGTGCAGTCGGTGGGGTACACGGTGATCTCGCCGGCGACGTGCGGCCGCCAGCTCCGCTCTAGGAAAGAGGCGCGATCGCTCTGATCGCGCGCGGCGGAGAAGATGACCACGTCACCGTCGAACACGCGCGGCTCATGCGTCCGGTAGAACCGGACGCTGGTGTTGAGGTTCTGCACGATCAGGTTCAAAAGCTGGTGGTAGCGCGGGAATTCGGCGGCACCGCGCCGGCTGACGAGTTCTTCGATCTGCTCATAGCTCAGCGCGCCGTCCTGTTCAGGGATGGCGAGCCGGCCGAACCGCAGGATCTCCTCGAGTATCGGCTTCTTGTCGCCCAGCGCATGGCTCGGCTGTGTGACGGTGCTGCCGATCCCGGGCTGGGCGTCCAGCAGGATGAGGCGCGCGACGTCGCGCCCGCGGGCCTGCAGCTCGATGGCGACTTCGTGGGCGACGACGCCGCCGAAGGACCAGCCGAGCAGGCCGTACGGGCCGGCCGGGTGGATTTCTTCAATCCGGTCGGCATAGTTGCCGGCCATGTCGCGGATCGACTGTGGTTCGGGTTCGTCGTCGCGCAGGATCTGCTGAATGCCGATGATCGGGCAGTCCAGGTAGTTGCGCAGGATCTGGTACGGCCAGCTCACCCCGCCGACGGGGTGAATGCAGAACAGCGGTGCGCCGTCACCCTTCTTGAGGGTCTGCACCGGGACGATCTGCTGCAGCGCAACGCCATTCGGTTGCAGGCGCTGACTCAGCTCTCGCACGGACGGGGCCTCGAACAGGGTGGGCACGGCGAGGCCGGCGTCCAGGCGGGCGTTGACGGCGGCGATCAGGCGCATCGCGGAGATGCTGTCGCCGCCGAGGTCGAAGAAGGAGTCGTCCACCCCGACCACCTCGACGCCCAGCACCTGGGCGTAGGCGCCGGCCAGGAGCTCCTCGACGGCGTTGGCCGGGGCGCGGTACTCGCCGGCCGCGTACTCGGGCGCGGGCAGCGCCCGGGCGTCGAGTTTGCCGTTGGGGGTCAGCGGCAGGGCATCGAGGACGACGACGGCCGCGGGGACCAGGTACGACGGCAGCCGCTCGCCCAGCGCGGCCCGCACCGCGAGCGGTTCGGCGGTGCCGGTGATGTATCCGACGAGGCGCTTGGCGCCGGGACGGTCCTCGCGGGCGATCACCACTGCCTGGTCGACGCCGTCCAGCGCGGTCAGGGCGGCCTGCACCTCGCCGCGCTCGATGCGGTAGCCGCGGATCTTGACCTGCTCGTCGGCGCGGCCGAGGGAGTCCAGTTGCCCGTCGTCGCGCCACCGCACCAGGTCCCCGGTGCGGTACATCCGCTGTCCGGCCGGTCCATACGGGCAGGCGACGAACCGCGACGCGGTCAACCCGGTACGGCGGACGTATCCGTCGGCGACGCCGGCGCCGGCCACGTACAGCTCGCCGACCACGCCGACCGGCACCGGCCGCAGCCACCCGTCGAGCACGAACAAGGCGGCGCCCGGCACCGGCGAACCGATGGGCGGGGTGCCCGGGGACCCCGCCTTCAGGGGCGTGCTGATGGCCACGCACATGGTGGTCTCGGTCGGCCCGTAGGCGTTCACCATCACCCGTCCCGGCGCCAGGCGATCCACCACCTCGGGCGGACAGGCCTCACCGACCACCACCAACGCCAGCGAATCCAGCCCGCCCAGCGGCAGCGCGGCGACCGCCGACGGGGTCTGGGTCAGCACGCTGACCCGCTCGTCGACCAGCGCGTCGTGGAAGTCCCGAGGTGAGCGAGCGACCACGTCGGGGATGACGGCGACCCGCCCGCCGCGCAGCAGCGGCCCGAAGATCTCCCACACCGAGACGTCGAAGGCCAGCGAGTGGCTGTGGCTCCACACCCCCGCCGCCGGCAGCCCCGCGTCCAGAGCCCCCAGCAGCGCGGTGACGTTGCGGTGGGTGACCGCGACGCCCTTGGGGAGTCCGGTGGTGCCGGAGGTGTAGATCAGGTACGCGGCATCGTCCGGACCCGGCCCGACAGGCGGCGCGGTGGCAGGCCAGTCGCCCGGGTCGGCCAAGGCTGCCAGGTCGGCGAGGGTGAGCACCGCCACCGGCGCGGCGTCACCCAGCAGGAACTCGATGCGCTCGCCGGGCAGCGTGGGGTCTACGGGCAGGTAGGCGGCACCCGTCTTGAGGACCGCCATGATCGCCACGACCGCGTCGACCGACCGGGGCAGCAGCAGCGCCACCCGCTGTCCCGGGCCGGCGCCGCGGGCGGCGAGCCGGTGGGCCAGCCGGTTGGCGGCCTCGTCGAGTTCCCGGTAGGTCAGGGAGCGGCCCGCGCCGCTGACCGCCACCGCCTCGGGGATGCGTTCGACGTGCGCGCCGAACAGCGCCGGAATCGACCAAGACACCGCCGCGCCCGCCGGCGGGTTCAAGGCCGCGCGCTGACCGATCTCGTCCAGCCGCGCGTGCTCGCCCGCGTCGAGCACGTCCACCGAGGACAGCGGCCGCTCCGGATCGGCCGTCATCGCCGCCAGCACCCGCCGCAACCGCTCGATCAGCGCGTCGATGCCCGCCGCGTCGAACACATCGGTGTCGAATTCGACGCGGAAGCCCAGCTCCTCGCCCGGCTGGGCCTGCACGGTCAGCGGGTAGTGGTTGTATTCGCGGACCGTGGACTCGGTGATGGTCAGCTCGTGGTCGCCCAGGAAGGCGCCGGTGTCGATCGGATAGTTCTCGTAGGCGAACAGGGTGTCGAACAGCTTGTCCTGGCCCGTGATGCGGTGCATCTCGCTGAGCGCCAGGTGCTGGTGCTCGACGGTGTGCGCGTACGCGCGCTGCAGCTGGTCCAGCAAATCAGCGGTAGTGGTGGTCGCCGCGATCCTCGCGCGCACCGGCACGGTGTTGATCAGCAGGCCGACCATCGACTCCGCGCCGGGCAACTCAGTCGGGCGGCCCGACACCGTGGTGCCGAATGCGACGTCGTTGTGGCCGGTCAGCCAGGACAGCAGCTGCCCCCACGCGGCCTGCAGCACGATGTTGACTGTGCTCTGGTGCGCGCGGGCCAACTCGCCGAGGGCCCGGGTGGTATCCGCGGACACCGCGAACGACCGCACGCCGCGTCGGCCCAACCGCAAACGCTGTGGCGGGCCGACGAGGGTGGGCGCGTCGAACCCGTCGAGCACGTCGCACCAGGCGGCGCGGGCGGCATCGGAGTCCCGGTCGGCCAGCCAGGTGAGGAAGCTCCGGTACGGGACGGGCGCGGGCAGTCGGTGCCCGTTGAAGGTCGCGAAGATCTCCGCCAGCAGGATCGGCAACGACCATCCGTCGAGCACGATGTGGTGGATGGTGAGCACCAAGCGGTGCCGGTCGGGAGCGGTGCGGATCATCGCCGCCCGGAAGGGGGGCTGGTCGGCGAGGTCGAAGACTGCGGCGCGCTCGTCGGCGCGGAATTCCTCGATCCGCCGGTCGGCGTCGAGTTCCAGGTAGCGCCAGGCCATTTCGGGTGCGGCGGGGATGATCTGCACCGGCTCGTCGAACTGCTGGCTGAATCGCGCGACCAGGTTCGGGTGCCGCCGCACCACCGTGTGCACCGCGTCGTCCAGGCGCTGCGGGTCGAGCCAGCCGGTGACGGCGAAATCCAGCTGCACGGCGTAGATGTCGTCGCTGGAGCGCGCGGTGCCGGCGTGGAAGAGCAGCCCCTGCTGCAGGGGGGTCAACGGCAGCACGTCCGCGATCCGGTCCCGGCGCGCCAGCTCGTCGAGCTGCGGTTGGCTGAGCCGCGCGGGCGCGACGTCGGACGGTGTGAGCCCGCCGCCCCCGGCGCGCACGTGCGCGCAGATGCCGGTAAGGGCCTCGAACCACAACCGGCTGAGCCGCTCGACCTGCGCCTCGTCGAGGGCCGACGGCGCCCAGGTCCAGTCGGCGTACAGCCGCGGGCCGGCGTCGGTGTCGAGGGTGCCGGCGTTGACCTCGACGGTGTGCATCAGCGGCATGGGCACCGCGGTGGCGAGCCGGGTGACCCCGGTAGTCGACGCGCCGTCGGGGCAGATCCGCCAGGCATCCTCGGGGAGGTCGGCCGCGGCGCCGCCGAGGCGCCCGAAGTAGTTGAAGCCGATCGCCGGGTCGGGCCCGGCCAGGTCGGTGTCGGCGTTGAGGTAGCGCAGCGCGCCGTAGGTCAGGCCGTCGGGCAGGGCACGCAGCTGTTCCTTGGCGTCCTTGAGTACCGGCCCCAGCGCCGCGTCGCCGGCGATGACGTCCGCCCAGGACAGCCGACCGAACCGCACGGCCACCGGGTACTTGGTGGTGAACCATCCGACGGTGTGCGACAGGTCGACGTTGCGGCCCAGCTCCTCGTGGCGGCCGTGGCCCTCGACGTCGATGCCGATCGGCCCGTCGCCCCCGGCGAATTCCGCGACGGCCAGGCCGAACGCGATCAGCAGGATGTCCTGGATGCCTGCGCGGAACGCGGCCGGGACCTCACCCAGCAGGGTCCGGGTCGTCTCGACGTCGTCGAGCGAGACCGACAGGTGCCCGGCGCTGGCGTACGTGTCGACGGCGGGTTGGACCGGCGGCAGCAGCGCGGGTGTCGCCGCCAAGTGCCGCCACGCCTGTGCGTGGGCGACGACGGCCGGGGCGTGGGCGTGCTCGGTCAGCAGCGACGCCCACCGCTGGAACGACGTACCGGTGGTCGGCAGCGCGACCTCGAGGCCCGCGCGATGCTGGACCCAGGCCACGTTGAGGTCTTCCAGCAGGATCATCCACGACACCGCGTCGACGGCCAGGTGGTGCACGATCAGCGCGAGTTGGCCGGTGTCGGTGCTCCACAGCGCGCTCAGCACCACCCCGTCGGCCGGGTTGAGCCGCGACCGCGCCGCGATCACCGCCTCGTCGGACAGGGCGTCGACCGTGTGCAGGCAGGAGCGGACGTCCACCGAGCCGGGCTCGGGGACGGTAAAGCCGCCATCCGCCCGCAGCCGCAGCATGCCGTGCCGGTCGAGCAGCGCCTGGAGCACGACCGCCACGTCGTCCTCGGTGGTTCCCGCGGGCGCCTGCAGCAGCACCGTCTGGTTGAACTGGTCCACGGGGCCGGGCACTTCCTGCAACCACCGCATGATCGGGGTCGCGGTGACGGGCCCGACGCCCTCGTCGGCGGGGCCGGCCGCACCCTCAGCGGCCCCCGCGGCGAGTTCGGCCACCCGGGCCAGCCGGGCCACGGTCTGCTCGACGAACACATCCCGCGGCCGGCACGTCAGGCCGGCGGCCCGCGCCCGCGCGACGACCTGCATCGACAGGATGCTGTCGCCGCCGAGTTCGAAGAAGGAGTCGTCGACGCCGACCCGGTCCAGGCCCAGCACCTGCGCGTAGATGGCGGCCAGGGTCTCCTCGACGGCGCCGGCGGGGGCGCGGTAGCGGTCGGCGTCCCGGTACTCCGGCGCGGGCAGCGCGCGCTTGTCGAGTTTCCCGTTGGGCGTCAGCGGCAGAGCGTCCAGCACCACGACGGCCGCGGGGACCATATAGACCGGCAGCCGCTGCGCCAGCGCGGCGCGCGCCTGGGCGGGGTCTAGTCCCTCGGCGGTGCCGGTGACGTATCCGACGAGACGCTTGTCGCCGGGGCGGTCCTCGCGCGCGACCACCGCGGCCCGCTCGACGCCGTCCAGCGCGGCCAGCGCGGCCTGGACGTCACCGAGCTCGATGCGGTAGCCGCGGATCTTGACCTGCTCGTCGGCGCGGCCCAGGTAGGTGAGCTGCCCGTCGGGCCGCCAGCAGACCAGGTCGCCGGTGCGGTACATCCGCTGTCCGGGCGGTGCGTAGGGGCAGGCGACGAACCGCGCGGCCGTCAGCCCGGCCCGCCGCGCATAGCCCGCCGCCACCCCGGCGCCGGCCACGTACAGCTCGCCGACCACTCCGGGCGGCACCGGCCGCAGCCAGGCGTCGAGCACGAACAACGCGGCCCCCGGCACCGGCGAACCGATCGGCACCGGCCCCGGGGTCAGGGGCGCGCTGACCGCCGCGTAGATGGTGGCTTCCGTCGGGCCGTAGGCGTTGAGCATCACCCGGCCGGGGGCCCAGCGGTCCACCAGCTCGGGTGGGCAGGCCTCCCCGGCCACCACCAGCGCCGTCGACTCCAGCCCGTCTGGTGCGAGCATCGCCGCCGCGGACGGGGTCTGGCTCAGCACGCCGACCCGTTCGGCGACGAGCAACGCATGCAGGTCCTGCGGCGAGGCCGCCACCGACTCCGGCACGATCACCAGCCGCCCGCCGTCGAGCAGGGCGCCGAAGATCTCCCACACCGACACGTCGAACGCCAGCGAATGCCACTGCGACCACACCGCCGGGCGGGGCAGATCGGCGCCGACCGACGCGAGCAGTCCCGTGACGTTGCGGTGGGTCACCGCGACGCCCTTGGGGATGCCGGTGGTGCCCGAGGTGTAGATCAGGTAGGCGAGATCGTCGGGCGCCGGGGCGGTCAGCGCCGTGGCGGGCGCCGTGTCATCCGGGTTGACGACGGGCACGTCCTGGCCCTCGAGCCGGTCGGCGAGTTCCGCGGTGGTGACGACGGCCAGCGGCGCGGCATCGGACAGCAGCAAGCCGATCCGCGCCGACGGCAGCGCCGGGTCGATCGGCAGGTACGCGGCACCGGTCTTGAGCACCGCGACGATCGCGACGATCGCCTCGGCCGACCGGGACAACAGCAGCGCCACGGACCGGCCCGGGCGGGCGCCGCGGCGGGCCAGTGACCACGCCAACCGGTCGGATGCCTCGTCGAGGTCGCGGTAGGTCAGTGTGCGGTCCCCGCAGCTGAGGGCCGCCGCGTCGGGGGTGCGCTCGACCTGGGCGGCGAACAGTTCGGGGATCGACTGCGACATTCCCGGGGCGCGGAGCGCGGCCCGGTTGCCGATCGCGTCGAGGCGGGCGTGTTCCGGCGCGTCGAGCAGGTCCACCGAAGACAGCGGCCGGGCGGGGTCGGCGGTGAGCGCCGCCAGCACGCGGTGCAGCCGCTCGATCAGCGTCTGGATGCTGGCCGCGTCGAACACGTCGGTGCGGAACTCGACGCGGCCGCCGATGCCGGCGGGTTCGCCAGTCTCGGTCCAGCGTTCGGCCAGCGAAAACACCAGGTCCATGCGGGCCGACTGGGTGTCGATCGGCAGCGGCGTCACGTCCAGCTCGCCCAGGCCCAACCCGGCGGCCGGATCGCCGGTGTGTCCGGCGAAGTTCTGCCAGGCCAGCATGACCTGCACCAGCGGGTGGTGGCTGAGGGATCGGGTGGGGTTGAGCCGCTCGACGAGCGCCTCGAACGGCACGTCCTGGTTTTCGTAGGCGGCCAGGCTGCGGGCGCGGACCTGGGCGAGCAGTTCGGTGAAGCTGGGGTCGGCGGCCAGGTCGACGCGCAGCACCAGGGTGTTGACGAAGAAGCCGACCAGATCGTCGAGGCCGGGGTCGCGGCGCCCGGCGATCGGGAAGCCGACGGCCACCTCGGGGCTGGCCGTGATCTTCGACAGCAGCGCCGCCAGCGCGGCCTGCACGACCATGAAGGCGGTCGCGTTGTGCTCTCCCGCCACCCGGGCCACCCGCCGCTGCATCTCGGCGGGCCAAGCCACATCCACGCTGGCGCCGCGCTGATCGGCGACCAGCGGGTAGGGGCGGTCGGTGGGCAGCGGCAGCCGTTCGGGCATGCCGGCCAGGGCGTCCTGCCAGTAGGCCAGCTGCGTGGCGATGGGGCTGTCCCCGTCGTCGAGGTCGGCGAGGTCCCCGAACTGGGCCCGCTGCCACAGCGTGTAGTCGACGTACTGCACCGCCAGCGGCGCCCAGCCGGGCGCCTCGCCCGCGCAACGGCTGGCGTACGCCATCCCCAGATCCCGTACCAGCGGCCGCAGCGACCAGCCGTCGGCGGCGATGTGGTGCACCACGGCCACCAGCACGTGCTCGTCCTCGGCGACCCGGAAAAGCGTCGCCCGCAGCGGGATCTCGGTGGCGAGGTCGAACGCGTGGCTCGCCGCGGTGTCGATGGCCTGGTCCAGTTGGTCCGCGGGCCAGCCGGCGGCGTCGACGACCCGCCAGCCGACGTCGACCCGCTCGGCGGGCAGCACGACCTGCTGCGGTACGCCGTCGGGCGCGGTGAGCAGCGTGCGCAGGCTCTCGTGCCGTCCGACGACGTCGCCGAGCGCGGCGCCCAGCGCTGCCGGGTCGAGGGGCCCGCGCAGCCGCAACGCGGACGCGATGTTGTAGACCGGCGACGGACCCTGCAGCTGGTCGACAAACCAGAGCCGGTTCTGCGCGAACGACAACGGGACGACGGCCGGCCGGGGACCGGCGACCAGTCGCGGCAGCCGGCCGGCGGCCTCGCCGATGCGGGGGGCCAGCCGGGCGACGGTGGGCGCCTCGAAGACGGTACGGACCGCGAGGTCGGCGTCGAGGGCGTCGTTGACGCCCGCGATCAGCTTCATCGCGGAGATGCTGTCCCCGCCGAGGTCGAAGAAGGAGTCGTCGACGCCGACCCGCTCGACGCCCAGGACCTGGGCGTAGATGCCGACCAGGATCTCCTCGACCGTGTTGGACGGGGCCCGGTATTCGCCGGCGGCGTATTCGGGTGCGGGCAGGGCGCGTTTGTCGAGCTTGCCGTTGGGGGTGACGGGCAGGGCGTCCAGGACGACGAGCGCGGCGGGGACCATGTAGCCGGGTAGCCGCTGGCCCAGCGCGGTGCGGGCATCGACGGGGTCGGCTTC
>NZ_JCALCE010000033.1:0-65994 GCF_059812195.1 Mycobacterium sp. NGS68 | reverse complement strand
GTGCCCGTGTTGCCGATGCCGATGTTGCCGCTGCCGAAGTTGAGCAGGCCGGCCAGGTTGATGCCGACTTTGTTGTTGCCGGACAGCCCGAGCCCGATGTTGTTGTTGCCGGAGTTGCCGAACCCGTAGTTGCCGGTGCCGGTGTTGCCCGCGCCGACGTTGCCGGTGCCGGTGTTGCCGCCGCCGATGTTGCTGGCGCCGACGTTTCCGAAGCCCCAGTTCCCGGTGCCGGCGTTGCCCATGCCCACGTTCTTGCTGCCCGGCGTGCTGCCCGGTATGCCGGCGTTTCCGCCGTTGCCGAAGCCGATGTTGTTGTCGCCGTAGTTGCCGCCGCCGACGTTGGAGCCGCCGAGGTTGCCGACGCCGAAGTTCTTCGAGCCGTTGTTGTTTCCGCTGCCGATGTTCTGGTTGCCGAGGTTGCCGCTGCCGAGGTTGCCGTTGCCCTTATTGCCGAAGCCGATGTTGCCGTTGCCGAGGTTGCCGAGACCCAGGTTGGGCAGGGCGGCCAGCAGGTCCTGCAGGCCCGCGGCCGGCGCCAGTCGGGCGGCCACCGCCGAGGCCGCGGCGTGGTAGCCCGACATCGCGGTGACGTCCTGGGCCCACATCTCTTCGTAGAGGCCCTCGACCGCCGCGATCGCCGGCGCGTTCTGGCCGAACAGATTCGACATCACCAGCCGCACCAGCCCCGTGCGGTTGGCCGCGACCGACAACGGGTGCACGGTCGCGGCCTGTGCCGCCTCGAACGCGCTGGTGACCGCCTTGGCCTGGGTGGCGGCGGCCGCGGCCCGGGTCGATGCGGCGCTCAGAAACCCTGCGTAGGGAGCCGCCGCGGCCGTCATCGCCGCCGCCGCCGAGCCCTGCCACGCCTGGCCCGTAAGTCCGGATGTCACCGCGGAGAACGAATCCGCCGCGGTCGTCAGCTCGTCTGCCAGGCCCTCCCAGGCGAGCGCTGCCGCAAGCATCGGCGTGGAGCCCGCGCCGCTGAACATGCGCAAGGAGTTGATCTCCGGCGGCAAGACCACGAAATTAACCATTTGTCCTCCCCAAGCCCCAGGCATTGGCTGCAGTCCGCCGGACAATACCGGGCCGCCGGGGCGTCCACGCCCAAATCCGTTGGAATGGACTGCACATCACACGCCGACGCCGGATCATCGCGTAAGCGGGTCGAACAAATAGGGTGGCCGTAGTTTGGCCGGCTAATTGAGTAATTCGCCGCCGGAACATTTCGGCAACCGACCCGAGTGGCCAAGCAAGCGCTTGGTTGATACCCTGATCGGGTGGACCGAGTGCCCGGTCAGGCGAACAGCCGGCGAGACGAGTTGCTGGACCTCGCCGCTGCCATGTTCGCCGAGCGCGGATTGCGCGCGACCACCGTGCGCGACATCGCCGACGGCGCCGGCATCCTGTCCGGCAGCCTGTACCACCACTTCTCCTCCAAAGAGGAGATGGTCGACGAACTGCTGCGCGGTTTCCTGGACTGGTTGTTCGCCCGCTACCGCGAGATCGTGGAGAGCGAGGCCAATCCGCTGGAACGGCTCAAAGGCCTGTTCATGGCGTCGTTCGAGGCCATCGAGCACCGGCACGCGCAGGTGGTCATCTACCAGGACGAGGCCCAGCGGCTGTTGGCGCAACCCCGGTTCTCCTACATCGAGGACATGAACCGCGAGCAGCGCAAGATGTGGGTCGAGGTGCTCAACCAGGGCATCGACGGCGGATATTTCCGGTCCGATCTCGACGTCGACCTGGTCTACCGTTTCATCCGTGACACCACTTGGGTGTCGGTGCGCTGGTATCAGCCCGGCGGGCCGCTCACCGCGGAGCAGGTGGGTCGTCAATACCTCGCCATCGTGCTTGGCGGGATCGCGAAAGAAGGAGTCTGAAAAATGCCCGAAGCGTACGTCATCGACGCTGTGCGCACCGCGGTCGGCAAGCGCGGCGGCGCACTGGCCGGGGTGCATCCCGTCGACCTGGGCGCCCTGGCGTGGCGGGGCCTGCTTGATCGCGCCGACGTCGACCCGGCCGCCGTCGACGACGTGATCGCCGGCTGCGTCGACGCCATCGGCGGACAGGCGGGCAACATCGCCCGCTTGTCGTGGCTGGCCGCGGGCTACCCCGAGGAGGTTCCCGGGGTCACCGTCGACCGCCAGTGCGGCTCCAGCCAGCAGGCAATTTCCTTTGGCGCACAGGCGATCATGTCCGGCACGGCCGACGTCATCGTGGCCGGCGGCATGCAGAACATGAGCCAGATCCCGATCTCGTCGGCGATGATCGTCGGCGAGCAGTTCGGCTTCACCTCGCCGACCAACGAGTCCAAGCAGTGGCTGCACCGCTACGGCGACCAGGAGATCTCGCAGTTCCGCGGCTCGGAACTGATCGCCGAGAAGTGGAACATCTCGCGCGAGGAGATGGAGCGCTACGCCCTGACCAGTCACGAGCGTGCGTTCGCGGCGATCCGCGGCGGCAACTTCGACACCGAAATCCTCACTGTGGAAACCGAAACCGGGCCGTTCCGGGTCGACGAGGGACCGCGCGAGTCGTCGCTGGAGAAGATGGCCGGCCTCAAGCCCCTGGTCGAGGGGGGCCGACTGACCGCGGCGATGGCGAGCCAGATCTCCGACGGCGCCAGCGCCGTGCTGCTGGCCTCCGAACAGGCCGTCAAGGACCACGGCCTGACACCGCGGGCCCGCATCCACCACATCAGCACCCGCGGCGCCGACCCGGTGTTCATGCTGACCGGGCCCATCCCCGCCACCCGGTACGCGCTGGACAAGGCCGGGCTGACCATCGACGACATCGACACCGTCGAGATCAACGAGGCGTTCGCGCCGGTAGTTCTGGCCTGGCTCAAGGAGATCAAGGCCGACCCGGAGAAGGTCAACCCCAGCGGCGGCGCGATCGCGCTCGGTCATCCGCTGGGCGCCACCGGGGCGAAGCTGTTCACCACCATGCTCAACACATTGGAGCGCACCGGCGGCCGCTACGGGCTGCAGACCATGTGCGAGGGCGGCGGCACCGCCAACGTCACCATCATCGAGCGGCTGTAGTCCCCGTAACCCCGGCCGCCGAATGTGGGCTTGTGTTACGCCTGCCGCAGATAACCGTGCCTCAACCCGACACTCGGCGGGGCAGCAGCGGGTTCAGGCCCGCCCCAGGACCGGGTACACCGTCTCCGGCAGCTTGCGGCCCTTGATCGCGATCTGCTCGGCGTCGCCCCAAACATATTGCGCCTGAACCGCTTTGTGCACGGCGGCGGTGGCCATCACGTCCGCGCGCCCTTCCCGTCCGGCGATGCCGGACAGCCGGAACGCCACGTTGGTCGCGTCGCCGATCACCGCCTCGACCGTCCTGGTCATCGCGGCGATCGCGGCGCCGCCCTGCACCACTGCCCAGCCCATGTGGATCGGCGCGCCGTTCGGGTCGCGCAGTGCCAGCGCGGGCGCGAGTTCGGCGACCTTGCGCACCGCGGCGAGTGCGAAGTCGATCGCCAGCTCGTTGGCCTCGGGCAGGCTGCGCAGTTCCCACACCGCGTACATCGCGTCGCCCGCGTAGTGGTTCAGCGTGCCGCGATGTTGGCGCAGGACGACGCGGAGCTCACCCCAGAGCTGATTCAGGCTGGTGGCGAGCAACCGGTTGTCGGTGACCTCGGAGATCGTCGAATAGTTCGTGATGTCCCCGACCACCATCACCATGGCCGCCTCGATGATGCGGGCCACGGTGAGATTCGCGGTAGCGGTGGCCTTCCGGGTGGTCGTGAAGCGATCGGCGCGAAAAGTTAGCTCGACGTCGCCGAGCTGGATGCGGTCGTTCGGCTTGATGGGGACCAGGACGGCGCGTTCGAGTCGCGCGCCGTTGAGCGACGTCCCGTTGGTGCTGGTGTCGATGACGAACGCGCGGTCGGCGACGGGGTCCAGCCGAATCTCGAGGTGGTTTCGGGAGATGCCGGGGTCGCGGATCACCAGCCTGCGATGTTCGCCGACCCCCGCGCATTCGCGGCCCACGAAGAGTTGATCGAAGATCGGCACGGTCCGCTCGCCGTCGGCCGCCCGCATCACGAGATGCGCCTGCGGCTCGCCCCACGGATCGGTCCCCACGGTTAGCAACCTAGTCGCTGACTCGGTACCCGCACCCGAAAGCGGCCAACGTCAAGACATCTTCGGCAGCGTCCCCCAAGACACGCCCCACGTGGCGATCGCGGTGTTTACGTGCTTCGGGTGCACGAACCCTTCGATGGTCGAGGTGGCCGAGCCGCTTGCCATGAAGGAGCCCGGCTTCAGTGCAATCAGGTCATCGTTGTTGGGAAATTGCACCGAGTATGACCCCCCGTTTTGCACGTCGATCGGCGCGCTGTACTCGTGCCGCGAGATGTCCGTAGCGCCGGCTTCTTGCGTGCCGTAGCCGACCTGCATGCTCACCGTCAAAGTGATTGTGGCGCTAGGCAGATTGGTCTTGCAGTTGTTGGCCTCCATGCGGGTGGCCACGTACTGATTGCCTGCGACGGTGTAGCGAAACGGCTGCTGCACGGCGAAGGAGCATTCGACGAAAATGTTGGCGTGCGCCGGGGGAGCCACGCCGACACCGGCGCACGCAAGAGCGCAGCCCACGCTCAATCGCGGTAATACCGTCGTCGACAGCCTTGCCAAGCGGTGCACGCGACTGATCCTACTGGCGGGGTTCAGTGGACCTCGCCGTACTCGTCGAACCAGTGCGCGAGTTTGCCGCGCCGGCTGACCGCCCGTAGCCTGGCCTCCGCCGCGGCACGCGTCTTGCTGGTGGTGACGATCAGCAACTCGTCGCCGGTCTCGATCCGGGTGTCGGGAACCGGAACGAACGTGCGTCCGTCGCGGATGATCAGCGTGATCACGGCGGGGTCCGGCAGACGGAGTTCGAGGATGGTGACGTTGTGCAGCAGCGACGTCCGCTGCACGGTCATGGTCAGCAGTTCCGCGTCGAGCATGTCCAGCGGTGCGGCCTCGACCTGGATCTCGCGAGTGGCTTCGCGGGAAATCAGGCCCAGCAGGTGCGCGATCGGCCGCAGGCTGGGGCCCTGCACCAGGGTGAAGACCACCACCAGCATGAACACGATGTTTTGCAGGCGATAGCTGTTGGCGACGCCCGCGACCACCGGAAACGTCGCCAACACGATGGGCACCGCCCCCCGCAGGCCCGCCCACGACAGAAAGATCTGCTCGCGCCACGGCACGCGAAACCACGCCAACGAACCCACGACCGACAGCGGCCGGGCGATCAGCAGCAGGACGAGCCCGACGACGATCGCCGCCACCACGTCACCCGCCAGCTCGCTGGGGTTCACCAGCAGGCCGAGCAGCACGAACAGCCCGATCTGCGCCAACCAGCCGACCCCCTCGGCGAACGACCGGGTCGCCGACCGGTGTGGCAGCCCCGAGTTCGCCAGCACCACCGCGGCCAGGTAGGCGGCGATGAAACCGCTGGTCTGGGCGCTGCCGGCGGCGGCGAACGCGATCAGCGCCAACCCGAAGGTCGCGATCGGGTACAGCCCGGATGCGGGCAGCGCGATGCGGCGCAGGCCGAGCGCGCCGAGGTATCCGACCGCGACCCCGGTCGCGGAGCCGCCGGCGAGTTCGTAGGCCAGAACGGTCAGTTCGTGCGCCGGATCGAACACGAAGGGCACCGCGCTGAAGATGAGGACCAGAATCGCCGCGGGCGCGTCGTTGAAGCCGGACTCGGCCTCGAGCAGTCCGGCAACCCGCGGGGGCAACGGCAGCACACGCAGGACGGAGAACACGGCCGCCGCATCGGTGGAGGAGACGATTGCTCCCAGCAGCAACGCGAGCTGCCAGTCGATGCGGAGCAGCAGGTGGGCGCCGACAGCGGTGACCAGCGTACTGAGGATCACGCCGACGGTGGCCAGGACGGCCGCGGGCGCCAAGACCGTGCGAATCTCGGTGAACCGCGTGGTCAAACCGCCTTCGACGAGGATTATGGCCAGCGCCGCGGTGCCGAGGTTGCGGGCCAGTTGCTCGTCGTTGAACTGCAGACCGAGGCCGTCCTCACCGACCAGGACACCGACCAGCAGGAAGAGGAGCAGGCTGGGGAAGCCGACCTTGCTTGCCACCCGCGTGCCGACGATGCTGGCCAGCAGCACGAGGCCGCCGATCAGCAAAGTCAGGTACAGCTGGTGCAAGCTCATTTCGTTTCCCGTTCACAGTTGATTCCCGGCAATGGCTGTCGGATCATGCACTGGCGACGACGAGGGCGCCGACATCGGCGTGGTGTCAGTAAATCAGCAAGAGGCCGCCGCGCGCTTGGCGTGGGGCGCAGAACCGTGAGGGCGTCGACGTGCTAGATGAGACAAGATGACGGGGTGACGAAGCGGAAGGTACGGATCGCGATTGCCGGCGCCGGCAAGGTCGGCCGTTCGGTCGCGCGGGAGCTGTTGGACAGCGGGCACAAGATTCTGCTGATCGAACATGAGCGGAGCAACTTCGAACCCCACACGGTTGCCGACGCCGACTGGCTGAATGCCGACGCGTGCGAGCTGACCGCGTTGCAAGAGGCGGGGTTGCAGACCTGCGACGCCGTGATCGCCGCCACCGGGGACGACAAATCCAACCTCGTGGTGGGCCTGCTGGCCAAGACCGAGTTCGGCGTGCCCAGGGTGGTGGCCAGGATCAACGACATCCGCAACGAGTGGATGTTCACCCAGGACTGGGGCATCGACGTCGCGGTGTCGACGCCCGGCGCGATGGTTGCCGGAATCGAGGGCGCGATCGACGTGGGCCACGTGGTCCAGTTGATGGGGCTGCACGAGGGCCGGGCGGCCCTGACGAAACTGACTTTGCCTGAGGACAATCCACTCGTGGGTCGGCAAGTCGGCGAGCTGGAGTTGCCGGGGAATACGGCTTTGGTCGCGGTGGTACGCGCGGACAACGTGATGGTTCCCCAGCCCGACGACGTGCTCGCGGCCGGCGACGAGGTGTTGTTCATCGGCGAGAGCTCGCTGGGGTTGTCGAGCAAATCCGACATCGGCGTGGTGCCGGCCCGCCGAAGCCCACGCTCAGGTGTCGGTCAGGGCCGGTTTGCCTAGACGTCGTAGTCGACGACCACAAACGGCGTCGTCGGATGTGACTGGCAGGTCAGGATGTAGCCGGCATCCAGTTCGGCCCGCCCCAAGGCGAAGTTGTGATCCATCTCCACATCACCGTCGATCAGCTTGGCCCGGCAGGTGCCGCAGGCGCCGCCCATGCAGGCGTACGGCGCGTCGCTGCGTCGCTGCAGCGCGCCCTCCAGAATCGAGTCGCCGGGCACCAGGTCGAACGTTTCCTGCCGCCCACCCAGGGTGAAGGTGACGGTCGCGGCCTCGAAGGAAGTGGGCGCGGCAGACCCGGTCTCGAAACCGTGAAACAGCTCGAGGTGGATGCGTTCGGAGTCGACGCAATGCTCGATCAGCACCTCGCGCACGGACGTCGTCATCTCCATCGGGCCGCAGATGAACCACTCGTCGACGCTGGCGGGCTGCAGGCCGGCGGTCAGCCACAGGTTGAGCTTCTTCCTGTCGATACGGCCCCGCAGTTCCGGCGCATGCAGCGGCTCGCCGGACAGCACGTGCAGGATCTCCAGGCGGTCGGCATAGCGCGTTTCGAGCCGATCGAGTTCGGCCCGGAACATCGTCGACTCCTTGGTCCGGTTGCCGTAGATCAGCGTGAATCGGCTCTCGGTCTCGATCTCCAGCGTCGTCGCGAGGATCGACAGCACCGGCGTGATCCCACTGCCGGCCACCAGGCCCACGTAGTGCTTGCGGTTCAGCGGATGCAGCGGGGTCCCGAACCGTCCGGTCGGGGTCATCAGCTCCAGGACGTCGCCCGCCTTGAGGTCGTTGGCGACAAACGTCGAAAATGCCCCGCCCGGAATGTGCTTGACGGCGATCCGCAGCTGCGCCCGGGTGGCCGGCGCGCAGATCGAGTAGTTGCGGCGCACGCCTTCGCCGCCGACGACCGTCACGTGCTGGCCCGGCTCGAACCGGAACGCGTCCTGAAGCGCTTCCGGCACCGCGAAAGTCACCAGAGTGCTGTCGGCGGTGAGGGGATCGACCGCGGCGACCGGAATGCGATGCAGCACCGCGTGCGGCGAGCTCGACCTGGCCGGCATCCGCACCGGCAATAGCCGCGCGAGCCTGCCGTTGAGCTCCTTCCACTCCCGGAATTCGTCCGGATTCAATTGCTGGCCAAAGACGGTGGATATCGCGGCGTTGCGCTCCAGGTAGGCCTCTTCGTTGCGCTGCCACGTCCGCAGGTAGCGGTAGAACGGCACCGACGGGTGCAGGTGGTGCACCAGGTGGTAGTTCTGCGACAGCAGTACGGGCGTGAAAAGCCACTCCGCGCCAACACGATTGCGGGTCGCGCGGTAGCGGTTGGTGCGCTGGGTGTCCGCCAGACCGTGGTGGGGCAGCCAGTCGAACCACCACGCCAGAATGGTGAGCCCGATGCGTTGCGGAATCAGGAACACCACCGCCAGCGTCCAGAAGTTGCCGGTGACGACGGCGACGGTCAGCCCCGTCAGGCTCAGCGTCAGCATCAGCAGCGTCTCGGCGACCTCGGTGACCGGGCGACTGCGGGCGCGCGGCAGGTAGTACTTCAGGTAGAAGTACTCCACCAGCGACCAGCGGAACGGCAACGTCCACCACCTGCCGTGCGAGGCGAACGTGTCCGGATCTTCGTCGTCGTCGTTGGAATGCCGGTGATGCTGGATGTGGATGTAACCAAACGAGGGGAACGCCACCACCGGCCCGACGAACAGCCACGCCAGCCGCCCCATCAGCCCGTTCACCCAGCGCGTCGAGCTGATCGAGTAATGCGACGCGTCGTGCACGACGGTGAACATGACGAAGGTGACCGCGGCGTTGACGGGGATCGTCAGCCACCAGGGCGCCCACCCGTTGACGTAGCCGATCGTCGACGCGACGAAGGCGGTCAGCGAGGCCAGGAAGATCCCGACGGTGGGTAGCGCCAGCTTGGGAACCGCCTCACCGGGGTCCGGTAGCGCGTGGTGTCCCGGGGCTTCGGGCGCCGCGTGGTCTACGGCGTCGATGGTCGACATAGCTGGGAAAGCCTAGTCGAGGGTGTCAGTCCACCACTAGCGCAGAAGCCGCCCGCAGGTGGGTGATCGCCTCGGAGACGATCGACTCGATCAGCTCGGCGCACGACGGCAGGTCCTCGATGATGCCCGCCACCTGTCCCGACGCGAGCACCCCGGCCTCGGTATTGCCCTCGACCAGCCCGGCCTTCAGCAGCATCGGGGTGTTCGCCGCCATCACCACCTGCGACCAGGTCAGTTCCTTGCCGTGGCGCATCGCCAGTCCGTCCTGGATCATCGAACGCCACGTCATCTGCGACATCTGCTTGAACTTCGCCGCGTTGCGCACCGCCGCGCTGAAACCTCTTACCGGCGAACCGCTTTCCAGCTTTTCCACCAGCCCGGTGCGTAGCACCCGGTGCGGCATGCCGTCGACGCGGGTGGTGACTACGGTGCCGTCGAGCGCCGCCTCCAGGTAGCGCCGCTTGACCGCGTCCGGCACCGTCGAATCCGAGGTGAGCAGGAACCGGGTCCCCATGGCAACTCCGGCCGCCCCGTACGAAAGCGCCGCCGCGAGGCCGCGTCCGTCGAAAAAGCCACCGGCCGCCACGACGGGAATGTCGGTGCCCTTGACCGCGTCCAGCACCGACGGCAGCAGCAACGTGGTCGCGACCGGCCCGGTGTGTCCGCCGCCTTCGCCGCCCTGCACGATCATCGCGTCGGCACCCCACGCCGCGACCTTGCGGGCGTGCTTGGCCGCGCCGATCGACGGAACCACCACGGCGCCTGCCTCTTTGAGGCGATCGATCAGCTCCTTTTTGGGGGCCAGCGCGAAGGACGCCACCTTCACGCCCTCGCGGATCATCAGCTCGACCCGATCGCCGGCGTCGGCCGCGTCCGCGCGGATGTTCACCCCGAATGGCTTGTCGGTGGCCGCCTTGACCTTGCCGATCGCCGTCGCCAACTCGTCCAGCGTCATGGTGGCCGAGGCCAGGATGCCCAACCCGCCGGCGTTGGCGGTGGCCGACACCAGCCGGGCGCCGGCGACCCAGCCCATCCCGGTCTGCACCACCGGATGCTCGATGCCGACCAGCTCGGTCAGCGGTGTCTTGAGCCGCACTACCGGATCTCTCTGTCGCGCAGCGCCTTCGGGTCGATGACCTCGCGGATCAGGCGCAGCTCGTCGTCGGTCGGCAACCGGGTCTCCGGTGCCTCGTCCAGCCCGTGCACCTCGAACGAGCTGGCTTCGCGAACCTCGTCGGGGACGACGCCCGGGTGCAGGCTCAGGGCGCGCATAGTCCCGTCGGGGCCGCCGAAGTCGAACACGCCGAGGTTGGACACCACCCGGTAGACGTTGACGAACCGGAACGCCGGATTGTCCTTGTCAACCTTGTCGTAACCGATTCCGCAGACCACATCGACGCCGTCGGTGAAGACGCGCTTGGAGTGGTTGCCCACCCAGTAACTGGTCGCGTGGTTGATGGTGTTGCCCGGCGAGCCGCGCAGGCCGAACATCTGCCGGGTCGGCCGCTGCAGCGGACCGAACGCCGAGATGTTCTGATTGCCGTAGCGGTCAACCTGATTCGCGCCCATCACCACGTGTCGCCGGCCCCAGGCCAGCGTCTCGAACACGCGGCCGAACGGCATCCAGCCTTCGATGGCGCCCGTCTTGCCGAGCGCCGGTGTGTCGGCCAGCAGTTGGGCTTCGCCGTCGGTGAGGAGGATGTCGGGGGAGAAGGTCAGCCGGGCCAGTCGGGCCCCGACCGAGGCCATGTTGGTCATCGGGCTGATCATGATCTCGCCGGCGTCCCTGAACAGCTCGGCGCAGGCGACCGCGCACACTTCGGCTCTGCTGGTGGTCATTTCGAAGCCTCTTCTCCGAAGGCGCGAACGGCCGCCTGATAGTCGTCTTCGCTGCCGGACAGGTAGGTCTGCACGAACTGTGCCCAGCCCTCTTCCGTCGATGCGGCCTCGGCGTAGTGCCGCTGGAACTTCTCGTCGCGGCCGTAGTCCGGTGCGGCGGTGGTGAAGTGGGCGCCCCCGGGGGCCTCGACGACGCCGTCGACCATCATCCGGTTGATCAGCAGCGCCTGCGGCGGAACCGCTTTGACCAGTTCCTCGGTGGGCACGATGCGCTCGACCGACAGGAACCGCTTGTCGGCGGCCATCAGGAACAGGTCGTCGAAGTAGGGGTCGATACCGGTGTAGGCCGCATTGCCTTGGGCGTCACCGAGATTGAGGTGCGCGAATGCGGCGTCCAGTTTCAGGGCCGGCATGGCGATCAGCGTCTCGTAGCCGCCTCCTGAGGGACCGGGGCTGGGATACGGCGACGTGACCGTCTTCAGCTCCCCGTCGAAGAAGTCCAGGACCGAACTGCCCAGCCCCGCGCGGATGGGCAGGAACGGCAATCGCTGCGCGGCCGCCTGCAGGCCGCAACGCAGCATGCCCTCGTCCATCTCGCGGGCCTCGATCGCGCCGGTGGTGCGGGCCTTGGCGAACCACGGGTCGTAGAACGGCGGCGAGTCCAGTGAGACGAACCCGTAGTAGACGCGCTTGACCTTGCCGGCGGAGCACAGCAGCCCCAGGTCGGGTCCGCCGTAGGTGACGACCGTCAGGTCGGCGACGTCGGTGCGCAGCAGGGCGCGAATGAAGGCCATCGGCTTGCGCCGCGAGCCCCAGCCGGCGATGCCGATGGTCATGCCGCTGCGAATCTGCGCGACGGCGTCATCGAGGGTGGTGCGCTTGTCGCTCACTTCTTGCCCTTATCCGTACCGGCGAACGCGTCGCGGTGCTCGTCGGCGACACCGGCGAGGTTGAGCTCGAACGTAAAGCCTTGCTCCATGCGGTAACTCGAGTTGACCCGCTGCACGTCGATCAGGTTGAGCGCCTCCTTGGCCGCCCGGATCACCCGGGTGTCCTTGGCGGCGATGTCGCGGGCCACCCGCAGCGCGGCCTCGTCCAGCTCGGCGCGGGGCACCACCTCGTGCACCGAACCGAAGTGATGCAGGGTGGCGGCGTCCACGGTGGCCGCGGTGAAGAACAGCCGCCGCATCAGGTGCTGCGGCACCAGCCGGGACAGGTGAGTTGCCGCGCCGAGTGCGCCGCGCTCCACCTCCGGCAGCCCGAAGGTGGCGTCGTCGGAGGCGACGATGACGTCGGAGTTGCCGACCAGCCCGATGCCGCCGCCGACGCAGAATCCGTTCACCGCCGCGATCACGGGCACCGCGCACTCGTAGACGGCGCGGAACGCGGCAAAGCAGCCGCGGTTGGCGTCGATCAGGGCGGTGAAGCCTTCGGTCTTCTGCATCTCTTTGATGTCCACGCCCGCGTTGAAGCCGCGGCCCTCGGCGCGCAGGATCACCGCGTGGGTTTCGGGGTCGGCGCCGGCGGCCGTGATGGCGTCGGCCAGCTCGAACCAGCCGCGGGACGGGATGGCATTGACGGGCGGGTAGTCGACGGTGACGGCGACTACGCCCGGTTCAACGGTGGCAGAGGTGATGGTCATGGCACTTCCTGCTGGGGTCAACTACCTAAGCAAGCACTTGCTTGGTACGCTAGCACAGTGACTCGTGCCGAAGGAGGCCCTCTGTCTGGGGACGCCATCAGACTCGGGCTGGCCGGGCGGGTGGTTCTGGTCACCGGCGGAGTCCGCGGCGTAGGTGCCGGTATCAGCGCGGTTTTCGCCGGGCAGGGCGCGACCGTGATCACCTGTGCCCGCAGGCCCGTCGAGGGGCTGCCGTATGAGTTTCACTCGTGCGACGTGCGCGACGAGGAGGCCGTCCAGGCGTTGATCGACTCCATCGTCGAGCGGCACGGCCGGATCGACGTGGTGGTCAACAACGCTGGCGGGTCGCCGTACGTGCTGACCGCGGGCTCCAGCCCGAAGTTCAACCGCAAGATCATCGAGCTCAATCTGATTGGCGGGCTCTTGGTTTCGCAGTTCGCCAACGACAAGATGCAGGAGCAGCCGGGCGGCGGGTCGATCGTCAACATCTGCAGTCTCAGCGGCCGGCGGCCGTCCCCGGGCACCGCGGCCTACGGGGCGGCGAAGGCTGGCCTGGAAAGCATCACGCAGACCTTGGCCGTGGAGTGGGGCCCGAAGGTCCGGGTGAACGCCTGCGTCGTCGGCATGGTGGAGACCGAACAGGCCGACCTGTTCTACGGCGACGCCGAGTCGATCGCCGCGATCTCCAAGAACGTCCCGCTGGGCCGGCTGGCCAAGCCGGAGGACATCGGTTGGGCCGCAGCGTTTCTGGCCTCCGACGCGGCGTCCTACATCAGCGGCGCCTCGCTGGAGGTGCACGGCGGCGGCGAGCCGCCGCATTATCTGGCCACAACCAACGCGAGCGCGGTCAAGTAAAGGAGACACACGGAATGGGACTGGTCGACGGGCGGGTGGTCATCGTCACCGGAGCGGGCGGCGGCATCGGTCGCGCGCACGCGCTTGCGTTTGCCGCCGAGGGTGCGCGCGTCGTGGTCAACGACATCGGGGTCGGCCTGGACGGCTCGCCCGCCGGTGGTGGCAGCGCCGCACAGGGCGTCGTCGACGAGATCACCGCGGCCGGCGGCGAGGCCGTCGCCAACGGGTCCGACATCTCGGACTGGAACCAGGCCGCCGCCCTGGTGCGGGCGGCCGTCGAGACGTACGGCGGCCTGGACGTCCTGGTCAACAACGCCGGCATCGTCCGCGACCGGATGATGGCCAACACCAGCGAGGAAGAGTTCGACGCTGTCATCGCCGTGCACCTCAAGGGCCACTTCGCCACCATGCGCCACGCCGCGTCCTACTGGCGCGCCCAGTCCAAAGAGGGCAAAACGGTCGACGCGCGGATCATCAACACCAGCTCGGGCGCGGGCCTGCAGGGCAGCGTCGGGCAGGGCAACTACAGCGCCGCCAAGGCGGGCATCGCGGCGTTGACGCTGGTCGCCGCGGCGGAGATGGGCCGGTACGGCGTCACCGTCAACGCAATTGCACCGTCGGCGCGTACCCGCATGACCGAGACCGTGTTCGCCGAGATGATGTCCACGCAGGACCAGGATTTCGACTCCATGGCAGCGGAGAACATCTCGCCGCTGGTGGTCTGGCTGGGCAGCGTCGAGTCCCGCGATGTCACTGGGAAGGTGTTCGAACTCGAGGGCGGCGTCATCCGGGTCGCCGAGGGCTGGGCGCACGGCCCGCAGGTCGACAAGGGTGCGCGCTGGGACCCCTCCGAGCTGGGACCCGTCGTCGCCGACTTGCTGGCCAAGTCCAGGCCGCCTGTGCCGGTGTACGGGGCCTGAGCACGCCCGTTCGCACCTCTTCTCGGAGGCGTTTCCTGACCGCCGCAGCCGGCGAGGAAAACATCATCAATTTGGTCCTCATCCACCGTTAACGTCGCAATTCTCGCGGAGTTTTGCCGCCCGCGGGAAAGAAATTCGTGGCGGATCGTTGGAGAGATTCCTTATGACGTCAGCTACTACCACCAAATGGACTTCGTGATCGAGTCCTGCGAAAGCGGACCGGTCGGTTTGTTACGCGGTGGATGTGACGCCGGGCTCGGCGACAAAAGGCGCAACGAATTTCACCACGACTGGCAGCGCCGCTTCGACATGGCCGACGGGTTGTTCGTCCGGCTGTCGGCGTCGTCGCCAAGCAGCTTTTTGGTGTCCGCGCCGCCACGCAGCGAACCTACGGAACGGCCGAGCGGGTCAGGTTCGTCGACGCGCTCATCCCACATCTGCAACAGGCGCTGTGCACGCACGGGAGCCTGCTGGACACCGCGGCAATGCGATTGCTGACAGCAGCAGATGGCCTGCACGTGCGTGGTGGCGGTGTGCACGCCTACAGGTCCTCGGTCGACCAGGCGTTGTGTGCCGCTGTCGCCAGAGCCCTTGTCCGGCAAGGAGGTATGGCGGCCTGGCGGTGCGTGCCGGTCAGCGGTCCGGGTCGCAGATCACCAACGGAATCACCCGTTCGGTCCACGTCTTGTAGTCGTCGAGCGGTGGGTATGCGGCGGCCAGCTGGGGCCAGTACTGTTCGCGCTCCTCGGGCGTGGCGTCGCGCGCCCGCAATTGCAGCACCTCGCTCTTGATCTGCACCTTCACCTTGGGATCGGCCTTCAGGTTGAGGTACCACAACGGGTGTTTGTCGGAGCCGCCCCGCGACGCGGGCACAACCACGCGGTTGCCGTCGCGTACGTAGATCAGCGGACTGACGCGCGGCTCCCCGGTCTTGCGGCCGGTGGTTGTCAGCAGCGCGACCGGTGCCTTCTGGATCGTGCCGCCGAGCTTTCCGTTGGTGCGCTTATAGACCCAGGCGTTGATGCGGGCCATCCACTTGATAAAGAGGTCCGCCCGAGGATCGTTCAGCCTTTTCGGTTTCTCCATGTGCCTCACCGTTGAATGAATGGTTTGAAGCGAACCCTGATGTGGCGGATCTCGGCTCTCCCGCTCGAATTCTCTGCCGGGATCACGAACGTCTCGTTGACCCGTCCGGCGACGCGTCGCCCGCCGAACGCCGCCTTGGTCAGCACGTCGTACGCGGCATGTACCTCGTCGCCGACGATGCGGTAGTCCGGCGGGGTCGCATCGGCGATTACCCGGTACTGCGGACCGCGATTAAGGCTGCGGCGCAAGTGCTTTCCGGAGAACCCATTCTTGATGCCCTGCTCGACGCGGGTGCAGTCGGCGGCGAACGGAACGGAGTCGCCGTCGTGGCTCACCAACGCGTCGATGTAGGCCTGCGCCGCCGCGATGCGGCTCTCCTCGGAGACGATCACGAGAACTGAATCCGCACTAGATCCGTTCGATGATGGTTCCGGTCGACAGCGCACCGCCGGCGCACATGGTGATCAGCGCGGTGGTCTGGTCGGTGCGCTCCAACTCGTGCAGCGCGGTGGTGATCAGGCGGCTGCCGGTCGAGCCGACCGGGTGGCCCAACGCGATCGCGCCGCCGTTGACGTTGACCCGATCCATGTCGGGTTCGTGGACCCGCGCCCAGGACAGCACCACGGATGCGAACGCCTCGTTGATTTCGGTGATGTCGATGTCACCGATCTTCATCCCGGCCTTCTCCAGCACCTTCGCCGTCGACTGCACCGGCCCGTCGAGGTGGTAGTACGGCTCGGCGCCGACCAGCGCCTGGCTGACGATGCGGGCGCGCGGCCGCAGGCCCAGCGCCTTGGCCTTGTCCTCGTCCATCCAGAGCACCGCGGCGGCGCCGTCAGAGATCTGCGACGACGTTCCGGCGGTGTGGATGCCGCCCTCCAGCACCGGCTTGAGCTGGCTAAGACCTTCCAGCGTGGTGTCGCGCAGACCTTGGTCGCGCGTGACGGGGGCGCGTTCGGCGGTGGGTTGCTTGTTTTCGTCGAGCACCGGCGCCTCGATCGGGCTGATCTCCCGGTCGAAGCGACCCTCGGCCCATGCCTGCTTTGCTTTGCGCTGCGAGTCGAAGCCGAACTGGTCGATGTCCTCGCGGATGATGCCGCGGCGCTTGGCGATCCGCTCGGCGGCGGTGAACTGGTCGGGCAGGTCGATGTCCCAGGACGCGGGCCGCAGGATGCTGCGGTCGGGACCCGCATTGGCGCCGAGCCCGACGCGGCTCATGGCCTCGATTCCGCACGCGATGCCGATGTCGATGGCACCCGCCGCGATCAGCCCGGCGACCAGACCGTTGGCCTGCTGACCGCTGCCGCACTGGCAGTCCACGGTCATGGCGCCGACGTGTTCGGGTAGCCCGGCGACCAGCCAGCTCACCCGGGTGATGTTGTTGGACTGCTCGCCGAACTGCGTCACGCAGCCGCCGATAACCTGTTCGACGTCGCCCGCGTCGATGCCGGCCTTATCGACCAGCGCCTTCTGCACGGCCCCGAGCAGTTCCGTGGCATGCAGTCCTGATAGCCATCCCATGCGCTTGCCGATCGGGCTGCGGGTGGCTTCGACGATTACCGGGTTACCCATGGGGCCAGGCTAGAACACGTTTCATTACTATGACAAGCGAGGATGCTCCGTCGACGCGACCGCCCCTTTTGTGCTGCGGTTACGGCATGTTTTACTGGCATCATTGCCTCACTAGGAGAGCTAGTGATCCATCGGTCACAGCAGCACCGGTCACTGACGACTGCAGCTTAAGGAGAAGTAGCGTGTCCAGCCCCAATCTTCCACCCGGGTTCGACTTCACCGACCCCGACATCTACGCCGAGCGAGTGCCGGTCGAGGAGTTCGCGCAGGTGCGGGCCACCGCCCCGGTCTGGTGGAATGAGCAGGCTCCCGGCGAGGGCGGCGGCTTCCACGACGGCGGCTATTGGGCGGTCACCAAGCTCAACGACGTCAAGGAGGTGTCCCGTCGCAGCGACATCTTCTCCAGCTACGAAAACGGCGTGATCCCCCGGTTCAGCAATGACATGAAGCGCGAGGACATCGAGGTGCAGCGGTTCGTCATGCTGAACATGGACGCGCCGCACCACACGCGCCTGCGCAAGATCATCTCCCGCGGCTTCACCCCCCGGGCCGTCGGACGCCTGGAGGACGAGCTGCGGGTCCGCGCCCAGAAGATCGCCGAGGAGGCGGCCGCCGCGGGTTCGGGTGATTTCGTCGAGCAGGTGTCGTGCGAGCTGCCCCTGCAGGCGATCGCCGGTTTGCTCGGTGTGCCGCAGGAGGACCGCGGCAAGCTGTTCGACTGGTCCAACGAGATGACCGGGACCGACGACCCCGAGTTCGCGCACATCGACCCGAAGATGTCGTCGGCGGAACTGATCATGTACGCGATGAAGATGGCCGAAGACCGGGCCCAGAATCCCGGCGAGGACATCGTCACCCAGCTGATCGAAGCCGACATCGACGGCGAAAAGCTCTCCGACGACGAATTCGGCTTCTTCGTGGTGATGCTCGCGGTGGCGGGCAACGAGACCACCCGCAACTCGATCACGCACGGGATGATCGCGTTCTCGGAGAACCCCGAGCAGTGGGAGCTGTACAAGAAGGAGCGTCCGGAGACGGCCGCCGACGAGATCGTCCGGTGGGCCACCCCGGTTACCACCTTCCAGCGCACCGCGCTGGAGGACTACGAGCTGTCCGGCGTCAAGATCAAGAAGGGCGACCGGGTGCTGATGTTCTACCGGTCGGCCAACTTCGACGAAGAGGCCTTCGAAAACCCGCAGAAATTCGACATCATGCGCAGTCCCAACCCGCACGTCGGCTTCGGCGGGACCGGCGCGCACTACTGCATCGGCGCCAACCTGGCGCGGATGACGATCAACCTGATCTTCAACGCCATCGCCGACAACATGCCCGACCTGAAGCCGCTTTCGGACCCGCAGCGGCTGCGGTCCGGATGGCTCAACGGCATCAAGCACTGGCAGGTCGACTACACCGGCAAGTGCCCGGTGGATCATTGATATGGATTTCGAACTCTCAGAGGAGCAACGGGCCGTCGCCGACGTCGTCACCTCGGTCCTGGGTAAGGAGCTGAGCTGGCGGGCCCTGATCGACGGCGGTGTGGCGGCACTGGCCGTGCCGGAACGCCTCGGTGGCGACGGGGTGGGCCTGTCCGAGGTCGGCACGGTGCTGACCGAGGTGGGGCGCCACGGCGCGATCACGCCGGCCCTGACCACCCTCGGCTTCGGCGTGGTACCGCTGCTGGACCTGGCATCGGACGAGCAACAGGATCGCTTCCTGGCTGGTGTCGCGAAAGGCGGCGTGCTGACCGCGGCGCTCAACGAGCCGGGTCGGGCCCTGCCGGACAAGCCGTCGGTGGCGTTGGACGAAGGCCGACTCTCGGGCGTCAAAGTCGGTGTCGGATATGCGGATTCCGCTGACTGGATTTTGGTGACGACCGACAGTGCGGTCGTGATGGTGTCGCCAAAGGCCGACGGCGTGCGGGTGGTTCGGACGCCGACGTCGAACGGTTCCGACGAGTACACGGTGACGTTCGCCGACGTCACCGTCTCCGACTCTGACGTGCTGGCCGGAGCGTCTGCGGTGCGAGTGAATCAGCTGGCGCTGGCCATGATCGGTGCCTACACCGACGGGCTGGTGGCCGGGGCGCTGCGACTGACGGCGGACTACGTGGCCGGGCGCAAGCAGTTCGGCAAGCCCTTATCGACGTTCCAGACGGTGGCCGCGCAACTGGCCGAGGTCTACATCGCTTCGCGCACCATCGATTTGGCGGCGAAGGCGGTGATCTGGGAGCTGGCCGAAGGCCGGGACGCGACCACCGACCTCGATGTTCTCGGGTACTGGGTGACGTCGCAGGCGCCGCCGGTGATGCAGATCTGCCACCACCTGCACGGCGGTATGGGCATGGACATCACCTATCCGATGCACCGGTACTACTCGACGATCAAGGACCTGGCCCGGCTGTTGGGTGGGTCTTCGCACCGTCTCGACCTTGTGGCGACCGCAAGCGCGGCGAAGCCGGGCGCAGCGGGTCGCCACCAAGACAGCCTCGTAGGAGCGCCGTAATGTTCATCGACTTGACGCCGGAGCAGCGCCAGCTGCAGGCGGAGTTACGGGAATACTTCGCCAAACTGATTTCGTCCGACGAGGCGAAGGCGATGGAGTCCGACCGGCACAACGAGGCCTACCGCGCGGTGATCCGCAGGATGGGCCAGGACGGCAAGCTGGGTGTCGGCTGGCCAAAGGAGTTTGGCGGGTTGGGCTTTGGCTCCATCGAACAGTCCATATTCGTCAACGAGGCGCATCGCGCCGATGTGCCGTTGCCGGCGGTGACGCTGCAGACCGTCGGTCCGACCCTGCAGCAGTTCGGCAGCGAGCTGCAGAAAAAGAAGTTCCTGCCGGCGATCCTGGCGGGCGAGGTGCACTTCGCGATCGGCTACACCGAACCGGAGGCGGGCACTGACCTGGCCTCGCTGCGGACCACCGCGGTACGGCAGGGCGACGAGTACATCGTCAACGGCCAGAAGATCTTCACCACCGGTGCCCACGATGCCGACTACATCTGGCTGGCCTGCCGTACCGACCCCGAAGCCGTGAAACACAAGGGCATTTCGATTCTGATCGTCGACACCAAGGACCCCGGCTACTCGTGGACGCCGATCATCCTGTCCGACGGCGCCCACCACACCAACGCCACCTACTACAACGACGTCCGCGTGCCTGCCGACATGCTGGTCGGCGAGGAGAACGGTGGCTGGCGGTTGATCACGACGCAGCTCAACAACGAGCGGGTGATGCTCGGTCCCGCCGGCCGCACCGCCGGAATCTACGACCGGTTGCACGACTGGGCCTCCAAGCCGGGCAGCGACGGCGTCACCCCGATCGATCACCGGGACGTCAAGCGGGCGCTGGGCGAGATCTACTCGATGTGGCGCATCAACGAACTGCTGAACTGGCAGGTCGCCGCCGCCGGTGAGGACATCAACGTGGCCGATGCCGCGTCGACGAAAGTCTTTGGCACCGAGCGTATTCAGTACATCGGCCGACTCGCCGAGGAGATCGTCGGTAGGTACGGCAACCCGGCCGACGCGGACACCGCGGAGCTGTTGGAGTGGCTGGACTCGCAGACCAAACGCAACCTCGTGATCACCTTCGGCGGGGGAGTCAACGAGGTCATGCGGGAGATGATCGCCGCGTCGGGGCTCAAGGTGCCGAGGGTGCCTCGATGACCGACGCGGACGCTATCCGACAGGCCGTCGCGGAGATCACGGCCACCGTCGTCGCCAAGCCGCGCGACGCCCGGGATCCGGTGAACCAGCCGACGATCAGAAACTGGGTGGAAGCCCTGGGCGACGCCAACCCGATCTACATCGACGAGGCCGCGGCCAAGGCGGCCGGTCACCCCGGAATCGTCGCGCCGCCGGCCATGATCCAGGTGTGGACGATGTTCGGGCTGGGCGGGGAGCGTCCGGACGACGACCCCATGGGACCGATCATGCAGCTGTTCGACGACGCCGGTTACATCGGGGTGGTCGCGACCAATTGCGAGCAGACCTACCACCGTTACCTGCAGCCCGGCGAGCAGGTCACCGTCGCCTCGGAGATGCGCGACGTGGTCGGCCCGAAGCAGACCGGGCTTGGGGAGGGCTGGTTCATCAACCAGCACATCACCTGGCGGGTCGGCGACGAAGAGGTCGCCGAGATGGCGTGGCGCATCCTGAAATTCAAGCCACGCGAGGCCGACGGCGCCGGGTCGGTCCCGGACGACCTGGACGCCGACGCCCTGATGCGGCCGGCGGTGTCGCGTGACACCGCCTTCTTTTGGGAGGGCATCCGGGCACACGAGTTGCGCATCCAGCGGCTCGCCGACGGCAGCCTGCAGCATCCGCCGGTGCCGGCGCTGTGGCAGGACCCTGCCACGCCTATCGACTATGTGGTGGCCAGCGGGCGCGGCACGGTGTTCAGCTTCGTCGTGCATCACGCGCCGAAGGTCCCCGGCCGGACGCTGCCGTTCGTGATCGCGTTGGTCGAATTGGCCGAGGGCGTTCGCATGCTCGGCGAGCTACGCGGCTCTGACCACTCCGAAGTGAAGATCGGAATGCCGGTCCGCGCAACCTATATCGACTTTCCGGATGGTGCGACCGGCCCGGAGTGGAGCCTCTACGCATGGGAGCCTGACGCATGAGCGCGCCGGTGGTGGAAGTGGGTCTGCAGCTGCCTGAGCTGAAGCTACACGGCTCACCGACGTTCATCATCTCGACGGCACTGGCCACCAGAGACTTCCAGGATGTGCACCATGACCGGGATCTGGCGCAGGCCAAGGGATCCAAGGACATCTTCGTCAACATCCTCACCGACACCGGGCTGGTGCAGCGCTACGTCACCGACTGGGCGGGCCCCACGGCGTTGATCAAGTCGATCGGCCTGCGGCTCGGTGTGCCGTGGTACGCCTACGACACCGTCACCTTCTCCGGCGAGGTGACCGCGGTCGAGGACGGTCTGATCACGTTGAAGGTATTCGGCCGCAACAGCCTTGGTGATCACGTCATTGCGAACGTGACGCTCACGATCGGGGGTTCCTAGTGCTATCCGGCAAGGCTGCGATCGTCGGGATCGGCGCCACCGACTTCTCCAAGGACTCCGGGCGCAGCGAGCTGCGGCTCGCGGCCGAGGCGGTGCGGGATGCATTGGACGACGCCGGACTGAGCCCGTCCGACGTCGACGGGCTGACCACGTTCACGATGGACACCAACAACGAGACGGCGGTGGCGCGGGCCGTCGGCATCGGTGAGCTGAAGTTCTTCTCGCAGATCGGTTATGGCGGCGGTGCAGCGTGCGCGACCGTGCAGCAGGCGGCGATCGCCGTCGCGACCGGGGTGGCCGACATCGTAGTGGCCTACCGAGCGTTCAACGAGCGGTCCGGCATGCGATTCGGCCAGGTGCAAACCCGGTTGGCGGGAAGCGCCGGCGTGCAGGCGGATTCGACCGCGGCGGACAACTCCTTCTCGTATCCGCACGGGCTGTCGACGCCGGCGGCACAGGTAGCCATGATCGCGCAGCGGTACATGCACCTGTCCGGCGCGACGAGCCGCGATTTCGGTGCCATCTCGGTGGCCGACCGCAAGCACGCCGCGAAGAACCCGAAGGCCTACTTCTACGAGAAGCCGATCACCATTGAGGATCACCAGAATTCGCGATGGATCGCCGAGCCGTTGCGCCTGCTGGACTGCTGCCAGGAGACCGACGGCGCGGTCGCGATCGTGGTGACATCGGCCGAGCGCGCCCGCGACCTCAAGCAGCGTCCGGCCGTCATCGAGGCGGCGGCGCAGGGCTCCAGCCCCGACCAGTACACAATGGTCAGCTACTACCGGCCGGAACTGGGCCTGCCGGAGATGGGCCTGGTGGGCCGGCAGTTATGGCAGCAGTCCGGCCTGTCGCCCAGCGATATTCAGACCGCGGTGCTCTACGACCACTTCACGCCGTTCACCCTGATTCAGTTGGAGGAGTTGGGATTTTGCGGCAAGGGTGAGGCCAAGGACTTCATCGCCGACGGCGCCGTCGAGGTGGGCGGGCGGCTGCCGATCAACACCCACGGCGGCCAACTCGGCGAGGCATACATCCACGGGATGAACGGCATCGCCGAAGGCGTGCGGCAATTGCGTGGCACCTCGGTGAACCCGGTGCCCGATGTGGAGCACGTTTTGGTCACTGCAGGTACGGGTGTGCCTACATCTGGTCTGATCCTGGGCTAACCTCGGCGAGCGGCGTTGCCACAGCCCGAATGAAGTTGGCGGCGAAGGCCTCACAGACGTCGTCGACGTCTGGCAGGGCGAGCCCGGGAACATCGGGGAAGGCAGGGCGCATCAGCATATGGATCATGATCGGTCCCAGCAGATAGTGGGCCAGCACCATGACCGGTTGCTCGCGGATGCGTCCTGCTTGGATTTCGGCATCGAACCAAGCCCCGAGCGTGCCGAACATCCGCGGTACCGTGTAGCGGGCGAGTGACTGCACCGCAGTGCTGGTCGGTCGCGAGAACACCTCGGCGAAAACAGCTGGGGTGACCCGGGGTTCGCGGTTTAGCGCGTTGGCGACGGTGCGGTAGAAGCCGTGCACCACGGTGGAAAGATCGCCATGCGCCCGAGCCAGATACTCTTCGATGTCGCCGATCGGACTGAACTCGTCGAACACGGCGCGCATGAGTTCGTCGCGCCCCCCGAACGCGGCGTGCAGGCTGAACACCGAGCACTCTGCGCGCTCGGCGATTGCCTCGAGTGTGGCCGCTGTCAAACCGTTTTCACTGACCAGCGCTGCGGCTGCGGCGACCGCACGCACGCGAACCGGGGGGCGACCACCGGGATCGATCCCGGCGGCGCGAACAGCGGCATCCAGAGAGCTGCGTGATCCGCCAAGTCTGCGCAGCAACGTACTTCGGGAGATGTTGGCTTCGTCGGCGATGGCGCTGACAGGAACTTCGGCGATGTCGCGGCCCAAGGCTTCGGCGGCTCGTACCGCGGCCTCGATCAATTCCGGGGCGACCGGGGGATGAGTTATCACAGCGCAGTCCCGTCAGCGCTCGCTGTGCATGGAATCGATCGGGGCGCTCTTCAGCCGTTTGTTCAGTCGAGCGACTCGGCGCAGCTGGGCGAATATGTTGATGGAGCCCAGCACGGGGAGTCCCCCGATAAACGTTCGGAAGGAGGGGTTTCCGCCGTAGACGTGGAGCTCGTAGAGGCAGCCGACCACGTAGAAAAGTCCCGCAGAGCACAGGGTGGCGGGTATCGCATAGGCAAGCGGTGATCGGGCGTCGGCGACCAGTTCACTTGCGTAGTCGACCTCGTCCTGTGTCAGGGGTTCGCGATTGCGCAATTTGGCCAGGACCGCCTTATGGGCGCCGACTTTCTCGCCCATCGATGCGGGCGTTCGATTCTCTAACCTTCCGATATAGACGAATACGCATGCCGCGCAGATCACTGCCGATATCGCGGCAAGGATGGTGAGGTACCCCCAAAGTCCGGGATTCACGGTTGCTCCTTCGCTTTCGTCGAAATCGACTTGCGCCCTCTCAGTTACGCGGGCCGCTGGCGACCGGCGCCGTGCGTGCCTGGGATCCGGGTGCCACTGGGTCGTCGTCCTCCCACAGCAGCAGTTGGCGAACCGCTTGGCGTGACCCATAGGGCTGCAGCATTTGACTGGCGGGCCGCGGTCGGACTCTCAGCGGCCACCAGAACCATCGCCCGATCAGCGCCGCGATGGCTGGCGTCATGAACGACCGCACGATCAGCGTGTCGAACAGCAGGCCCAGGGCGATCGTGGTCCCGATCTGACCGAGGATCCGCAAGTCCGCGAACACAAATGAGGCCATGGTCGCCGCGAACACTAGACCGGCCGACGTCACCACCGCACCGGAGCCTGCCATCGACCGGATGATGCCGGTCTTCAGGCCGGCGCCGATCTCTTCCTTGAACCGCGAGATCAACAGCAGGTTGTAGTCCGAGCCCACCGCCAACAGCAGGATTACGGCCAGCGCCAACACGATCCAGTAGAGCTGGATGCCGAGGATATCCTGCCAGATCAGCACGGAGAGCCCGAACGATGCGCCCAGCGACAGCGCCACCGTGCCTACGATGACCAACGCCGCGACCACGCTCCGGGTGATGGCCATCATGACCAGCAGAATGAGGGTGAGCGCAGCGATTCCGGCGATCATGAGGTCGTATTTGGCACCATCCTGGATGTCCTTGTAGGTGGCCGCGGTGCCGGCAAGGTAGATCTTCGATCCGGCCAGGGGCGTGCCCTTGACGGCTTCCTGCGCCGCGTGCCTGATGGCGTTGATGTGCGAAATACCTTGGGGAGTCGCTGGATCACCGTCGTGGGTGATGATCATGCGGGCGGCCTTGCCGTCCGGCGACAGGAACAACTTCAGGCCCCGTAGGAATTCGGGGTTGGTGAACGCTTCCGGCGGCAGATAAAAAGAGTCGTCGGTTTTCGACGCGTCAAATGCCTGACCGAGGGCGGTCGCGTTCTTGAGTGCCTCTGCCGCTTGGTTGTTCAGGCCGGAGTTCGTGGCGTAATTCGTCAGTGTCAGATCACGGTTGGTTTCCTGGTTTGCGATCTGAGGCGGTATCAGCGCAAGCAGTTTCGGCTGCAGCGCGTCCAGCTTGGCAATGCTGCCCGAGACGCTGTTCAGTTCGTCGGTCAGCGCGTCGATGCCGTCGAGGGCGTCGAACAACGACCGCAACGTGGCGCAGATCGGTATGTCGAAACAGTGTTTCTCCCAATAGAAATAACTGCGGATCGGCCGGAAGAAGTCGTCGAAGTTGGCGATCTTGTCGCGCAGGTCTTTGGCGATGGCGACCGTCCGCTGGAATGCCTTCGCCTGCTCGTCCGTGACGGCGCTGGACTGCTGTTGCAGCGAATACTGCTGCCGCAGAATGTCTATCGAATTGTTGATCACGGCGACCTGCTTGAGCAGGTCGGCGCTTTGGGACTGCTGAAAGGGCAGATTGTTGATCTGAGACGCACTTCCCGCGCTGATCTGAAAAGGGATCGACGAGTGATCCAGTGGCGTGCCCAGCGGGCGGGTAATCGATTGCACTTCGGCGATGCCGTCGGTATGGAATATCGCCTTGGCAACACGCTCGAGCAGGATCATGCTGGTGGAGTTACGCAGATCGTGGTCGGCTTCGATCATCAACAGTTCGGGATTGAGTCGCGCCTGCGAAAAGTGGTGCTCAGCAGCCGCATAACCGACATTGGCCGGTGCACTGGCCGGCATGTAGGGGCGGGCGTCGTAGCTCGTCTTGTACCCCGGCAGGGCCAGAAGACCGATGAGGGCCACGGCGATGGTCACCAGCAAAATGGGACCGGGCCAGCGCACGATCGCCGTGCCGATACGCCGCCACCGCCGTGTACTGATCTGGCGGTTGGGTTCGAGCAGGCCGAAATGCCGACCGATGACCAGCATGGCGGGTGCCAGCGTCAGTGCCGCCACCACTGCGATGAGGACGCCCGATGCCGCGGGAATGCCGAGGCTCTGGAAATACGGCAGCCGCGTGAAGGTGAGGCAGAAGACTGCGCCGGCAATCGTCAGGCCCGAGCCGAGGATGATATGCGCGGTCCCGCGGTACATCGTCTCGAACGCCGATATGCGATCCTGCCCGGCGTAACGCGCCTCGTGAAAGCGGCCGAGAATGAAGATCGCGTAATCGGTGCCGGCGGCGATGACGAGAAGCGTCAGCAGATTGGTCGAGTACGTCGAGAGTTCGATGATGCCGGCGTTCGCGAGCACGGCGACGACTCCGCGGGAAGCGGTCAATTCGACCATGACGGTGAAGAGCACCAGGGCCGCGGTGCTGACGCGCCGGTAGATCCAAATCAGCATCATCAAGATCACCCCGATGGTGATCAGCGTGGTTTTGAGGGTGCCTTTACCGCCCACCTCGAACTGGTCGGTCACCAGCGGCGCGGGACCCGTGACATAGACCTTGACGCCCGTCGGCGGCGACGAGTTGTTGACGATGTTGCGCACCGAATCGACGGATTGGTTGGCCAACGACTCGCCCTGATTACCGGCGAGGTAGACCTGCACCAACGCCGCCTTGCCGTCGGAACTCTGAGAGCCGGCCGCCGTCAGCGGGTCCCCCCAGAAATTCTGAATGTGCTGGACATGCTTGGTGTCTTGGCTCAGCTTTTCGACCAAGCCGTCGTAGTAGTGGTGCGCGTCGGCGCCGAGCGGTCGATCCCCCTCCAGCACGATCATCGCCGCGCTGTCGGAATCAAATTCCTGGAATACCTTGCCGATCCGTTTGCTGGCCTGCAGCGACGGCGCATCGCGGGGACTCAGCGACACATTGTGCGCCTGGGCGACCTTTTCCAACTGCGGCACAAAGACGTTCGTGACTACCGCCAGGCCGAGCCAGAAGAACGCGATGAGCACGGAGAACCGGCGGATGAAATCCGGGACCGAGTGTCTCGAGACGCCGGGGATGCTCATCCGGACTTGTCCAGGCAGTAGGTGAAGGCGTGCAATTGGTTCACCGTTCTCTCGTCCTTGACCTCGTTGTCAATGTTGATCCGGCAGCCGATCCAGTCGCGGTTGCCCTGAGCGGACACGCTGACGAACACCGCCGGTTGGGTGGTGGTCGTGTCGTAGGCCCAGGGCAGGGAGACGGCATCGGCTCGCTGAGGTTGGGCGTTCACGTCCAGGTAAGTGATGGTTGCCAGCGTGTCCGGCGGGCCAAAGACCTCGATGACCACCCGCTTGGGGTTGAACGGAGCGGCGTCGCTACCGAGGCCGCGAGGTGTTGACGTGACATCTTGGGAGGCGAAGAGGCCGTGTAGGCGATACACCGCGAAGCCGGCCAGCGCCACGACTACCACGGCGACGATCAACATCCAGCGTCGGCTGAGTCGGCGTCCGACCGAAACTCGCTG
Organism: Mycobacterium sp. NGS68; assembly: GCF_059812195.1. Lineage (NCBI taxonomy): Bacteria > Bacillati > Actinomycetota > Actinomycetes > Mycobacteriales > Mycobacteriaceae > Mycobacterium > Mycobacterium sp. NGS68. The sequence continues at coordinate 38,133 of NZ_JCALCE010000033.1, read as the reverse complement.
CATCGGTGACCCATTCACCGGTTGGTCCCCGGGCAACGCGACCATTCATCACCTGGTGACACAGAGGCTAATGTAGACTGCATCGCAGATTCGAGCAAGACGTCAGCCCGGGATTATCGATCGTGCGGCTGGCCGCGCGCCGGCGACAGAAGGGGGCCGGGAAGGGTTCTAAGCCGGGACCAGCTCGACGGCACTCAGCACGACGGCGTTGTCACGCGACGGCGCGACAACGGTGGCGACGAAACGGCCGTCGTCCTTCCAGATGTTGACCTGCAGCGTCTCGCCGGGGAATGCGACGCCGGAGAAGCGGGCTCCATAGGCGGCCACCGCGGTGGCATCGCCGTCCAAGAGGACGTCGGTGATCGCCTTGCAGGTCATGCCGTAGCTGCACAGGCCGTGCAGGATGGGCCGCGGAAACCCGGCGGCAGAGGCGAACTGCGGGTCCGAGTGCAGCGGGTTGCGGTCGCCGCACAACCGGTACAGCAGCGCCTGCTGGGGCAGAATCGGCACGTCGACCTGTACGTCCGGGGCCCGGTCAGGCGCACCGTCCGACGAGGACGGCCCCCGATCGCCACCGAACCCGCCTTCTCCGCGCGCAAAGATCGACCGCTTCTGCGTCCACAGCAGCGTTCCGTCGGGGGTGGTCACCCGCGTCTCGCTCCAGATCACCGCGGCCTTGCCCTTGTCCCAAATATCGGTGAACCGGGTGACGGCCGTTGCCGAACCCGAAGGGGGTAGCGGCGCAGGCACTTCCACTCGCTCGGAAGCGTGCAGCACCTTGGCGAGCTCGATGTCGATGCCGGGGAACTGGACGGCCGGCGGTGTGGTCATGTGGAAGCTGGCCGCCACGTTGCCGAAGGTCGGCAGCACCTGCGGGGTGTCGTCGATCAGGTAGCGCAGTTCGCGAGGATCCATCGGGTCCGCCCCGGCACCCAGCGCCAGGTGGTAGAGCTGGATGTCGCTACTGGCCCAGGAGAATTCGATCGGTTCCAGCTCCGCGGCCAGCGCGACGTCGACGTCGATGGGCATGTCAGGCGTCTCCCGTTTCTGATCCCGCTATGTGCAGCGCGGCCAAGTAACCGAATGTCATCGCCGGACCGATGGTGCCGCCGGGGCCGGGATACGTGTGCCCCATCACGGGAGCGCTCACATTGCCTGCGGCATAGAGGCCTGCGATGACGCTGCCGTCGTCGCGCAGCGCACGGCCGTGGACGTCGGTGCTGATACCGCCCTTGGTGCCCAGATCCCCGGGCACCATCTTGGCGGCGTAGTACGGGGCGTGACTGATTTCACCCAGGTTGGGGTTCGGCTTGTTGGTCGGGTCGCCGTAGTACCTGTCATAGGCGCTCTCGCCGCGGTGGAAGTCGTCGTCGACACCTGAACGCGCAAAGCCGTTGAACCGCTGCACTGTCGCCATGAATTCGTCGACGGGAAGGCCCGCTTGCTGCGCCAACTCCTCCAGCGTGTCAGCCTTGATGATGACGCCGGACTCCATCCACTTGCGCGGAATGCGTTGCCCGGCTTGCAGTCCCGCGAAGATGTAACGGTCACGGTACTGCTGGTCGAACACCAGCCACGCGGGGATGTTCTCGGCGGGTCCGGCACCCTGGCCGTGCTCGCCGCCGTACATCTTGTGGCCGGCCTCGACGTACGGCAGCGACTCGTTCATGAACCGCTTACCGGACATGTTGACCATGATGGCGCCCGGCGAGTTGCGCTCGGACAGCGCGATCCACGGCGCACCGACCAGGGGCACCGTCGGGATCCACCACGCGTCCTCCATCAACTCCAAAGCGGCACCCAGCTTCTCGCCCGCGAGGATGCCGTCGCCGGTGTTCGCCTTCGCGCCGACGGTCCAGTCGACGGTGATCGGCGCGCGCTGGTACTTCACCCGCATCTGCTCGTTGTGGTCGAAACCCCCGGAGGCGAGGATCACTCCGCGTCGGGCCCGGATCAGCTGTGGCTCAGCCGATTCCGCCGCGGTGGTGTCCCGTGTGTAGACGCCCCTGACCACGCCGTCTTCGACATAGAGGTCGGTGAGGGCGGTGTTGAGCTGCACCGGAACGCCGGCCTGCTGCAGCCCGATCCGCAGCGGCGCGATCAGCGCGCGGCCCATGCCGACGAGGTTCTTGCCGGTCGCCTTCGCCCACATGGTGCGGCCGCCGACCTTCAGGCTGCGCAGAATCCCGCGGGGATGGCGCTTGAGCAGGTTCAGCCGGACGTAGTCCTGCTGCATCACCACCACATTGAGCGGAACTTTGCCGTAGGCGGGCTCGAGGCCGGCCTCGTCGGCGCCGAGCTTGCGGGCGTTGAACGGCTTCGGCTCGATCGATCGGCCGTCGGGCCGGCCGCCCGGCGCCTCGGGGTAGTAGTCGGAGTAGCGGGGCACCCAGCACATCTTCAGCGGCGCGTGCTTGAGTACGAACGACAGCATTTCGGGCCCGCGCTCGAGGTAGGTGTCGATGCGCTCAGGCGCAACGACATCGCCGATGATCCCGTGCAGGTAGGTGCGAGCCGCCTCGGGCGTGTCACGCACGCCGGCGCGCTTGAGAACCTCGTTGTTGGGAATCCAGACGCCGCCGCCCGAACGGGCGGTCGAGCCGCCGAAGTGTGCGGCCTTCTCGATGACTAAGGTCGAGAGGCCTCGGTGCGCGGCAGTAAGGGCAGCCACCATGCCGGCGCCGCCGCTTCCGACCACGACGACGTCGTACTCCTGTGCTGTCATGTAGAACACGTTATAGAATTGCTCGGGTCGAGCGCTACTGGCCCGGTCACACGGACGAAGGGACTTCGGTAAATGCTCAGTGTTGCGACCCGCGACGGGCTGGCCGCCGACCTGGCCGAGGCCGAGCGGAGCCGTGCGCCGATCTCCCCGCTGACGGCCGGTCATCCGGACATCGACGTCGTGGACGCCTACGAGATCCAGCTGATCAACATCCGGCAGCGAGTGGCTGAAGGGGCCCGCGTGGTGGGCCACAAGGTGGGCCTGTCGTCCAAGGTGATGCAGCAGATGATGGGCGTCGACGAGCCCGACTACGGGCACCTGCTCGACGAGATGCAGGTGTTCGAGGACGTTCCGGTGCAGGCCGGGAGATACCTGTTTCCGCGGGTGGAGGTCGAGGTCGGCTTCATCCTCTCCGACGACCTGCCGGGCGCGGATTGCACCGAGGAAAATGTGCTGGCCGCGACCGAGGCCCTGGTCCCGTCGATCGAGCTCATCGACACCCGGATCAAGGACTGGCAGATCAAGATCTGCGACACCATCGCCGACAACGCGTCCTCGGCGGGCTTCGTGCTGGGCAAGGCGCGGGTGGCGCCGGCCGATATCGACGTCAAGGCGATCGACGCGAAACTCACCCGCAATGGCGAGGTGGTCGCCGAGGGCCGCAGTGACGCGGTGCTGGGCAATCCGGTCACCGCGGTGGCGTGGTTGTCCCGCAAGGTGGAAAGTTTTGGTGTGCGGTTGAAAAAGGGTGACATCGTGTTACCCGGATCGTGCACTTTCGCGATCGACGCGCGTCCCGGGGACGAGTTCGTCGCGGACTTTGCGGGACTGGGTGCGGTCCAGCTGTCGTTTGAATAGGAGCGATCGCGAGTGCGGCGGAGCCGGGCGAAGCGGGTCGCGACTAATTTGAACAGGAGCGATCGCGAGTGCGGCGGAGCCGGGCGAAGCGGGTCGCGACTAAATTGAATAGGTTTCGATCAAGAGGAGCATCATGCCGGCTAAGGCATCCGTGGCAATTGTCGGATCGGGGAATATCAGCACCGATCTGCTGTACAAGCTGCTGCGATCGGACTGGCTGGAACCACGCTGGATGGTGGGCATCGACCCGGACAGCGAAGGTCTGGCGCGGGCCCGCAAGCTCGGGCTGGAGACCAGCCACAAGGGCGCCGACTGGCTGCTGGAGCAGTCCGAGAAGCCCGACCTGGTCTTCGAGGCGACCAGCGCCTACGTGCATCGGGAGGCGGCGCCCAAATACGAGGCCGCCGGAATCCGGGCCATCGACCTGACGCCGGCCGCCGTCGGGCCGGCCGTGATCCCGCCGGCCAACCTGCGCGCACACTTGGACGCCCCGAACGTCAACATGATCACCTGCGGGGGACAGGCCACGATCCCGATCGTCTATGCGGTGAGCCGCGTGGTGGACGTCCCGTATGCCGAGATTGTCGCGTCGGTGGCGTCAGTCTCCGCGGGCCCCGGCACCCGGGCCAACATCGACGAGTTCACCAAGACCACGTCGCGCGGCGTGCAAACCATCGGCGGCGCCACCCGCGGCAAGGCGATCATCATCCTGAACCCCGCCGATCCGCCGATGATCATGCGCGACACCATCTTCTGTGCCATTCCGGAGGACGCCGACCGCGATGCGATCGCCAAGTCCATCCGGGAGGTGGTGGCCGAGGTGCAGACCTACGTGCCGGGTTACCGGCTGCTCAACGAGCCGCAGTTCGACGATCCGTCCATCAACTCCGGGGGCCAGGCGTTGGTCACCACGTTCGTCGAGGTCGAGGGCGCGGGCGACTACCTGCCGCCCTATGCGGGCAACCTCGACATCATGACTGCCGCGGCGACAAAGGTGGGCGAGGAGATCGCCAAGGAGACGCTGGCCGTGACGGGAGGAGCGCAGGCATGAGTACCGACGACATCTTCTTCAACCCGGTCTGGGACGTCCGGATGACCGACACGTCGCTGCGCGACGGATCGCACCACAAGCGACATCAATTCACCAAGGACGAAGTACAGGCGATTGTGACGGCGCTCGATGCCGCCGGGGTGCCGGTGATCGAGGTGACCCACGGCGACGGCCTGGGCGGCTCGTCGTTCAACTACGGCTTCTCCAAGACGCCCGAGCAGGAGCTGATCAAGCTCGCCGCCGAAACCGCCAAAGAGGCCAAGATCGCCTTCCTGATGCTGCCCGGGGTGGGCACCAAGGAGGACATCAAGGAGGCCCAGGACAACGGCGGCTCGATCTGCCGGATCGCCACCCACTGCACCGAGGCCGACGTGTCCATCCAGCACTTCGGGCTGGCTCGCGAGCTGGGCCTGGAAACCGTCGGGTTCCTGATGATGGCCCACACGATCCCGCCGGAGAAGCTGGCCGCTCAGGCCCGCATCATGGCCGACGCGGGCTGCCAATGCGTCTACGTCGTCGACTCGGCGGGCGCCCTGGTTCTGGACGGGGTGGCCGACCGGGTGTCCGCGCTGGTCGCCGAACTCGGCGACGACGCCCAGGTGGGTTTCCATGGGCACGAAAACCTGGGACTGGGCGTCGCGAACTCCGTGGAGGCGGTGCGAGCGGGTGCCAAGCAGATCGACGGCAGCGTGCGCCGATTCGGCGCCGGTGCGGGGAACGCGCCGGTCGAGGCCCTGATCGGAGTGTTCGACAAGATCGGCGTCAAGACCGGCATCGACTTCTTCGACATCGCCGACGCCGCCGAGGACGTGGTACGCCCGGCCATGCCGGCCGAATGTCTGCTGGATCGCAACGCGCTGATCATGGGCTACTCCGGGGTGTACTCGAGCTTCCTCAAGCACGCCGTCCGCCAGGGTGAACGCTACGGCGTCCCGGCCCACGAGCTATTGCACCGGGCCGGTCAGCGCAAACTGATCGGCGGCCAGGAAGACCAGCTGATCGACATCGCGCTGGAGATCAAGCGCGAGCGGGAGAGCGGCGCCCCCGCGGCCCGCTGACAGGGCATCTCCGGCGATTTGGACTCACAGGTCACACATAGCTGCCGCGCGTAGCCTGGCGCGCATGAGCACTTCCAAGACAGTCAACGCCGGCCGACGCGGACTGTACGGCATCCTTGCTGGTGGGCTGCTTACCGCGACCGCCGCGACCGTGATCGCACTGCCGGTGGCCCACGCGGATCCGCAGTGCAACAAGACCGTGGGTCAGTCCATCGACTCGTACCTGAAACGGCATCCCGACGTGAAGGCGCAGCTGTCCGCCCGGTCCCAGGCGGAAGGTGGCGGCCCGAACGTGATCGACTACTTGAATCGGCATCCGGATGTTCGTCAGTCGCTGATCACGCTGTCGCAGCAATGCACCTCGTAGTGAGTCGGCGTCGTCTCTGAACGCACCAGCCGACACGCGTGAATGTTCGCGGTTGACTAAAAAGTAGAACACGTTCTAGCGTCTAGGTCGTGTCTTTATCCCCCGTTTCGGAACCCCTCACTTCGGCGATCGCGGAGGCCGAGAAGCTGGTAACCGCCGCACCCCACATCGAGACCGAAGCCGACCTGCTCGAAGGGCTGCAGTACCTCGCTGGCTGCGTCGCGGGCTGTCTGCACCTGGCGTTCGATTACGACCGTGATCACCCCTTCCTCCAGTCGGGCACCGGGCCGTTCACCAAGATGGGCCTGGACAATCCCGACACCCTCTACTTCGGCACCTGGGTACACGCCGACCGCGACTATGTGGTCTCTGGTGTCCGCGGAACCACCACCGACCTGAGCTTCCAGTTGCTCGGCGGCGAGTACACCGACGACAACGTGCCCGCCAGCCAGGCCGCGTTCGACGACCGCGAACTCGACATCGCCCCCGACGGCACCTTCGAGTGGCGGCTGCGGCCCACCAGCCCGGGCCAACTCGTGATGCGCGAGGTGTACGCCGACTGGTCCGCGCAGCGCGGCACGCTGACGATTTCGCGGCTGGACACCGCGGGTACCGCGCCGCCGCCGCTGACCCGCGAGATCATCGAAAGGCGTTACGCCACCGCGGGAAAGCAACTTGTGAACCGAGTGAAGACGTGGCTGCAGTTCCCGCAGTGGTTCTATCTGAAGATCCCGGTGAACACGATGGTGCCGCCGCGGTTGACCCCGGGCGGGCTGGCGACGCAGTACTCCTCCGTCGGGCATTTCGAGCTGCGGCCCGATCAGGCGCTGGTGATCACGGTGCCGTCGAGCTCGATGAGCGGTACCCCCTACCTGGGCTTCCAGCTGGGCAGCATGTGGTACATCTCGCTGGACTACATCAACCACCAGACTTCGCTGAACAACGCTCAGGCGCAAGTCGATCCGGACGGCAAGGTCCGCATCGTCGTCGCCGACCAGAACCCGGGCGTTACCAACTGGGTTGAGACACTTGGTCACCGGCGCGGCTTCCTGCAGTTCCGTTGGCAGCGGGTGTCCCGCGAGCTCACCGAGGCCGACGGGCCCACCGTCGAACTGGTAGACCTCGACGCAGTGCCGGCCGCATTGCCGTACTTCGAGGACAACAAGATTTCCGAAGAAGACTGGCGTGCGCGAATCGCGCTGCGCCAGCAGCAGATTGCGGCCAGGATGCTGGGGTGACCGAGATGCTTAAGCGCAAGGTAGTCGTTATCAGCGGCGTCGGCCCGGGTCTTGGGACCACTCTGGCGCAGCGATGCGCGCGCGACGGCGCCGACCTGGTGCTGGCGGCGCGCAGCGCGGACCGCCTCGACGACGTCGCCAAGCAGATCACCGACATCGGGCGGCGCGCGGTGGCGGTGCCCACCGACATCACCGAGGACGATCAGGTGAACAACCTCGTCGACGCCGCGTTGGAGGCGTACGGCAGGGTTGACGTGTTGATCAACAACGCGTTCCGGGTGCCGTCGATGAAGCCGTTGGCGGGCACATCCTTCCAGCACATCCGTGATGCGATCGAACTGAGCGCGCTAGGGGCGCTGCGCCTCATCCAGGGCTTCACGCCGGCGCTGGCGGGGTCGCACGGGTCCGTCGTCAACGTCAACTCCATGGTGCTGCGGCACTCACAGGCGAAGTATGGTGCCTACAAGATGGCCAAGTCCGCGCTGCTGTCGATGTCGCAATCGCTGGCCACCGAGCTCGGCGAAAAGGGCATCCGCGTCAATTCCGTTGCGCCCGGTTATATCTGGGGAGAGACGTTGCAGAGCTACTTCAACCATCAGGCCGGCAAGTACGGCACCACGGCGGAGCAGATCTACCAGGCCACCGCTGCGAACTCCGACCTGAAGCGCCTGCCCACTGAGGACGAGGTGGCGTCGGCGATCCTGTTCATGGCCAGCGACCTGTCCAGCGGAATCACCGGGCAGTGCCTAGACGTGAACTGCGGGGAGTACCACAACTGATGGGGACACGTACCGATATCGCGACCGTGGACGAACTGCACGCATCGGCGACCAAACTAACCGGGCTCGACGATTTCGGCGCCGACGACGACAACTACCGCGAAGCGCTGCAGGTGCTGTTGGACTCGTATCGGCGGGAAGCCGGCCTAACGGTGTTGGGCAGCAAGATGAACCGGTTCTTCCTGCGCGGCGCTCTGGTGGCCAGGCTGCTGTCCGAATCGGCCTGGAAGCAGTATCCGGAGTATGCCGATGTGCCGATCGAGCGGCCGATCTTCGTTACGGGCCTGGTGCGGACGGGCACTACGGCGCTGCACCGGCTCCTCGGCGCCGACCCAGCCCACCAGGGCTTGCACATGTGGCTGGCCGAGTTCCCGCAGCCGCGGCCGCCGCGCGAAACGTGGGAGTCGAACCCGTTGTACCGCAGGCTTGATGACCAGTTCACGCAGCACCATGCGGAGAACCCCGGATACACCGGCCTCCACTTCATGGCCGCATACGAGCTGGAGGAGTGCTGGCAGCTGCTGCGGCAGTCGCTGCATTCGGTGTCCTATGAGACGTTGGCGCACCTGCCGAGCTACGCGGAGTGGCTGTCCGCGCAGGACTGGACGCCGTCCTATCGGCGGCATCGTAGGAACCTGCAGTTGATCGGGCTGAACGATGTTGAAAAGCGTTGGGTACTCAAGAACCCAAGCCACCTCTTCGCGCTCGACGCGCTGATGGCCACCTATCCCGACGCGCTGGTGATCCAGACCCACCGACCGGTCGAGACGATCATGGCCTCGATGTGTTCGCTGGCCCAACACACCGCCGAGGGCTGGTCGACGAATTTTGTCGGCGCCCAGATCGGCGCGGACTCGATGGATACCTGGGCGCGCGGCCTGGAGCGGTTCAATGCCGCACGCGCAAAATATGATTCGGCCCAGTTCTACGACGTCGACTACCGCGACCTGATCGCCGATCCACTTGGCACCGTGGCCGACATATATCGCCATTTCGGTCTGACGCTGACCGACGAGGCCCGAAAGGCCATGGAGGAAAGCCATACCCAGAGCCAGAGTGGGGAACGGGCGCCCAAACACACATATTCGCTGGCCGATTATGGGCTGTCCGTCGAGACGGTCAAGGAGCGGTTCGCGGGACTCTAGTCCAGCTCTAGCCTTCGTCCGGATGCTGCAGATAGCCCTCCGCGACCGCGTGCTCGATGCTGTCGCTCAGCCGCGGGCACGACCTGGTGCGGGCGGTATCTCCGCCGCCGGCACGGACTTCCGCGAAATGCGCGCAACGCTGCGATGCTTCGCCGGTCCATTGCACCGCGGTGTGCCCCGGCCCCAGCCGCTTGACGGTGACGGTGACATGGCAGAACCGGCAGTCCACCGGCCGCAGGCCCGCCGTCAGGTAACGCTCGCGGTCCGCATGGCTGGCCTCGCGAACGGCGGCGGCGCGTTGCGGATCGTTGCTGAAATCTCGTGACTTCGACCAGGATCCAGAGCCGCCGTTGCTCGAGGGCGCGTCGTCGTGATCGTGGTGATCACCGTGCAGCAGCAGCATCGACCGGGCCAGCCGGTCGACGTCGGGCACTGCCGACTGCTCGTCGGACATGTCGTTCAGTGTTGCTCCGCCGGCACTTCTGCCGCGGGGGATTCGGCGTCCTCGGAGTCTCGGGCCTTCAGGTTCTCCGCGACCTCGGCGTTCCAGAACTCGTTGGCGCGGGTGGTGTCCACCTCGATCTCGAAGCGCTCCACCATCTCCGGCTGCACGTCCGCCGCATCCACGTAGAACTGCTGATACCAGCGACGTAGCTGGTAGACGGCGCCGTCCTCCTCGACCAGCAGCGGATTGTCGATGCGGGTCTTGTGCTTCCAGATCTCGACGTCCTGCAGGAAGCCTTTGCTCACACCCTCGGTAAACACCCGCGACAGCTTGTCGGTCATCTTCTCGTCCATGCCTTTTGGCTTTTCGACGATGACGCCCCACTGCAGCACGAACGAATTCTGGGTCACCGGGTAGTGGCAGTTGATCAGGATCGACTCCGCCTTGTAACCGCCGTAGCTGTTGTGCAGCCAGTTGATCATGAACGACGGCCCGAAGTAGGACGCCTCCGAATCCAGATGCGCCTCACCGTAGGAGGTCCCCAGATCGTCCACGTCGGGCCGGCCCACGTTGTGCAAATACTGCGAGGCGATGTGGCCCTCGAAGACGTTCTTGAAGTAGGTCGGCAACCCGAAGTGGATGTAGAAGAAGTGCGCCATGTCGGTGACGTTGTCGATGATGTCGCGGCAGTTGGATCCTTCGATGAGGATGCTGTTCCACCGCCAGTCGGTCCACTCGTCGCTGTGCGACTCCGGGATGTCCGGAATGCGGACGGCGGGGTCCGGCGGGTTGCCCTCGTGGTCATGCCAGACGAACAGCAGGCCGCCGCGGACGTCGGTCGTCCAGGACCGGGTGCGCGCGGTCTTGGGTGTGCGCTTGGCGTACGGCACGAGCTTGCAGCGGCCGTCACCGCCCCAGCGCCAGTCGTGGAACGGGCAGGCGACCTCGTCGCCCTTGATGCTGCCCTCGGAGAGGTCGCCACCCATGTGCCGGCAGTACCCGTCGAGAACCTTGATGTCCCCGTGCGAGTCGGCGAAGATCACCAGCTTGGTGCCGAACGCCTGGACCGAGTGCGGTTTCCCGTCCCGGAAGTCCTGCGCGACGCCCAGGCAGTGCCAGCCGCGGGCGTACCTGGTCGGCAGCGCGCCGGGATCGATCTCCCGGACACCGACCGCGCTTGTCTCGGTGCTCACGTGGTTTCCTCCAACTCGCTAGCCTCTAACTAGAACACGTTACAGTTTTGGGCCCGGCAAGCGCAATCGCGGCGAGTCCTGCCACGGCATATGCGCGTTACGGTATATGTAATTGATGCCGCTGTTTGCTTTCGAAGGTCGCGCACCGCGGATCGACCCCACCGCATTCGTCGCCCCGACCGCGACCCTGATCGGCGACGTCGTCGTGGAGGCGGGCGCGTCCGTTTGGTACAACGCCGTGCTGCGCGGCGACTACGCGCCGATCGTGGTGCGGGAGGGCGCCAACGTGCAAGACGGATCCGTGCTGCACGCACCGCCCGGCATCCCCGTCGACATCGGCCCCGGGGCGACGGTGGCGCACCTGTGCGTCATCCACGGCGCGCACATCGGCGCCGAGGCGCTGGTCGCCAACCACGCCACCGTGCTCGACGGCGCGGTCATCGGGGCGCGCTGCATGGTTGCGGCCGGCGCCCTGGTGGTGGGCGGCACGCAGATTCCGGCCGGGATGCTGGTGACGGGCGCGCCGGCCAAGGTGAAAGGGCCGATCGCGGGGACGGGCGCCGAGATGTGGGTCAACGTCAACCCGCAGGCCTACCGAGAGCTGGCGATGCGGCACATCGCCGGGCTCGACCCGGTCTAGCCTGCGGTCACGCCAGGCCGGCCACTCCGGGCATGCCGAACAAGAGGCCGCCGGTGCCGCCGGTCCCAGGTGTTCCGTTGACCGTCCCAGCTCCGCCGTTGCCGCCGTTGCCGCCCTCGCCGACCAGCTGGGCATTGCCGCCGTTGCCGCCGTTGCCGCCGTTGCTGCCCGGATTGTTCGACCGCCCGCCGGCGCCACCGGCGCCGCCAGAGCCCAAGGCCCCTGCCTTTCCGCCGTCTCCTCCGTTGCCACCGGGGCCCGCCCCGGCAAAGCCGCCCTCGCCACCCGTGCCGCCGTCGCCAGAGAGCTGACCCCCGGCGCCGCCCGCGCCGCCGGCGCCGCCTGCTGCAGGTCCCAGCCCTCCGGCGCCGCCGGTGCCCCCCAACCCGAGTAGTCGGGCGGCACCGCCGCCACCGCCTGCGCCGCCGACGTGAGCCGACGACGCTCCACCGCCACCGCCGGCACCCCCTGATCCGAACGCGCCCGATCCGCCTCCGGCTCCGCCGGCGCCGCCGTTGTTGCCGTTCGACAGTCCGCCGCTGCCGCCGGTGCCACCGTTTCCGACGAACCCCGCGCCCTTGCCTCCGCCTCCTCCGGCTCCGCCGTCGGCGCCCTGCGAGGATCCGCCTGCACCGCCTTGCCCGCCGTTGCCGGACAACGAACCGGCGGCGCCACCGATGCCGCCGACACCCCCGGGGCCCCCGGTGGTCCCTTGGGAGGCTCCGCCGCCGCCTCCGGCGCCACCATCACCGGTCAGGGTGCCGCCGCCCCCGCCTGCCCCGCCGGCGCCGCCCGCAAAGTTCGTGCCGCCGGTCGAAGCGCCGCCGGCGCCCCCGTTGCCGCCGGCACCGATCATGCCTGCGTGGCCGCCGATTCCACCCGCGCCGCCACTGGCGGCTATGGAAAAGCCGCCGGCACCACCGGAGCCGCCAGCGCCCAGGATCGTCCCGCCGGCACCCCCGCCCCCGCCGGCACCGCCGTTTCCGGACGACGAGATGCCACCGTCACCACCCGTGCCGCCGGCGCCGAACAGACCCCCATGACCGCCGTCACCGCCGGCACCGCCGGGAGCGGACCCGCTGCTGCCGCCGGTTCCGCCGTGGCCGCCGAGACCGTAGAGCATGCCCCCGTTACCACCGGCTCCGCCGGCACCTCCGTTGCTGGGTGACTGCCCTCCGCTGCCGCCCGCGCCGCCACTGCCGAACAGGCCGGCGTTGCCGCCGGCACCCCCGGCCCCGGCGGCAATGGGGAACGCAGGGCTCGCGTCACCGCCCGTCCCGCCGTTGCCGGCGGTACCGCCGAAGAGCCCGGCGTTGCCACCATTGCCGCCCTTTCCGCTTATGCCGCCCGATCCGCCGTTGCCGCCGTTGCCGTAGAGGATCCCGCCGTCGGTGCCGTTTTGTCCGGTCCCCGGTACGCCGTTGGCGCCGTTGCCGATCAGCGGACGCCCGAGCAGCGCCTGGGTGGGGGCGTTGACCGCGTTCAACAAACCCTGCTCCACGGTCTGCAGGGGTGAGGCGTTGGCGGCTTCGACGCTTGCGTACGAGCCAGCGGCGGCGGCCAGGGTGCTGACGAACTGGTCGTGAAACGTCATCGCCTGCGCACTCAGGGCTTGAAAGGCCACGCCTTCCTTCGCGAAGACTGTGGCAATGGCCGCCGACACCTCGTCGGCGGCAGGTGGCAGGACACCCGTCGTCGCTGCGGCGGCCGAATGGGTGGCCTCGCTGACCGCGGTACCGATGCCCGCCAAGTCCCTTGTCGCCGCCGCCATCTCAGCCGGGTTGGTCACTAGGAATGACATCGTGGACCTCCGCGTCGCGCGCCAGACTGCTAAGCAAGCAAGGTTTCGAGCCTGCGCGCAACGTAACAAGCCGCCGATGGTCCGATGTGGCCTTTCAGGCAACCCGGAAGGTACTGGGAGGTGATTACCAGGTAACGGCATGAGGGCCCGAATCGCGCTGACCGTATCCAAGGATCCGTCCAGAATCCGCCAAGGATCCGCCAAGTCGCCGGCCGGATAGTTGCGACGAAAGATTCAGTAGCACAGCCGAAAAGGATCGGGGTCGATCAGCATGTCTAACTCGCCCACAACTCTGCCGCGGGATGACAAAGCGTTGGCGCGCAATAACGTTGCACAGCAGACGCCGACGCTCATCACCGAGCGACAGGTTCTGTTCAGCACCGCAGTGGCGCTGTCGCAATCCGCTCTTCGGCCGCCGCTGGGCGCCCGCCTTCTCGCCGCGATGAGGGGCTTGTTTGCCTCCCCGCCGAAAGAAGGTGGCGTGGCGCGGCGCGACCAGGCGCGACGATACTCGTTCCTGGACGACTCGATGATGGCCCGGGAAATGGACCGGCTCTAGACAAGGAGACCGCCGGTGCGGCTACTGGTGATCGCCGACACTCCTCCGCAATTGCGTATGGGGATACCTGAGTGCGTGACGGCACACGAGATCGATGCCGTGGTCACCGTTGGTGATCTCACGCGCTTCGACCTCGAGGGAATCGACCGGGTACCGGTCCCCACCCTTGGGGTCTACGGAAACCATTGCGACGGGCGCTATCTCAAGGATCTGGGGATCAAGAACCTGCATCTGGGGCGGGCGGTCGTGGGCGGCGTGTCGTTCGCCGGTCTGCAGGGCTGCGTTCGGTACAAGCCCGGCACACCCGACATCCTGTACACCCAGTGGCAGTACAAGTGGCTGGTCAAGGGGCTCCGTGCCGCCGATGTACTGGTGACGCACTGCCCGCCGCGAGGTGTCAACGACCATCAGGATCCGGCGCACGTGGGAATCGATGCATTGCGGAAATGGCTGGACCGCGTCCAGCCGAGGGTGTTGATCCACGGCCACACGTACCCGGCCGAGCCGATGACGTCCTACGGAACTACCCGCGTCGAATACGTGCGCGGCGCACGAATCGTGACCGTCTGAAACGACGGGCACCGCGACAACTTCGACAGTGAGGAACTATGGACCTGGCATTCGACGTCGGCGAGAGCTCGGCGCGGTTTCATCGGAATCCGACGACCGGGCACGCGTATCTCCTCATCGACGGTCAGAAAACCACGCTTGCAAGCCCGCTGAGCCCATCCACACACTTCAGCATGCAGCTGGCAAGGGAGTGGAAAGTCTCCCACCGCGGACATACGGTTGCGATCGAGAAGGTTCGTCCGCGACTGTTCGGCGGATTTCGTCCAGCGTCCTACGTTGTGCGGGTCGACGGCCAGGAGGTCGTCACCACCCGCGGCTTCTGATCGAATGGCGTGCGATCACGCCTTCTTCGCGCTCGCGGTGGCCTTAGCCAGCTCCCAGTAGGCACGTAGCGCCACCATTTGCCCGTCGTCGTTGGCTTTGTAGGTGAACACGCCCTCGGCGGTGACCTGGTAGCCGCCCGCGGTGATCAGGATGTGCCCGACGTTGGCTTCCTCGTTGCCGCACTGGTAGGTTTCGCGGAAAAGGAACTCGATCTTGTCGGTCGGCGCGATCGCGAGGTCCCAGAACCGCGAGATCGCTTCCTTGCCACGGTGTCCCTTGCCTTCGGGATCGAAGTGCGATGGGCCGATGGGGTCTTCGACGATGGCGTCATCGGCGAACACCGCCAGCCAGGCCTCCTTGTCGCGGGCTGCCACCGCCTCACGGGACCTTCGGCCCGCTTCGTGCGCCGGACTCATTTGTCCTGCCACCCCGAGTGGATGTAGGTGTCGGCGAAGCGCTTCAGCGAATCCTGTTTCTTGTCCAGCGGCGCGTCGAAGCCGTGGCCGTCGAAGATCCACGGAATGGTGATGTAGTCGGTCACCCCGATTTCGGCGAGTTCGCGGTGGCCGTCCACGCCGAACTTGTCCATGCAGACGGCTTGGTACTCGAAAGAATCTTCCGCACGGCCATTTTCGGCAAGCAATGCCTTGAGCTTGCCGATGGTGTCGTCCAATTGCGCGTGCGTCATCATGGCGCTGGTCCAGCCGTCGCCGATGCGGGCCGCGCGCTTGAGTGCGACGTCGGTGTGGCCACCCACATAGAACGGCACGGGCTTACTCGGTGCCGGGCTCATCTGCAGGCGGTCGAAATCGTAAAACTCGCCGTGAAATTCGACCATGCCGCCGGCCAGCACCAGCTTGATGACCTCGATCATCTCGTCGACGCGTTTGCCGCGGCGCGCATACGGCACCCCGCACCATTCGAATTCTTCAGGTGCCCAGCCGATTCCGACTCCAAAGCCGAAACGGTTGTTGGTCAGGTTCGCTACCGAGCCGACCTGCCGGGCCAGCAGCAGCGGGTTGCGGGACCCGAGCTTCATCACATTGGTGTAGAACCGCAGCTTCGAGGTCACCGCGCCCATGGCGCCGGCCAGGATCAGCGGGTCGACCCACGGGGTGTTCTCGTCGAACATCCGCTTGCCATCCGCGGTGTAGGGATAGTCGACGGACTGCTTCTCGAAATAGAAGATCGAATCCGGCAGCGCGATCGAGTCGAAACCGACTTCCTCTGCGGTTTTGGCCAATTCGGTCAGCTGGTCGATCGGTCCCATCGCGATACTGAGGGTGTACTTCATCCGGTGGCCTGCTCCGGCTTGTCCTTGCCGACCACCCACATCGAGTAGTACTGCGAGCCGCCGCCGTAGGCATGCCCCAACGCCTTTCGGACGTTGGGGACCTGGTGGTCGCCGGCCTTGTCCATCACCTGGATCGCCGCCTCGGCGAAGCGGATCAGGCCCGACGCGCCGATCGGGTTCGACGAGAGCACCCCGCCGGAGGGGTTTACCGGTAGGCGTCCCCCGATCGCGGTCTCGCCGGCCTCGGTGAGCTTCCAGCCTTCGCCCTCAGGGGCAAAGCCCAGGCTCTCCAACCACATTGGTTCGAACCAGGAGAACGGCACATAGATCTCGGCGGCGTCGATCTCGTCGATCGGGCTGGTGATCCCGGCAGCCTTCCACAACGCGGCGGCCGCGTCCCGGCTGGCCTGCGGGCTGACCTGGTCACGGCCCGAGAACTGGAGCGGTTCGGTGCGCAGCGCGGTCGCGTGGATCCACGCCACCGGATGTCCGTCGGCCAGCCGCGATTCGGCGATCTCCTCGTTGCCGATCACGACGGCGGCGGCGCCGTCGGACGACGGGCAGGTCTCGTCGTAGCGGATCGGGTCCCACAGCATGGGCGACTCCATCACCTTTTCCACGGTGATGTCGGGCTGGTGGAGGTGGGCCAACGGGTTGCGTACGCCGTTGAGCCGGTCCTTGACAGCGACCATGGCACCAATGTGCGTGGGCGCGCCGGATCGCCGGATGTAGGACCGTACGTGCGGGGCGAAATACCCGCCCGCGCCGGCGCCGACGGGCTTGATGAACGGAATCGGAATCGAAAGCGCCCACATGGCATTGGATTCCGACTGCTTCTCCCAGGCCATTGCCAGCACCCGACGGTACTTGCCGGACTGGACCAGACTGGCGGCCACGACGGCGGTGGACCCACCGACCGATCCCGCGGTGTGCACCCGGATCAGCGGCTTGCCGGTGGCGCCCATCGCGTCGGCCATGAACAGCTCCGGCATCATGACGCCCTCGAAGAAGTCCGGTGCCTTGCCGACGACGACCGCGTCGATGTCGTCGAAGGTGGAGCCGGAGTCTTCCAGCGCCCGGTCGATGGCCTCGCGGACCAGGCCGTTCATCGAAACGTCTTTGCGCTTCGCTACATATTTGGTTTGTCCGGTACCGAGTACCGCGGCGAGATGCGCCCCTGCGCCGGCCATCAGTTCTGTCCTTCCATGACCGCGACCAGATTCTGTTGCAGCGCCGGCCCGCTGGTGGCGTGCGCCAGCACCCGTCCCGCCGATCCGTTCCAGATGTGTTGGGCTGCGAGGCCGATGCGCTCGAGACCGGCGACGAACATCGGGTTGGCCGCCAGCGCGCCGCCCGACGGATTCACCTTCGTCGACCCGTTCAGCCCGATCGCCTCGGCAAGGATCAGGTGCTGGTGGGTGAAGGGGGCGTGGATCTCGGCGACGTCGATCCCGTCGGCGCCGGCCGCCTTCGCGGAAGCCGCGGTGGACGTCGACACGGTGAGGTCGCGCAGGCCCAGCGCCGGTGTCTCGATGCGGTGCTCGATTCCCGTTATCCAAGCCGGGTTTTCGCGCAGTTCGCGGGCGCGGTCGTCGGCGGCGAGCACGATCGCGGCGGCGCCGTCGGTGATCGGAGCGATGTCGTGGCGGCGCAGCGGGTCGTTGAAGAACGGCCGGGAGAGCAGTTCGTCGATGCTCTTGGCCGGCTTCTCGGCGTCATTGCGTTCGGACTGGGCGAACGAGTCGAGAGCCACCTGCGCCATCTGCTCGGCCGTCCACTTACCGTTGTCCAGCCCGATGCGGGCCTGCAGGCCGGCCATCGACACCGAGTCCGGCCATAGCGGCGCGACCGTGTAGGGGTCGGTCTGGCGGGACAGGATTTGGCGCAGAATGCCCGCGGACGACTTGCCGAAGCCGTACACCAGTGCGGTGTCGACCTCACCGGTGAGGATCTTGATGTAGGCCTCGTAGAGCGCCCACGCTGCGTCCATCTCGACGTGCGACTCGTTGATGGGCGGCACCGCGCCGATCGAGTCGATCGCCGAGATGAACGAAAATGCCCTTCCGGCAAGGTAATCCGACGAGCCCGAACACCAGAAGCCGATGTCGGCCTTGGTGATGCCCAGGTCTTCGTACAGTTGCGCGAAACACGGCATCAGCATTTCGACGCCGTTGGTGGTGCCCTCCGTGCGGCGGACATGCGGCGCGTGGGCGAAACCCACCACCGCGACATTGCGAGCGCTCATGTGTAGGTAAGCCCTTTACAGGTGGTGCTTGTAGGTGTCGTATTCGGCGTCCGGTTCGCCGGTGGGCCGGAAGTATTCGATGTTGTCGATGCCGTAGCCCCATTCCTCGCGGGGCTTCCACACCGCCTCGACGCGCATGCCCATCCGCACCTCGTGGGCGTCGATGTCGGCGACCAGGTGCAGGAACGGAATGTCCGCGCCGTCGAGCAGCACGTAGGCCGCGACGTACGGAGGCTTGATGCGCTGGCCCTGGAACGGGATGTTGATGATCGCGAACGTCGTCACGATGCCCTTGTCCGGCAGGTCGACGAAGTCGGTGGTGGCCAGGCCGGTGGCCGGGTCGGCGCCGTGCGGCGGGAAGTACACCTTCCCGTTCTCGCCGGTCTTGGCGCCGATCAGCTTGCCCTGCGCGATGGCCCGCAGGTAGGCGCTCTCCTCGTGCGACGCGGTGTGCTGGATCGTCAGCGACACCGGCGTCACGATCATGGTGACCGGGTCCTGCTCGGAGCTGGTCTCTGGCGCCGGCTCTTCTTCGTCGCCGGGCACGAAGTAGGCGATGTCGGTGATGGCGCCCACGGTCTCGTCGGCCCAGTGCACGCGTACCCGGTCGCCGGACTTGATCTGGTCCGGCGACTTCGCGTCGACCGCGTGCAGCAGGGGGGTGTCGGCGCCGTCGAGCTTGATCAGCGCCCAGGCGAACGGCCGGTCCAGCGGCTCGCCGCCGAGCGGCTCGGGCTGCCAGCTCCAGGAGACGACGGTGCCGACACTGGCCACCGGTACCATCTCGCCCAGAGGTTCGTAGGTAACCGGGTCGTATTCGGCCGGTGGCACATGCACCCGACCATCCGACCCGCGCACCCCCAGAATGTGCCGGTCACGCAGCGCGGTGAAGAACTTACCGAGCGTGGGACCAACCGAACGGGTGTAGTCGAAGGACAACGTAAGTGGCGCGGAGAGGGGCGGCTCATGCTGATCGATCAGGGTCGGGCCGCTCGAACTGGCTGTCACGCCTTCGAGTAGAACAGGTTCTAAGAATGGTTTCAACATCGTCTTGGAGAGGCTCCGCATGAAGCTCGGTCTGCAACTCGGTTATTGGGGTGCCAACCCGCCGGAGAACCACGCGGAACTCGTCTCCGCCGCAGAGGATGCCGGATTCGACGCCGTCTTCACCGCCGAGGCGTGGGGATCCGACGCGTACACCCCGCTGGCCTGGTGGGGCTCGGCGACGCAACGGCTGCGCCTGGGCACGTCGGTTGTGCAGCTGTCCGCGCGGACGCCGACGGCCTGCGCAATGGCCGCGCTGACGCTGGACCACCTGTCCGGCGGCCGCCACATCCTGGGGCTGGGCGTCTCCGGGCCGCAGGTGGTGGAGGGCTGGTACGGCGCCAAGTTCCCCAAGCCGCTGGCCCGCACCCGCGAATACATCGACATCCTGCGCCAGGTGTGGGCGCGGGAGGCGCCGGTGACCAGCGGCGGCCCCCACTATCCGCTGCCGGTGACCGGTGCAGGTACGACCGGCCTGGGCAAGCCGCTCAAGCCGATCACCCATCCGCTGCGCGCCGACATCCCGATCATGCTGGGCGCCGAGGGCCCGAAGAACATCGCCCTGGCCGCCGAGATCTGCGACGGCTGGCTGCCGATCTTCTACACGCCGCGGATGGCCGACACCTACAACGAGTGGCTCGACGAGGGCTTTTCCCGGCCGGGTGCGCGCCGCAGCCGTGAGGACTTCGAAATCTGCGCGACCGCGACCATCGTCATCACCGACGACCGCGCGGCCGCCTTTGCGGGCATGAAGCCCTACCTCGCCCTGTACATGGGCGGCATGGGCGCCGAGGACACCAACTTCCACGCCGACGTGTACCGGCGGATGGGTTATGCCGACGTGGTCGACGACGTCACCAAGTTGTTCCGCAGCAACCAGAAGGACAAGGCCGGCGAGATCATCCCCGACGAGCTGGTCGACGACGCCGCGATCGTCGGCGACCTGGACTACGTGCGTAAGCAGGTGAAGGTCTGGGAGGCCGCCGGCGTCACCATGATGGTGGTCAACGGCCGCAATGCCGAGCAGATCAGGGAGCTTGCCACCCTGATCTAGGGGTTCCTTGCGGGTCCGTTAGAACACGTTCTAGATTGGGCCGATGGGGACGGCTTCATATTGCGCGCGCGTCGCCGAACGACATCTCCACGTTGGCCACCGACTGCGTCATCAACGCCCGTTTGGGCAGGCCCAGCGTCGCCAGTTCCTTGGCGTAGGGGTGATCGCCGAGGCGGATCTTGGCCCCGCCGAGCCGGGTGCGCACCCCCGTCGTCGTCATCTGCGAGGTGGTCTCACGGGTCACGCCGTCCAGGCAGGAGTACGTCGTCAGGGTTTGCGGCGGCTGCGCGGGGTGGGGCAGACCCTTGCTGAATTCGATGCCGGCGATCAGCTGTCCGTTCTCGCTGACGTCGAACTCGAACTTGCGGCCCTCGCGAACGTTGAAGTCCGCCATGATCTTCGGGTAACCCCAGATCTTGCGGCCGGCCTCGAGGGTGAACTCCTGGTCGACCGGCAGCTGATGGATCAACGTGGCGGCCTTGGCCATCTGGCGGATGCCGCTGATGTGGGTGCCGTGCGGGTTTACCAGGAACGCGGTGCCGTACTCGTGGTATTTGCCGAGGTCGCCGTCGATGTAGCGGACCAGCAGCTGCAACAGGATCGCCCTGCCCGGCAGGTACTCGAAGACCTGCAGACCGCTGTAATCGATGAGCCGCTGCGCGGCGTCGGCGTTGACGGAGAACATCGCGGAGTGCTGATCGGCCTTGCGGATAACCACCGGCATGGTGAGCACGGTTCCGGCGATGGTGTGTTGTGAGACAGACATGGGCCCAACTGTATGGTGTCGACGTAGAAAACTGGAGGCTGTAGATGACTTCGACGATTCCTGACACGATCCTGAACATCGACTTGGCCGACGGCAATTTCTACGCCGACGGGGTCGGGGCGCGCGAGGCGTACCGGTGGATGCGCTTGCACCAGCCGGTGTTTCGGGACCGCAACGGATTGGCCGGTGCGACAACGTATCAGGCGATCCTGGACGCCGAGCGCAATCCCGAGCTGTTCTCGTCCACCGGCGGCATCCGGCCCGAGCAGCCGGGTATGCCCTACATGATCGACATGGACGACCCCGCGCACCTGTTGCGGCGCAAGCTCGTCAACGCCGGCTTCACCCGCAAGCGGGTCAAAGACAAGGAGCCGTCGATCGGGGAGTTGTGCGACACCCTCATCGACGCGGTGTGCGAGCGCGGCGAATGCGACTTCGTTCGTGACATCGCCGCGCCGCTGCCGATGGCGGTGATCGGCGACATGCTGGGCGTGGCGCCTTCGGAGCGGGGGATGCTGCTGAAGTGGTCCGACGACCTGGTGTGCGGCCTTTCGTCGCACATCGATCCGACGTCGGCGGAGTTCCAGGCGGTGATGGACGCGTTTGCCGCGTACACGGCGTTCACCATGGAGATGATCGCCAAGCGTCGCGCCGAGCCCACCGACGACCTGTTTTCCATCCTGATCAACGCCGAGGTCGAGGGTCAGCGGATGTCCGACGACGAGATCGTCATGGAGACGTTGCTGATCCTGATCGGCGGCGACGAGACCACCCGGCACACACTGAGCGGCGGAACCGAGCAGTTGGTCCGCAACCGCTCTCAGTTTGCGGATCTGGTGGCGGATCCCTCGTTGCTCCCCGGTGCCATCGAGGAGATGCTGCGCTGGACGTCGCCGGTGAAGAACATGTGCCGGACGCTGACGGCCGATACGGAGTTTCACGGCACGTCGTTGTCGGCCGGTGAGAAGATCATGTTGCTGTTCGAGTCGGCGAACTTCGACGAGTCGCAGTTCGACCAGCCGGAAAATTTCGACATCCGACGAAACCCCAACAGCCACTTGGCCTTCGGTTTCGGCACTCACTTCTGCATGGGCAACCAGCTGGCGCGGCTGGAGCTGTCCATGATGACATCGCGGGTCTTGCAGCGGTTGCCGGATCTGCGTCTTGCCGACGAGTCCGCGTTGCCCTTGCGGCCGGCGAACTTCGTCAGCGGGCTGGAGTCGATGCCCGTGGTCTTCACGCCGAGCGCGCCTGTATTGCGATAGGGCGGCCGGACAATGACGACGACCAGGCCGGACGTAGACCTCACCGACGGCGCGTTCTACGCCGGTGACTCCCGGCCGGTCTACCGCTGGATGCGGGAGAACGAACCGGTCTTCCGGGACCGCAACGGACTGGCGGCGGCGGCGTCGTACCAGGCCGTCATCGAGGCGGAGCGCAACCCCGAGCTGTTCTCGAACGCCGGCGGCATCCGGCCGGACCAGCCGGGTGTCGAGATGATGATCGAGATGGACGATCCGCAACATCTGTTGCGGCGCAAGCTCGTTAACTCCGGCTTCACGCGCAAGCGGGTCAAGGACCAGGAAGCCAAGATCGCCGCGCTGTGCGACACGCTGATCGACGGGGTGTGTGAGCGCGGCGAGTGCGACTTCGTGTGGGACCTCGCCGCGCCGCTGCCGATGGCGGTCATCGGCGACATGCTGGGGGTGCTCCCGGAGGAACGGCAGATGTTCCTCAAATGGTCCGACGACCTGGTCGGTTTCCTGAGCAGCACTGCGGCACAAGAGGATTTCCAGGTTTCGATCGATGCCTTCGCCGCCTACGGCGCCTACATGATGGAGATGATCCAGGCGCGCAAATCGGAGCCGACGGACGATCTGGTCAGCGTGCTCGTGCATGCGGAGGTGGAAGGGTCGCGGCTGGAGGATCACCAGATCGTCACCGAGGTGCTGCTGCTGTTGATCGGCGGCGACGAAACCACACGGCACACCCTGTCCGGCGGGACGCGGCAGCTGCTGCTGCACCCCGACCAGCATCGGCGGCTGATCGCGGACCCGGACCTGCTGCCCAATGCCATCGAAGAGATGCTGCGTTGGACCGCGCCGGTGAAGAACATGGCGCGGACCGTCGTCGCCGACAACGAGTTTCACGGCGCCCAGCTGCACCAGGGCGAGAAGATGATCCTGCTGTTCGAGTCGGCGAACTTCGACGAGAAGGTGTTCGACAACCCGGAGAGCTTCGATATCGCGCGCTATCCGAATAACCACCTCGCATTCGGCTTCGGGACGCACTTCTGCCTGGGCAACCAACTCGCGCGGCTGGAGCTGTCCATCATGCAGACGCGCCTGCTGCAGCGGCTTCCGGACCTACGACTGGCGTCGGACGCCGCCCTGCCGCTGCGGCCGGCAAATTTCGTGTCCGGCCTGGAGCGGATGCCGGTGGCGTTCACGCCGAGCGCGCCGCTCGGTTAGGCGCCGGTTGCCCCCGTCGGGCCCAGGCCGCCGCGAGACGTCGTAAGACTCCCGCCCGCACGTCCGCGGACGTAACCCTGATGGCGATCCAGTCGAGGTCGGTGGTCATCGTCTCGTAGCGCAGGATGTCGTCGTTGAATCGGCGGGCCGTCCGATGGTGTTCGCCCTCGTATTCGAGCGCGAGTTTGATTTCCTCCCAACCCATATCAACTATTCCGACCAGCTCGCCGTACCGACCGTAGACCGGTATCTGGGTCTGCGGCGGTGGATAGCCGGCTTCGATCACCAGAAGTCGCAGCCAGGTCTCTTGCGGTGATTCTGCGCCGCCGTCGACGAGCGACAGCGCGTGCGTCGCCCGCCTGATGTTCCGGTGGCCCCGGTAGCGATCGAGCAGGGTCTCGACGTCGGCGTTGTTGAGCCGGGTGGCGCGGTCGAGGGCATCGATGGCCGCCACCGCCTTGCCGAGCGGATAGCGGCTGGCCAGGTCGAACGCGGTGCGCGCCGGTGTCGTGACCGCGATGCCGTCGGCCAACTGGATCTCGTCCGGCGCTGCGTGCTCCGACCAGGTGATGATGCCTTTCGGTGGATGACGGTTCTCGTAGAGCAACTGCGCGGGCTTCTTTGGGTCTACCCACTTGGCCGCGTGGAGCGCCGCCGCGGATTGTCCGGCAACGACGCCGCGCCGTTTCGACCACAGCCAGGCGGCGTAAGCCCGCTGTATCGCGGAAAATTCTGTGTCCGTTGGGATATAGACGTCGGGATAGATTTTGGCAAAGCGTCTTCGCAGCTGGTACGGCGACACCGCACCCTGTGCGATCGCTTCGCTGCCGATGAATGGTTCGGTCACGGTGTTGCAGTGTGCCGCGGGTGTCTGACAACTCCGCCGAACGTGAAGTGGTTGCGAAATGCGGGCCGGAAAGTGGCTGTGGTTTCACGTTCGGCGCGGGGGCGCGGCGCGGTGGGTTGACGGCTTTGCCGAACGTGAAGTGGTTGCGAAATGCGGGCCGGAAAGTGGCTGTGGTTTCACGTTCGGCGCGGGGGCGCGGCGCGGTGGGTTGACGGCTTTGCCGAGCGTGAAGTGGTTGCGAAAAGTCGGCCGCGAAGTGGCTGTGGTTTCACGTTCGGCGCGGGGGCGGGGCGCGGTGGCCCGAGGGGGAGGTGGCAGAGGCCGAGGGACAGGGCCAGCTGGCTAGCGGCCCTTGAACTCCGGCTTGCGCTTCTCCATGAACGCCCGCGGGCCCTCTTTGGAGTCTTCGCTCAGGAAGACCGGAATGCCGTTCTGGGTGTCGGGTTTGAATGCGTCGTTCTCGTGCATGCCCTCGGTTTCCCGGATGGTCTTGAGGATGGCCTGCACGGCCAACGGCCCGTTGTTGTTGATCGTCTCGGCGATCTCGAGCGCCTTGTCCAGCGCGCTGCCGTCGGGAACCACGTAGCCGATCAGCCCGAACTCCTTCGCCTCGGCCGCAGTGATGTGACGCCCGGTGAGCAGGATGTCGCACGCGACGGTGTACGGAATCTGGCGCACGAGCCGCACCGCCGACCCCCCCATCGGATAGAGGCTCCACTTGGCTTCGGAGACGCCGAACTTGGCGCTCTCGCCCGCGACCCGGATGTCGGTGCCCTGCAGTATCTCGGTGCCGCCGGCGATCGCCGCACCCTCCACGGCGGCGATCAGCGGTTTGGTCAGCCGACGCCCCTTGAGCAGGCCCTCGATCCGCGTCGGGTCATAGCCGGACTTGAAGGAGTCGCCGGGGGATTGCTTGTCGGCTCGCTGCAGATCCATGCCCGCGCAGAACGCCCCGCCGGCGCCCGTCAGGATGCAGGTGCGGATGTCGGGATCGTTGTCGACACGGTCCCAAGCCGCGACCATGATCGAGAGCATCTCGCTAGTGAGTGCGTTTTTCCGCTCGGGCCGGTTCATCGTGACGATCAGGGTGTGTCCGCGCTGCTCAATGAGGGCGTGGGGCGCTTCGTCCTGCTCCGTCACGGTGTTCGCCTTCCTGCGTCGTCGCCAGAAACTTGTCAAGAAATGTAACACGTTCTAGTTTGGTGGCCGTGGCCCTGAATATTGCCGACCTCGCAGAGCACGCCATCGACGCTGTGCCAGACCGGGTAGCCCTCATCGGCGGCGATGAGAAGCTGACCTACGCCCAACTCGAAGAGAAGGCCAATCGCCTCGCGCATTACCTGATCGACCAGGGTGTGCAAAAGGACGACAAGGTCGGTCTCTATTGCCGCAACCGCATCGAGATCGTCATCGCGATGCTCGGCATCGTCAAGGCGGGCGCGATCCTGGTCAACGTCAACTACCGTTACGTCGAGGGCGAACTCCGCTACCTCTTCGAGAACTCCGACATGGTCGCGCTGGTCCACGAGCGCCAGTACTCCGACCGCGTCGCCAACGTCCTGCCGGACACCCCCAACGTCAAGACGATCCTGGTCGTCGAGGACGGCTCGGACAACGACTATCAGCGCTACGGCGGCGTCGAGTTCTACGAGGCAATCGCCGACAGCTCGCCCGAGCGGGACTTCGGCGAGCGCAGCGCCGATGCGATCTACCTGCTCTACACCGGCGGCACCACCGGCTTCCCCAAGGGCGTGATGTGGCGCCACGAGGACATCTATCGCGTGCTGTTCGGCGGAACCGACTTTGCGACAGGCGAATTCGTCAAGGACGAGTACGACCTGGCCAAGGCCGCCGCCGCCAACCCGCCGATGATCCGCTACCCGATCCCGCCGATGATCCACGGCGCGACGCAGTCGGCCACCTGGATGTCGCTGTTCTCCGGCCAAACCACCGTTCTGGCACCGGAATTCAACGCCGACGAGGTGTGGCGCACGATCCACGACCACAAGGTGAACCTGCTGTTCTTCACCGGCGACGCGATGGCGCGCCCGCTGCTCGACGCGCTGCTGAAGGCCAACGATTACGACCTGTCGTCGCTGTTCCTGCTCGCGAGCACCGCCGCGCTGTTCTCGCCGAGCATCAAGGAGAAGCTGCTCGACCTACTGCCCAACCGGGTCATCACGGACTCCATCGGCTCGTCGGAGACCGGATTCGGTGGCACCAGCATCGTCGCCAAGGACGCCCCGCACGCCGGTGGCCCCCGCGTGACCATCGACCATCGCACCGTCGTGCTCGACGAGGACGGAAACGAGGTCAAGCCCGGGTCGGGGGTCCGCGGCTTCATCGCCAAGAAGGGCAACATCCCCGTCGGCTACTACAAGGACGAGAAGAAGACGGCGGAGACGTTCAAGACGATTAACGGCGTGCGCTACGCGATTCCCGGCGACTACGCGCTGGTCGAGGAGGACGGCAGCGTCACGATGCTGGGCCGTGGCTCGGTGTCGATCAACAGCGGCGGCGAGAAGATCTACCCCGAAGAGGTCGAGGCGGCGCTGAAAGGCCACCCGGACGTGTTCGACGCTCTAGTTGTCGGCGTGCCCGACCCGCGGTACGGCCAGCACGTCGCCGCCGTGGTGCACCCCCGCGCCGGAGCCCGGCCGACGCTGGCCGAGCTGGACAGCTTCGTGCGCTCGGAGATCGCGGGATACAAAGTGCCGCGCAGCCTATGGCTGGTCGACGAGGTGAAGCGGTCACCCGCCGGTAAGCCGGATTACCGGTGGGCCAAGGAGCAGACCGAGGCCCGGCCCGCGGATGACGTGCACGCCAGCCACGCGACCAGCGGGGCCTGACCGGAGGTTCCGGCCGATAGGCGGCCGCATACGTCTACAGTCGAAGCGCGATGACGATCGATGTGTGGATGCAGCATCCAACCCAGCGATTCCTGCGCAGCGACATGTTGGCCTCGCTGCGGCGCTGGACCGGTGGCGCGATGCCGGACACCGACATCCCGATCGGCGCGACGGTCGCCTCGATGGACAGCGCCGGCGTCGACGTGGGACTGCTGAGCGCGTGGCTTGGGCCCAATCGCCAGGACTTGGTGTCCAACGACGAAGTCGCCGAGTGGATCAGCTTGCATCCCAACAGGTTTGCCGGTCTGGCGACCGTCGACCTGGATCGCCCGATGGCCGCCGTCGCCGAGTTGCGGCACCGAGTGCGTGACGGCGGCTTCGTCGGCCTGCGGGTGGTGCCCTGGCTGTGGAACGCGCCGCCCACCGACCGCCGCTACTATCCGCTGTTCGCCGAATGCGTGCAGTTGGGCGTCCCGTTCTGCACGCAGGTCGGCCACACCGGTCCGCTGCGGCCGTCGGAGACAGGGCGCCCGATTCCCTACATCGACCAGGTGGCGCTGGACTTCCCGGAGCTGACCATCGTGTGTGGGCACGTCGGCTACCCGTGGACCGAGGAGATGGTCGCCGTGGCCCGCAAGCACGACAACGTCTACATCGACACCTCCGCCTACACCGTGCGAAGGTTCCCGCCGGAACTGGTCAACTTCATGAAAACTGCTACAGGACAACGCAAAGTGTTGTTCGGCACCAACTATCCGATGATCGGCCACGGACACGCCTTGGCCGGGCTCGACGACCTCGGACTGTCCGACGAGGCGCGCCACGACTTTTTGCGCGGCAATGCAGAGCGGGTCTTCGGGCTCGCAGAAGAGGAGGTAAGCACGTGAACGGCGCCCAGGCTCTGATCAACACCTTGGTCGACGGCGGCGTCGACGTGTGCTTCTCCAACCCCGGAACGTCGGAGATGCACTTCGTCGCGGCACTCGACACGGTCCCGCGAATGCGGGGCGTTCTGGCGCTCTTCGAGGGGGTGGCCACCGGCGCGGCCGACGGGTACGCGCGCATCGCGGACCGGCCGGCCGCGGTGCTCCTGCATCTGGGGCCCGGCCTGGGTAACGGCCTGGCCAACCTGCATAACGCGCGCCGCGCCCACGTGCCGGTCGTGGTCGTCGTCGGCGACCACGCCACATACCACAAGAAGTACGACGCCCCACTGGAATCCGACATCGACGCGATCGCCGGCACGGTGTCGGGCTGGGTGCGCCGCAGCACCGACGTGGCCGACGTCGCGACCGACGCCGCCGAGGCGATCGCGGCCAGCCGCGCGGGCTCGCAGGTCGCGACGCTGATCCTGCCGGCCGACGCATCCTGGTCCGACGGCGGCGAGATCGCTACCGTGCCAACCCATTCCGCTGGCGCGCCGGTGGACGTCGGGCCAGTGGCCGAGGTGCTGCGCTCGGGGGAGCCGACGATGTTGCTGATCGGCGGCGACGCCACCCGGGCGCCGGGGCTGGCCGCGGCCGCGCGGATCGCCGAGGCCACCGGCGCCCGATTGCTGTGCGAGACCTTTCCGACCCGGCTGGAGCGAGGTGCCGGCGTACCCGCCGTCGACCGGCTGGCGTACTTCGCCGAGGCCGCCGCGGCTCAGCTGGACGGCGCCAAGCACCTGGTGCTGGCCGGCGCCAAGTCGCCGGTCTCGTTCTTCGCCTACCCGGGTATGCCGAGCGATCTGGTTCCGGCGGGGTGTGAGGTACACGTGCTCGCTGAACACGGCTGCGCCGCAGCCGCTTTGGCAGCGCTGGCCGACGAGGTGGCCCCCGGGACGGTCGCCCCGGTGGCGGAGGCGTCACGTCCTTCGTTACCCAGCGGTCCGCTCACTTCTGCCTCGGTGGCCGATGTGGTCGGTGCGCTGTTGCCCGAACGGGCGATCGTCGTCGACGAGTCGAACACGTCGGGCCCGCTACTGCCGCAGGCCACCGCGGGCGCACCCGCCCATGACTGGTTGACGCTGACCGGCGGGGCGATCGGCTATGGCATCCCGACCGCGGTGGGGGCCGCCGTCGCGGCACCGGATCGCCCCGTGCTGTGCCTCGAGTCCGACGGCTCGGCGATGTACACGATTTCCGGTTTGTGGACTCAGGCGCGGGAGAACCTGGATGTCACCACCGTCATCTACAACAACGCCGCCTACGACATCCTGCGGATCGAGTTGCAGCGCGTCGGGGCCGGATCCGCTCCGGGGCCCAAAGCGCTGGATCTCCTCGATTTGTCTAGGCCTACAATGGATTTCGTCAAAATCTCAGAGGGCATGGGGGTGCCCGCACGCCGGGTCGGCACGGCCGAGGACCTTGCCGATGCCCTGCGCGCCGCGTTCAGCGAACCCGGACCGCACCTCATCGAGGCGATGGTGCCGTCGATCCTGGGGTAGCGGCACTGTTGGGTCAACCCGCGGTGCCTCCCTGGCCGCCGGTGCCGCCTGGCCCGCCCTTGCTGCTGCCGTCCCACGAGCCGCGTTTGCCGGTGCCGCCGGGGTGGCCGGGGTTCGCGCCGTGGTGACTGGCACCCCCATATCCGCCGGTGCCACCGTCGCCGCCCGAGGCGCCCCCGCTGGTGGCACCGGCTTGGACGTTTCCGCCGTTTCCGCCGCCCCCGCCGTTGCCGGCGGCGGCGCCGTCGCCGCCCCGCGCGTTAGCCCCTGTGCCGTTGCCGCCGAAGCCGCCGTTGCCGCCGTTGCCGCCGCTGCCGCCCCAACTCGCGCTGCCGGCCGTGGCGCCGTCCCCGCCGTCGCCTCCGCGGCCGCCCACACCGCCGCCGCCGCCCGTTCCGCCGCCCAACTCGCCGGCACCGCCGTCGCCGCCTACACCACCCGACTTCCCGTTGCCGCCTTGGCTGCTGTCGCCCGCGCCGCCCCTGCCGCCCGCGCCCCCGCTGCCGCCCGTGCCGCCGTTTCCGCCGAGGCCTGCGGTGCCAATGCCGCCGTCGCCACCGACGCCGCCCTGGCCGCCGTCGGCGCCCCAGCCCGCGAATTGGCCGTCGCCGCCTTTGCCGCCGTTGCCTGCGGCGCCGCCGTTGCCGCCTGCGCCGCCCGTCAGGCCTTTGCCGCCGGCCCCGGCGTCGCCGCCGTAGCCGCCTTTGCCGGCATCGCCACCTACGTAGCCACCGGCGCCGCCGTCACCACCTGTGCCGCCTGCACCGCCGTTGCCGCCGTTGCCACCGGTGCCGTTGAGGGCCCAACCCGCCTTGCCGGCGGCGCCGCCGTTGCCGGCATCCCCGCCGTGGCCGCCGCCGTTGCCCCCGATGCCACCGTTGCCGGCGGCGCCGCCGTTGCCGCCGTTGCCCGCTCGGGCCCCGGAAGCGCTGTTGTCGCCACCGATTCCGCCGCTGGCCCCGGCCCCGCCGTGGCCGCCGGTTCCGCCGCCACGCCCATTGAGGCCGGCGCCGCCGGCGCCGCCCAGGCCGCCGTTGCCACCGTTGCCGCCGTTGGCGCTGACGCCGCTCGTGTTGTTGTAGCCGGCTGCGCCAACTCCGCCGTTTCCGCCGCTACCGCCCGTGCCGCCGGAAGTCGCCGAACCTCCGGCGGCACCGCCTTTACCGCCGATTCCGCCGTTGCCGCCGCTTCCGCCGCCAGCGCCACCGATACCGCCGTCGCCTGCCGCGGCCCCGTTACCTGCGCCACCGGCGATAGTGGCATTACCGCTGTCGCCACCGTTGCCGCCGTTGCCGCCGTTGCCGCCATTGCCGGCCCCGGCAGTGTTGACGGCGGCGGCACCGGCGCCGCCGAGCCCACCACGACCGCCGTCGCCGGCGGTGGCACCGCTGGAACCGGCGGCACCTCCGCTGCCGCCGACGCCGCCAGCCCCGCCATCGCCGCCGCCCGTGCCGCCCGCACCTCCGTTGCCAGCCGCGCCGCCGTTGCCGGCGTCGCCGTTGGTGCCCGCGGTTCCGCCGGCCCCGCCGTTTCCGCCATGGCCGCCAGTTCCGCCGCCACGCCCGTTTATGCCGGCCCCACCGGCGCCGCCCAGACCGCCGTCGCCGCCGTCGCCGCCGTCACCGCCGGGATTGGACGGATTGATAGAGCCGTTTCCTCCGTTGCCGCCGGCACCGCCATTGCCGCCGTTGCCTGCGGTACCGTCCACTCCCGCGTGGCCGACCGGGAAGTAAGAGGGAGAACCGGTCGTGCCCGCGGACCCGGCTGCCCCGGCGGCACCGCCGGTTCCGCCCGCACCGCCGTCACCGCCACCGTTGCCGCCGGGCACCCCCGCGACGCCGCCGTCGAACCCGGGGCCGCCTCGGCCGCCGTCACCGCCCAGGCCGCCGATACCGCCGTTGCCGCCCACGCCACCACCGCGGTTGCCCACGCCGGCCCCCCCGGCCCCGCCGGTACCCGCGGCGCCGCCGTTGCCGCCAGCACCGCCCGCGCCGGATTGCGTTGGGTCGTATACGAGTTGGAAGTTGCTAGGGCCCGAGGACACCGGGTGGGCCCCGGTGACGCCTCCGTCGCCCGCGCCGCCGGTCCCGCCAGCACCGCCGTTGCCGCCGTTGCCGCCGATGCCGTCGCCGATGCCGCCGGCCCCGCCGTTGCCGCCGGCGCCGCCCGCTCCTCCCTTAACGCCGTCCTTGGCGTGCAGATCCGTATAGGAGTAGCCGTCGCCGCCGCGGCCGCCGTTGCCGCCGTTACCCCCGGTGCCGCCGCCGCTTGCCTGGACGTAAGGGTTTCCGGCCAAGCTCGTGACGACGCCGTCACCGCCGGCACCACCTGTGCCGCCGCCGCCGCCGATTCCGCCGCCGTTGCCACCGGCACCACCGTCGCCGCCCGCGCCGCCGTTTCCGGCGAAGACCGTCGCGTCGCCGGCAGCGCCGCCCTTGCCGCCCGCGCCACCCTGACCGCCGGCGCCGGCGTCGGTGCCGTTGCTGCTGGCCCCGCCGGCACCACCGAGACCGCCCTTGCCGCCGCCACCGCCCACGCCGTCTGAGCCGGACGGGTTGTTGTAGCCGGCTCCGCCGACGCCGCCGCGTCCGCCATTGCCGCCGTTACCGGCGGCGCCGACGTTGCCCGCGTGACCCACGGGGCTCGGCGAGTTGGCACTCGATGTGCCCTGGGCGCCAGCCGCACCGGCATCTCCGCCTTTGCCTCCGGCGCCGCCGGCTCCCGCGAGGCCGCCGTCGATCGATGTTGCGGTACCTGCAGCCCCGTCGGCACCTTGGCCGCCCGTGCCGCCTTGGCCACCGTTGCCTGCGTTGCCGCCAACCCCGCCGCCGCGATTGCCCACGCCAACACCGCCGGCGCCTCCGGAGCCGGCTTTGCCGCCGTCGCCGCCCGCGCCGCCGCTTCCGCTCGGGATGCTGCTTTGCGAGCTCACGGCGCCGGTTCCGCCGGTGCCCCCGCCGCCGCCGTTGCCGCCTTTGCCGCCGATGCCGTCGCCGATGCCTCCTGCGCCGCCGTTGCCGCCCGCGCCGCCTGCCCCCGCAATGCCGCCATTCGCCCCGAGGGTGGTTGCGTTTGGACCGTCGCCGCCGCGGCCGCCGTTGCCGCCGTTGCCGCCGGTGCCACCGCCGCTCGCCCCGGTGGTGGGACCGTTGGGATTGGCCGTGACGAAGCCGTCACCGCCGGCGCCGCCGCTGCCGCCCGCGCCACCCTTACCGCCAAGCGCGCCACCGACCCCGCCATCACCGCCGGTACCGCCGTCGCCGGCGACCGCCGTCGCGGATCCGACGGCTCCGCCCTTACCGCCGTCGCCGCCCTTACCGCCGGTATTGCTGCCGGCTCCGGCTCCGCCCTTACCGCCGTCGCCGCCCCGGCCGCCGCCATTGGCGCCGGCGCCAAGACCGCCGTTGCCGCCGTTGCCGCCGTTGCCGGCGGTGCCCGACGTGCCCGCCGTGGTACCCGCGCCTCCGGCGGAACCCCCTATGCCCGCGTTGCCGCCGTTGCCGCCGGCGGCCCCGTCGCCACCAGGCCGATTCGGACCGGGCGTGGGGTTTCCGTCGCCGCCCACACCGCCGTTGCCGCCGTTGCCCGCGTTGCCGCCGCTGGTGGTGCCGGCGCCGTTGCCGCCGCTGCCGCCGTTGCCGCCGTTGCCGCCGCCAAGCGCGCCGTTCGGAGAGGTGATCCCGTTGCCGCCGTTGCCGCCGCTGGCTCCGTTGCCGACGGTGCCGGCGGCGCCGGCCTTCCCGCCATTAGCGCCGGCCGCACCACCGGCACCGGCATTGCCGCCGCTGCCGCCGTTACCGCCGTTGCCGCCGGCGCTGGGCTGGCCGTTGTAAGTGCTGGCGCTGCCGTTGAGGCCGTTCGCGCCGGTGCCCCCGTTGCCGGCGTTGCCACCCGCGCCACCATTGCCGCCACCGGTGGTGCCAGCGATGCCGTTACCACCCGTGCCCCCGATGCCACCGTCACCGCCATTGCCACCATTGCCGCCGTTGTTACCCAGCGCACTGCCCGAGGTGCCCGCATTAGTGCCGTTGGTGCCGCTGCCGCCGTTGCCGGCGTTGCCGCCATTACCCGCGATGCCTGCTTTGGCCCCCGCGCCGCCGGCGCCCGCGTCGGCGCCGTTGCCGCCGTTGCCACCGCTGCCGCCGGAACCACCGGAAAGGAGATAGCCGCGCCCCGCGGCGCCGTCGCCACCCTTCCCACCGTCGCCGCCGTTGCCACCAGCGCCGCCAGTGCCGCCGCCAATGCCGGCCGAGCCACCGGTACCGGCGGCGCCACCGTTGCCGCCGTTGCCGCCACTACCGCTGGCCGGGCCACCGCCGCTGAGGCCGCCCGCGCCGCCGTCTCCGCCTTTGCCGCCGTTGGCGGCTGCTCCGCCCAGCCCACCGCCGCTGCCGCCGGCACCACCGTTGCCGCCGGCGCCCCCGGTGCCGCCGTTGCCCGCGCTACCACCGGCGCCGCCGACGGCAGTCGTGCTTTGGGTTTGGGCCCCGCCGCCGCCGTCACCACCCTTGCCGCCGCCACCACCGGTGCCAGCCGCGCCGCCGGTACCCCCGCCGCTGCCGCCTGCGCCGCCTCCGCCACCGGAGCCGCCGGTGCCGGCGTTTCCACCGGCACCTCCGGCCCCGCCGTTGGCGGTCGTGGATAACCCACCTTCCCCGCCTTTGCCGCCGTCGCCGGCCGCGCCGCCGACGCCACCCTTGCCGCCAGCACCGCCGCCTGTGCCGCCCTTGCCGCCAGTCGTGGACGCACCGCCATCACCGCCTTGGCCGCCGGCGCCTCCCGTACCGCCGGTGCCGATGGACCCGGCACCTCCTTTGCCGCCGTTGCCACCCTTGCCGCCGTCGCCGCTGTTGCCCCCCGCGCCGCCACCGATGCCACCCGCGCCACCTGCACCGGCAGCGCCGCCGTTGCCGCCTGTGCCGCCGCCGGCAATGGCCCCGGCCGCGCCGGTGCCGCCATTACCGGCGTCGCCCCCGGCGCCGCCGTTGCCGCCAATTCCGCCGTTACCACCCCCAGTCGTGCCGACTCCGTTGCCGCCGTCGCCGGCCCGGCCACCTCGGCCGCCGTCACCGCCGTCGGTGCCGAGGGCGCCCGAGTTCGGGGCGCCGTTTACGCCGCTTCCGCCCTTGCCGGCGTTGCCGCCATTGCCGCCGTTGCCCCCGGTGCCCAACGCCCCTTGGACGCCGCCGGAGCCCGGTGTACCTCCCTTTCCTGCCGCGGCGCCGGCGCCGCCATCACCGCCGTCGCCTCCATCGCCGCCAGCGGTGGCAGAGGCGCCCTGGCCGCCGTTGCCGCCGTTGCCTCCGACACCGCCCTTGCCGCCGGCGGCCCCGGTGCCGCTGCCCGCGCCGCCGTCGCCCGCCCGGCCGCCGTCCCCGCCTTTGCCGCCGTCGCCGGAGGCCTTGCCGTCTGTGCCCGCGCCGCCGGCGCCACCCGTGCCGCCGGCACCGCCGGTGCCTCCAACGCCGCCGGTGCCGCCTTGAGCTCCGCCCATGCCGCCGTTGCCCGCGGCGCCGCCGTTTCCTGCGATGCCACCATCACCTCCCGCGCCGGTGGCGGTTTTGGTGCCGTCGATACCGGTCGCGCCGTTGCCGCCGGCACCGCCCTGGCCGCCCTGGCCGCCGGTACCTGCACCCTTGCCGAGTACGCCGGCGCCGCCCTGACCCCCGGCGCCGCCGGCCCCGCCGTCGTAGCCTTTGCCGCCGGTGCCATCGAGGCCCGTGCTGCCCACGCCGCCGTTACCGCCGTTGCCTCCGTTGCCGCTGATGCCCGCCGTTCCCGCGGTGCCGCCGTTGGCCTTGCCGCCGGCACCTTGTGCGCCGCCGTTGCCACCCTGGCCGCCGGAACCGCCCTTGCCGAGCGGGGCGTCGGTGCCGTTGCCGCCGTTGGCGCCAAGGCCACCCGTGCCGCCGTTGCCGCCGTTGCCGCCGTTGCCAGCGGTCGCACCGGCGCCGCCGGCCGCACCACCGTCGCCACCTTTACCGCCGATTGCGCCCTTTGCTCCGGGGTCTCCGGGGTTGACGCCGTCGAGGCCTTTGCCGCCGGTGCCGCCGTTGCCGCCGTTTCCGCCGTCTCCAGGCGTTCCTGCCTTGCCGTCATGGCCGCTGCTGCTGCCAGCCTTGCCTCCTGTGCTGGCGGTGCCGCCGTCACCACCCTTGCCGCCGTCACCGCCCTGCACGCCAACGGCGCCGACGCCGCCGTCGTTGCCCTTGCCGCCATTGCCTCCGTTGGCGCCGTTGCCTCCGCTGCCGCCACTCGAGCCGTCAGCGCCACCGGCTCCGGCTGTGCCGGCGTTACCACCGTTGCCGCCGGCGTTGCCCGGTTGGCTCGCCGTGCTGGGTGGGCCGCCGTCGCCGCCCTTGCCGCCGGTTCCTGCGTCGCCGCCGTCGCCGGCATTACCTGCGATGCCTGCGCCATTCTTCCCGGCATCACCGCCAGCCCCGCCGTTGCCGCCGTTGCCTCCGGCATTGCCCAGCCCGGCGCTGTTCGTCCCTCCGTTGCCGCCGTTCCCGCCCTTGCCGCCATCGGTGGCGATCCCGTTGGTGCCAGCGGTGCCGCCGGTACCGCCGGTTCCTGCTGCGCCGCCGGAGCCAGCTGACCCCCCGGCACCACCGTTCCCGCCGGAGCCGCCACCTGCGGCGCCGTCAGCGCCGTTTCCGCCACTTCCGGCCAGCCCGCCGTCGCCGCCGTCGCCCCCCGAGCCATTGGTGCCGCCGTTGCTGTTGCCACCGGCTCCGCCGTCACCGCCCTTGCCGCCGGCGTAGCCGTTGGTGCCGTTGCCGCCGCTATTCGCTGTGGCACTGGTGCCGGCGCTGCCAGCCCCGCCGTTGCCGCCATCGCCGCCGTGACCGCCGTCGCCCGCGGATCCCGCGCTGCCGCCGTGGCCGCCGCTGCCGATCGCGCCGCCGTTCCCTGCGACCCCGCCGTCACCGCCCTTCCCGCCGCCACCGCCGTCAGCACCCAGGCCCGTGGTGGCGTCGACGCTTCCCGAGCCACCGTTGCCGCCTTGCCCGCCTTTACCGCCGGAGCCGCCTTTACCACCGGATCCGTTGGTGCCGCCGTCACTGTCGCCGCCCGTCCCGCCGGTTCCGCCTTGCCCGCCTGCGTAGGCATCGGTGCCGTCGAGACCTGTTCCGGCGCCTTGGCTGGTGCCATCGGCGCCTTGGCCGCCGGAGCCGCCGGTTCCACCAGTGCCGCCAGTGCCCGCGGCGCCGGTCGTGCCGTCGATTCCGCTGTGTGCGCCGCCGGTGCCTTTGGCGCCGCCGGCACCGCCGGCTCCTGCGTCGCCGCCCTGGCCACCTTGGCCGCCGGTGCCGCCGACGCCGGTGGTGCTGTTGGCGCCGCTGCCTCCGGTCCCGCCTTGGCCGCCCTTGCCGCCTTGGCCACCTGTGCCGCCGTCGCCGCTGGTGCCGCCGGCGCCGGCGGTACCGCCCTGGCCGCCCTCACCACCCTGACCACCGGCGTAACCCTTGTCGCCGGTGGCGCCGGTCTGATCGGCGGCGTCGCCGCCCGCCGCACCCTGGCCGCCGGTACCCCCGGTGCCGCCCTTACCGCCGGTGCCCGCGGTGCCGCTCGCGCCTTCGCTGCCGGTGTACTTACCGCCGGTCCCGGCGTGCCCGCCATCGCCGCCCGCACCGGCATCCCCACCCTGGCCACCCGTGCCGCCTTTGCCACCGACACCTGTGGTGCTGTCGACGCCGCTGCCGCCTTGGCCGCCTTGGCCGCCCTTGCCGCCTTGGCCACCTGTGCCGCCGTCGCCGCTGGTGCCGCCTGCACCGGCGGTGCCTCCCTGGCCGCCTGCCCCGCCCTGGCCGCCGGCGTAGCCCTTGTCGCCGGTGGCGCCGGTCTGATCGGCCGCGTCGCCGCCCGCCGCGCCCTGGCCGCCGGCGCCACCGGTGCCGCCCTTGCCGCCGGTGCCCGCCGCGCCGGTGGCGCCGTCGATTCCGCTGTACTTGCCGCCGGTGCCTTTGGCGCCGCCCGCGCCGCCTGCTCCTGCGTCGCCGCCTTGGCCGCCGGTGCCGCCGGTGCCGCCGATGCCGGTGGTGGTGTTGGCGCCGCTGCCGCCTTGGCCGCCTTGACCGCCCTTGCCGCCGACGCCGCCATCACCGCCGTCACCGCTGGTGCCGCCTGTTCCGGCGGTGCCGCCCTGGCCGCCTGCCCCGCCCTGGCCGCCGGCGTAGCCCTTGTCGCCGGTGGCGCCGCTGCCATCGGCTGCCGCGGCGCCAGCCCCGCTGTCACCCCCGGCACCACCGGTGCCGCCCTTGCCGCCGATGCCCGCAGCGCCGGTGGTGCCGTCGATTCCGTTGTATGTGCCGCCGGTGCCTTTGGCGCCACCCGCACCGCCTGCTCCCGCGTCGCCGCCCTGGCCGCCGGTGCCGCCGG